>CAMLIL010000150.1 GCA_946480015.1 uncultured Oxalobacteraceae bacterium | reverse complement strand
TCAGATTGACCGAAGCATCGCGCCTGTTGGTGGAAAACACCGGTGCCAGTATTGCAGAAGTCGCCTATTCGGTCGGCTACAGAAATTCCTCATATTTCATCAAGCTCTTCAAGCAAGAATACCAATGCACCCCGAAGGCATTCCGGGATGCATGCAAGAAGGACGCGCGCGAGCCGGCGCGATAAGGCCCTCCGCTGGCGGCGGTCAGCGGGAGCCCCCGCTTTGACCGATCCGGTAGTAGTCAAAGTCGACGCGGCCGCCGGCGGTCTGCGTCGAATAATAGAAGAGCGCGTAGCGGTAACCCATGAAGTGCGGGAAGGTGTAGGTAAGGCGCGAGGGACGCCCGATCGGGGTCCAGGATTTGCCGTCGAGGCTGTAGGAGAAGCGGGCGACTTCAGGCGCCCCCGGTATGCCATAGGTCTTGGCGCCATTCTCGTCGACGCCGAAACGGGCATCGTCAGGCGCGGACTGGAATTCGCATTCGACCTTGAGGTGAACGGTTTTGCCGGAAAGGGGAATGGAGGCGACCTCCTCGGGCTGGCCGGAGTCGGCGCTCACCATGACGAGCGACCTGGCGCCGGCGCTCATCTTTACGCCGACAAAACCGTATTTTTTCTGAAAGGCGGCAAGGCCGGTCCAGTCGCCGTCTTTCATGCCGCTCACGTCGATGCTGGTGGTGGCGAAACTGTCAGGGCCAAAGGTGCGCTGGGTGAGGGTATTCCTCGCCTCAGGCAGGCTGGAATCGACCCGGCTGGTGACGAAGCTCAGGTAGCCGGGGCGCTTGGTGAGCGACCAGTTACGCGGCTCGGGATTGTGATTCCATTGCCAGGCGAGTGGCAGGGCGGGGGCGCCGGGCGAGCGGTCGAATTCGTCGGAGGCGACGATACCGGACGCGCCCGAGCGGCCCTGTCGGCCGGCGGGGATGTCGAGCGTCATGGGCACTTCGCCGTCCTGGCCGAGCACGGGCCAGCCGTCCTTCCAGGTCACGGGCACGAGGTAGGGAACGCGACCGACGGCGCCGTTGTCCTTGAAAAGATAGGCATACCATTTGCCTTCCGGGGTGTCGATGAGGCCGCCCTGGGCGATACCGCGATCATCGAGCGCGATGCGGCCCTCGTAGGGACCGTCGATCTTGTCGGCGCGGTGGACGATGACGGTGCGTGCCCAGCGGGTCTTGGGCGAGGCGATGTTGAAGAGGTAGTAGCGGCCGTTGATCTTGGAGAGCTGCGAGCCCTCGGCTTTGAGCCCGCCCTGGTCGGCGCCGAAGAGGGCATTGGCGTTTTCGATGATGACCTTGTTGACGCCGCCGGGCTTGAAGCCAGTGAGATCGGGTTTCAGCTCCCTGAGCGAGATGCGGCCGCCCCCGAACACCATGTAGACACGACCGTCGTCGTCGAAAAACAGGCTGTGGTCACCCAGCGCGGGCTCGAAACTCGTTTCTTTCCACGGGCCGCGCCCCGGATTGCGCGTGGCGTAGATATGGGTGCGTCCTCCGGCGGTGGCGGAGAACGTCGAGGCATAGAACATGCCGTCGTGGTAACGCAGGCTGCTGGCCCAGGAGCCCTCACCGTAGGCGTTCTTGCCGTTTTCGAGGCGGAAGGCTTCGTTGTCGGCCAGGGTGTCATAGGCGTACGAGGCCATGCTCCAGTTGACCAGGTCCGTCGACTTCATGATCGGCAGGCCCGGGCTCATGTGCATCGTCGTGCTGCTCATGTAGTAGGTTTTGCCGACCCGGATGACTGCGATGTCCGGAACGTCGGCCCAGATCACGGGATTATGGGCACGATCCGCCTTTGCCGCCGGGCCGGGCCGGGGCGCGCCGGAGTCGCGGTCCGCCGGCAGGTCGTGGTGCGCGAATTGCCAGTAATCGAACTTGAACAGTTCTTCGCCGGCCGCACCGCGGAACACGAAGAAGACATCCTGGACGCCGGAGGCGCCGGAGACCCGGACCGACTGCGGCTTCCATTGGCCGCCGGTTCCCGAGACCGGCAGCGTGCCGATCAGCTGGCCGTCGAGCTTGCCCAAACGAATCTCGATCTTCGCCCCGGTGGCCTGTTTCGGCTTGGCCGTGCTGGAGAGGCTGGCCATGAAGGCGCGCGCGCCGGGCGCGCCGAAATCGACATTGCGCACCTGGATGTAGGCCCCGTCGTGGATGTCTCGCACATTCTGGCCGCCGGCGCTGCTGGGTTCGATTTTGACACCGGACGACCACGCAATGGTCTCGGCTTCGACGCGCTTGTAGGGATCGAGGGTGGCGACCGGTGCCGGGCCTTCCCTGGTCGGTTGCACCATCGGGACCGAGCCGTCCGGGTTGAACTTCAACTCATCGACGGCCACGGAACGCTTGAAGCCGTCGCCTCCTGGAAGCGCGGCGTTGTGGTAGAAGAGGTAGGTCTTGCCCTTGAAATCGACCACGCCCGGATGGTTGGTGAACGCACTTTGCGGGGGCATGACGACGCCGCCGTAGGTCCACGGGCCTTCCGGTGTGGGGCCGGTGGCGTAGGCGAGATGCTCAGGGATGGGACCACCTGCAAAAAACAGGTAAGCGAGATTCTTGCGCTTGTAGAGCCAGGGACCTTCTTCGTAGGACGTGCCGCGCAAGGCGCGCTTCGGAAGCGTCGTGCCTTGTGTGTCCGGAGGATTGCGCTCGCCCAACGCCTTGACGGTCATCGGATGGCGAATGATGCCATTCTCCCCGACGCTCGTGTCGTAGGAAATCATGTCCTTGTTCAGCTTCACCGACCACAGATTCGGGTTGCCCCAGGCGAGATAGGCCTGGCCGTTGTCGTCGATGTAGACGGTCGGATCGATGCTGTCGTACAGGCCGCCGGCGTGGCCGGCGATCAGTGGTTTCTTGATGGGATCGGTGTACGGGCCGAGCGGATTGTCGGCCACCAGCACGCCTATGCCGCGGCCTTGCACCGGGGCGTAGAGATACCATTTGCCGTCCCTCTCGATCACCTGGGGAGCCCAGGCGCCATTATCAAAACCGTCCCAGCCGGAAATCTCCTTGGCGGCCCAGGCGAAATCCCGCAGGGAGGCGATCGCGCCATGCTGGGTCCAGTTCACCATGTCCGTCGTCGTGGCGAGCACCCAGTCCTTCATGTTGAAGTTGTTTTTTTCGCCGACATCCTGGTCGTGGCTGGAAAACAGGTAGAGCGTGCCCTTATGGACCATGGGTGCCGGATCGGCGGTATACATCGTTTGAATAATCGGGTTGTGCGCGAATGACGCCGCGGGCAGCGAAACCAGTACGGACAAGAGAACGAGAGCGGGGCAGTGTGTCTTTTTCATGAATGTCGGAAGTGAGGTGTGGAACGTGGAGCGGCCCTGATTACTCCTTCGGGCGGATCGGCGGCAGCGTGCCGGCAGGCGGCCGCCCTATCAGGCTGCGCGGCAAATAGCTGTAATCGGCCGCACCGGGCCTTTTCCACGCAAGCATCAGCGCAAGATCCGGGCCTGGGCCCTGGAAGTAGCGCAGGCGGAAATTGTGCAAGCCCTTCTCCAGCTTGATCCTGGTCGCCACGGGTGTAGGGGCGTGGATGCCGTCGTTGTCGATCACGTTTTCATCGTCGATGCTGAGAACGGCACCATCGTCGGCCAACAGCATCAGCTCCCAGGTGCCGGTTTCGGCAATATTGACGGTAAAGCGAATATCCAGACCGAACCATTCGATCGTCGAGCCCATACCGGGAAAGCCTTCGCGGAAGGAGCGCGGCACGATATCGAGTTGGGCCAGGCAAACGCGCTTGATCGGCTTACGCCCGCGCATGTCGTACACCGATTGGTTGCCGGCAGCGAGGCGATATACGTCGGCGACCATATGCCGATCCGACGCTTCGGCGCATTCCTCGAACAGCTTGGGAGGCGCGCTGGCCACGACCTCCTTCGCGGGCGCGGCCGGGGCCGGGGCGGGGGGCGCGGCCGGCGCCGGGGCCGCAGCAGGCGCCGGAGCGGGAGTCGGAGCCGGAGCCGGAGCCCGGATAGCGTCGGGCACGACGTCGGGCACTGGTAGCGGCGGCGGGACGAGAAGGGGCGGTGGCGCGAGGGTGGGTGGGGCGATGTCGGCGGGCGCAGGTTCGGGAATTTTTTCTTCCGGTACTTTCTCTTCGATCAGGGCCGTTTCCAGGGCGCGCGGCGGTGAAGGCGCGGGACGGCGCGCGGGCGACAGCAGCATGGCGATCAGCAAGGCAAGATGGATGAGCAGCACGATACCCAATGCGTAGCGCCGTTTCTCGGGCCGCAATGACGGCTGCCCTTCAGTTGCGGGCGGGGGCAAACTGGATTCCGGTGTTGAACGCATACGTTTCCGAATACAAGGTCGATTGATTGAGGTTTGACGCCCTTGCGGCGTCCATTGCCGGAGCGGCGAGCTGCCGCCGCTGCTGTTCAGGATGGGCCGCGTCGGTACCATCGGACATGCCGAAGGTGATCACCATGCCCTTGCGCGCGCGGCGTTTACTCCTCCAGAGCGACCACCATCACGGCCTTTGCAGGCACCTTGATCGATAGTTTGCCGCCCACGGCACGCGCGCTGAACGCTGCCGGCTTGATGACCTGCGGATTCTGGAACGTGTTGTGCGCATCCATCGCGGCCGAGGTCAGTACCTTGCCGGCCGCAGCATTTACCTTCGCGCCGGCGACGTCGACGGCGACGTCGACCGCCTTGTGCGGATCGGTGTTGACCAGTGCCAGATACACCTTGCCGTCCTTGGCAAGTGACGCCGATGCGCTCACCCCCGGAATGGTCGTTGCGCCCAGGGTATAGCTCGTGTTGTCCTTGATTGCCAGCGGCAGCGACCTGGCATCCTGGAACGGCACATACATCTGGAACGTGTAGTAGGTCGGGGTCAGGACCATTTTCTCCTTGTCGGTCAGGATCATCGCCTGCAGGACGTTGACCATCTGGGCGATGGTGGTCATGGGGACCCGCTCCGCGTGCTCATGGAAGATGTGGAAGCTGAGCGCCGCCACGAGCGCGTCGCGCAGGGAGTTCTGCTGCAACAGCCCGCTTCTGCCTTCTTCGTCATACCAGGTGCCCCACTCGTCGACCATCAGCCCGATCTTCTTCTCGGGATCGTTCTTGTCCAGTATGGCCAAGTGATCTTTGATAATCTGATCCATTTTCAAGGTATGGGCAAGGGTCGAGATCCACTCGCCTTCCTTGAAGCCGAGGTCCTTTCCCTTGACGTCCCAGTCGCCGGTCGGGATGGTGTACTGGTGGATGCTGATGCCGATCGTGCGGCCCTTCAGTTCCTTGCTCAGAACTTGGGTCCACGCGGTGTCGCCGCCGCTGGCGATCATTTTCGGCCTGGACTGCGCGGGCGCCCTCAGGAAATGCTCGTAATTGCTGTACAGGTTCGCATAGTACTCGGGCTTCATGTTGCCGCCGCAGCCCCACAGCTCATTGCCGATACCGAAGTAGGCGACTTTGAACGGCTTTTCGCGCCCGTTCTGAGCGCGCAGCCTGGCCAGCGGCGAGCCGCCGTCCGCAGTCATGTACTCGACCCAGTCGGACATCTCCTGCACGCTGCCGGTACCGACGTTGCCGTTGACGTAGGCGTCGGCGCCCAGCATGTCGATCAGGTCGAAGAATTCGTGGGTGCCGACGGCGTTGATCTCGTCGACGGTACCCCCGTTGACGTTGTGCGGGCGCTGGTCCTGCGGGCCGATGCCATCGCGCCAATGGTAGGTGTCGGCGAAGCAGCCGCCCGGCCAGCGCACCAGCGGCACATGCAACGCCTTGAGCGCGCCGACGACGTCATTGCGCCAGCCACGGGTGTTGGGGATGCTCGACTTCGTGCCGACCCACATGCCTCCGTAGACGCCAGTGCCGAGCTGTTCGGCGAACTGGCCGTAGACGTTCTTGTTGATGACAGGGCCGGGTCGACTGGCGTCGATGCTGATGCTGACTTGGCTGGCGGCAAAAGCCGGTGCCGCGATCAGGCCGAGAACGGCGAGGCTATGTTTGATGATGTTCATTCAGTCGTATCCATGAAAGTCGTATGTTTTTTGGCGCGTCGATGCATCGGTGGTGAAGAAGGCCGCCATGACGCATGCGTCCACCGGCGCCATAGCTGGCGCGCCGGTCCAGCAAACCGGCGAAGTCTATCCCAGGGGTTCGGGAAGAGTAAGGACCGAAATTACGCTAGCGGTGAAGACATTTACAGGGTGCGGAAAATCGCATTGATACTGCACTTCCTTGCATCCGCCCCGCGGCGGCGGCAGCGGCCTGTGACGGAACGGATGCAGCCGCGGCTTGCGCCGACACGCGACATTGACAGCGTCCTGTTATCGCACTTACGCAGCCTGACGATCCGCTCGCCCAAGCCGTAGCTGTAAATCCCCAAGTTGTGCAATTTTTCGCATATTGCTAGCAATTTCTGGGGAAGCGATAACGGCCGTGGCGCGGATCTCGGTATGTTGGTGCTTGGCCGAAAAAATATTCGAGGCCAACGGGTAATTTGTCAGCATGAATATTTCGAGGTTAATTTGAAGCTCAGCCGTGTACTTATATTAGTTGGAATTCTGTCATTAAACGTTGGCTGTGGCGGCGGCGCGGCCAGCACGAAGCCTGCGGTGCCGGCGCCAACGACGCCAGCCGCAACGACGCCAGCGCCCACCACGCCAGCCCAGCCGACGCCAGTCCCGACGACACCGGCGCCAACCACGCCGGCCGCGGGTCTCTATCCCGACTACAACCAGAATCCGATCGCGCCCGATGCTGCCGGCATGGGCAGCACCGCTGTCCAGCTTGCCAGCAAGATTCGTTTGGGGCTGAATATTGGCAACACGATGGAGGCGATCGGCGGAGAAACCGCCTGGGGCAATCCCCTGATCACCGAGGCGCTGATCAAGGCGGCCAAGGCGGACGGATTCAACGCCATCCGGCTCCCGGTTGCCTGGGACCAGTACGCCAACCAACAGACCGGCAAGATCGACCAGGCCTGGATGGACCGCGTCAAGCAAGTCGTCAAATATTGCGTCGACAACCAGATGTATGTGCTCATGAACATCCATTGGGATGGCGGTTGGCTCGAAAGAAACGTTCAGCCCGACAAGCAAGTGGCCGTCAACGAGAAACAAAAGGCGTTCTGGACCCAGATTGCCACGCAAATGCGCGACTTCGACGAGCATTTGATATTTGCCGGCGCCAACGAGCCGGCTGTCGATACGGCCAACCAGATGCCGGTGCTCATGTCCTACCACCAGACCTTCATCGATGCGGTGCGCGCCACGGGCGGCAAGAATGCCTACCGTGTCCTGACGGTGCAGGGACCGGCCGTGGACATCGATAAATCAGCGACGATGTGGACCGCCATGCCGACCGACACTGTCAGCAATAAGCTGATGTATGAGGTGCACTTCTACCCGTGGCAATTTACTTTAATGGAAAAAGATGAATGGTGGGGCCATGCATTCTATTACTGGGGCAAGGACAATCATTCGACCACGGACACCGCCCACAATGCCGACCAGATGGAAGAGGCTTACGTCGATCAGCAGTTCTCGAAGATCAGGCAGCAGTTTGTCGACAAGGGCATTCCGGTCGTGCTCGGCGAGTACGCCGCAATGCTGCGCAATAATCTGACGGGCGATGCACTGGCCCTGCATAAGAAGTCGCGCGTCTACTATATCAACTACGTCACCAGGTCGGCAGTGGCCCATGGCTTGTTACCGTTCTATTGGGATGTGGGCGGCCTGATCGATCGGGGCAGCAATAACGCAGTCCTCGACCCGGACCTCCTCGATGCGCTGGTGAAGGGCGCAATCCGGTAAGCTGCCACACGCACATTCGCATGACGTGAGTGGCTTCTAGCGGATGCGGTCCGGCTCGGCGCGTTCTTCGCCGGGCCGTTTCGTTTGGCCGGGTTCGGTTCCGGTCTTGCACACAGCCCGGCCGGCGAGACAGGCCCCGATTCAATACAGAGCAATACAGAGATGATGCGATTACTTTCAATTACAGCGATGCTGACGGCCGTATTGGTTTGCGTGCCGGCCCTTGGCGCTGCCGAACCCAGACAACGCCTGATTGTCCTCACCGATATCGAGGCCGATCCCGATGACAGCCAGTCGCTCGTACGCTTGCTTCTATACGCGAACCAGATCGATATCGAAGGTATCGTCGCCACGACCTCTACGCATCAGAAGTCGCGCATTGCCCCGGAATCCATCCATGCGATCGTCGACGCCTATGGCCGGGTCCAACCCAACTTGTTGAAGCACGAACCGGGGTTTCCGAAAGCGCAGGCACTCAAAGCCGTGGTGCGCTCCGGCTCGCAAGTCTACGGCATGCTAGGTGTCGGCGACGGCAAGGACTCGCCGGGGTCGGACGCCATCATCAAGGCCTTGGAGAAAAATGATACGCGCCCCCTCTGGGTTGCGGTCTGGGGCGGTGCCAATACGCTTGCTCAAGCGTTGTATCGGATCAGCCACGACAGGACACCGGAGGAGGTCGGTCACCTGGTGAAGAAGTTGTGCGTCTACACGATCTCTGATCAGGACGATTCCGGTTTCTGGATACGCACCCAGTTTCCCGATCTGTTTTATA
>CAMLIL010000149.1 GCA_946480015.1 uncultured Oxalobacteraceae bacterium | reverse complement strand
CAAGACCCTCTCCGCCATCACCAGCATGACCATGCTGTCCCGGATCACCGGCCTGCTGCGCGACAGCCTGTTCGCGCGCGCCTTCGGGGCCGATGCCTTCTCGGACGCCTTCAATATCGCCTTCCGCATCCCCAACCTGCTGCGCCGCCTGTTCGCCGAGGGCGCCTTCTCGCAAGCCTTCGTCCCGATCCTGTCGGAATACAAAGGCAAGGACGGCCATGAGGAAACGCGGGTGCTGGTCGACCATGTCGGCACGGTCCTGCTGTGGTCGACCATCCTGGTCAGCGTGGTGGGCATCATCACCGCCCCGCTGCTGCTGCTATGGATAGGCAGCGGCCTGAACGACACCCCGGGCGCCTTCGACAGCGCGGTGTTCATGACGCGCCTGATGTACCCCTACATTGCCTGCATGTCGCTGGTCGCGCTCGGCGGCGGCGTGCTCAACACCTGGCGCCAGTTCAAGATCCCGGCGTTCACCCCGGTGCTGCTGAACCTGTCGTCCATCCTCGGCGCGACGGTGCTGGCGCCGCGCATGGCCCAGCCGATCTACGCGATGGCCATTGCCGTCATGGTCGGCGGCGTGCTGCAGGTGGGCGTGCAGATTCCCTCGCTGATCCGGATCGGCATGCTGCCGCGCATCCATTTGAACGTGGCCGCCGCCCTGCGCAATCCCGGCGTGCGGCGCATCTTGCGCAAGATGGGGCCGGCCGTGTTCGCCGTCTCGGCCGCGCAGATCAGCTTGCTGATCAACACCAGCATCGCCGCCTCCCTGGCCGCCGGCAGCGTCACCGCCCTCACCTACGCCGACCGCCTGATGGAATTTCCCACGGCGATGCTGGGCGTGGCGCTGGGCACGGTTTTGCTGCCCAGCCTGGCCAAAGCCAACACCGAGGGCGACAGTACCGAGTATTCATCCCTGCTCAACTGGGGCATGCGCCTGACCTTCATGCTGGCGCTGCCGGCGGCGGTCGGCATGGCGGCCCTGGCCGAACCGATGATCGCCACCCTGTTCCACTACGGCCAGTTCAAGGCCGCCAACATCCACACCTCGGCCATGCCGCTGATCGCCTACGCCGCCGGGCTGCTCGGCATCATCATGGTCAAGACGCTGGCGCCGGCCTTTTATGCGCGCCAGGAAGTGCGCACCCCGGTCAATATCGCCGTGGGCGTGCTGGTGCTTACCCAGCTGCTCAACCTGGTGTTCGTGCCGCTCTTGGGCGTGGCCGGACTGGCGCTGTCGATCGGCATGGGCGCCTGCATCAACGCCACCCTGCTCTACACCGGCCTGCGCCGGCGCGGCATTCTGGTGCCGCAGGCGGGATGGTGGCCGTTCTTCCTGAAACTGGTGGTGGCGGTGACGGTGCTGGGCGCGGTTTGCTATTTCGCCGCGGGCCAGTTCGACTGGGCCGGGCTGCAAAAGCATGCGCTGTTGCGCGTGCTTGCCCTGCTGGGAATTATCGGCGTGGCGGCAGCGGCGTATTTTGCCGCCCTATTTGTGCTCGGATTCCGGCTGGCCGATTTCCGGCGCATGGGGAAATAGCGCAGCGGCTGCGCCAGCTCGTGTACAGCTGGCGTGGCGCCGAGTCAGGTGCCCTACTTTCGGAGCGTGGGATCGCCATCCGCAGGCGTTTCGTCGGTTTTCTCGTCAGGCTTGTTCTCCGGCTCCGGTTCCTGCTCCGGCGTTGAAGGCGCTTCCAGGCTGGCCCCGGGCGCGGGCGCCTCGGCCGGATGTGCGCCGTCCGCAGTGAGCGGGACGGGGGCCATCCCGGCTTCAGGGGGCGCCGCCCCCGGCACCATTGGCGCGGGCGCACCGGGCCTGGGCTGGCCGAACAGCGACGGCTGGGCGGCCCCATTGGCAGGCGGCGTCAGCGCGGCGGATTGCCCCGGCATCATGAACTTCCAGTCCGAGATTTTCTTCTTGTTGTCGAGATTGGTAAAGCGCGCGTCGAAATTGGCGATCTTGAGCGGCTTGGACTGCGACAGGCTGTAGACGCCGATCACGCCCACTTTATCGCCCAGATACATCACCCCCCACTCGGCCTTGCCGGTGACCGGATCGACGAAGATCTTGCGCAGGTGGCGCCGCACGGCCGACGAGCGCGGATCGCGCAGCAAATCCTGCAGGGTTTTCGGCTGCTGCAGCTGGCCCGCCGGGGTGGCCGCGGCATAGCTCTTGAGGGCGGCGCTGAACTGGGCGCCGATTTCCAGCAACTCTTCCTCGGCGGCGGCGCGCTGCAGCAGCGCGCCGATCTTCAGGCTGGCCGCACCGACCATGCCGATCACCGCCACCAGAATGATCAGGCCGAGGTAGGTAAAGCCTTGCTGCCGGCGCATGGCTACCAGTCGGAAAACGGCTTGCCGTTGCGGCCGCTGCCCGGCGCACCGCTGCGGACGCTGTAGACCGTCCCCTTGGTGGCGTCGTCCGGCGGCACGATCAGCCAGGTGGTGCTGCTTTCGGTGATCGGGTCCACCGGAACGCTGCGCAGGTATTTTTTCTCGACCAGCTGCTCCAGCGATTCCGGATAGCGGCCGGTGTCGGCGTAGTACTGGTCGATCACCGCGCGGGTGTTGCGCAGATTATCGGCCAGGATGGTTTCCTTGGCGTTGTCGATGCTGGGGAAGAAACGCGGCACGGCCAGGGTCAGCAGCAGCGCCACGATGCCCAGCACCACCAGCAATTCGATCAGGGTAAATCCTGCGGGTTTATGCTTCATCACCACTTCCGGTAAGGCACGTCGTTCAGGCCGACGCGCGGCGACAGCGAATACACATCGTAGACATCTTCGCCTTCCTGCGGCTCGGCCGCTTCGCTGGCATAGCTGCGCTTGCCCCAGGTCTGGGCATCGCTCAACTCGCTGTCCGGGTTGAAGGGGTCGCGCGGGATGCGGCGCAGGAAATGGATCTTGGCGCGCTTGGGGCTGCGCTGGTCGGCCACCCCTTCGACCAGGATCTCCAGGTTTTTCGGGTAGCCGTTACTGTTGAGCACGCGCGGAAGACGCCCTTCGTCGTAAGCCTTCTTGTAAGCGTCGATGCCATTGCGGATCTCGCGCAGGGCATGGCGCAGTTCCTGCTCGTTCTTACGCTGCATCGTGACCTGCGTCACCGGCACCACCAGGGTGCCGAGCATGGCCAGAATCGCCAGTGTCACCAGCAATTCGATCAGCGTAAAGCCGCGCCGCATCATTGCTGCTTCACCTCGGGCGCGGGAATCGGCGTGACGGTGACGCCGGTCGGTTGCGGCACGGCAGGCACCGGCGGCGCCGGGACCGGGGCGTGCACCGGCGCGGCCAGCGGCAAGGCCGGGGCGGCCGGCGGCGCGGCCGGAGCAGGTGCCGGCGCTGGTGCGGCGGGCGCGCCAACTTTGCCGGCCGGCACCGGCACCGAATCGGGACGGCGCCGGAACGTGGTCTCGGTACCGGCATTGAACTCGGACGCGGCCGCTGACGGCCGCTGGATGTTGCGGATCAGGTGAGGCGTGATCGACAGCACGATTTCGGTCTTGTCGTTGCCATCCTTGCTGGTGCCGAACAGGCGCCCGATCAGCGGAATCTCGCCCAGGAAGGGGACCTTGGTGCCGTTGCTGCGGTCTTCGTTGTTGATCAGGCCGGCCAGCACCTGGTTTTCGCCATCCTTCAATTGCAGCATCGTGGTCGCTTCGCGGGTGCCGATCTGGTACGCGGTGGTGCCGTTCTTGGTGGTCATCGAGCCGACCAGGTTGCTGACCTGCAGGGCGATACGGATCGCCACTTCATTGTTCAAATAGATGGTCGGCTCGACATTGAGCGTCAAGCCCACGTCCAGGTAATTGACCGATTCCTGGGAAAAGCCGGCAGTCGCGCCGGGCGAAATCGTGGTGGTAATCGACGGTACCTTTTCGCCGATCACGACCTTGGCCTTTTCCTTGTTGCGCACGCGGATGCGCGGATTGGCCAGGGTGTTGGAATCGCCATCGGTCTTGTTGGCCGAGAGGGTGGCGGAGACGCCGGAGAGGCCGACATTGTCGCGGTTCAGGCCGCGCAGCTGATTGATGGTCAGCGGGCCGCTGGTGGCCGAAGTGATCGGCGCCAGGGCCAGCTTGTCGGGCCAGGTCACGCCCAGTTCCAGCAGGCGGCTGCGCTTGATTTCGAGGATCTCGACTTCGAGCATGACTTCCGGCTCGGCCACGTCCTGCAGGGCGATCAGGCGGGTGGCCAGCTTGACCGCTTCCGGGTTGTCGCGCAGGATGATCAGGTTGAGCTTGTCGTCGACCACCACGTCGCGCGCTTTCAAAATCACCTTGAGCGTGTTGGCCACCGTCTTGGCCTCGGCATTGGCCAGGAAGAAGGTCTTGACGACCATCTCCTGATAGTCCTTCAGCTTGGCGGCGATGTTCGGGTAGACCAGCACGGTGTTGCCGTCCATGACCTGCTGCTCCAGCTGGTTGGTCACCAGCAGGTAGTACACGGCCGCTTCGACGGTGCTGTTTTTCAGGAAGATCGAGGCGCGCTGGTCGGTCTTGACGTCCTTATCGAACAGGAAGTTCAGGCCGGAGCGGCGCGAAATGAGTTCAAAGATCTGCTTGAGCGGGGCGTCGCGGAATTCGATGCTGATCGGCTGCTTGTAGGCCGCCGCCAGGCCGCTGTTTTCCAGGGCGGGCGCGGTCTTTTCGGTGACCTCGGCCAGCATCAGGCGCGCCGCTTCATGCGAAGGACGCTCGGCCAGCACGGCGGCGGCCCTCTGGCGCGCCGTTTCGTAATCCTTGCGTTCCATGGCGGCGCTGGCGTCGGCCATCATGCGGCTGTGGCGCGCATCGGCTTCGAGCAGGCGCAGGCCGGCGCGGGCGCGCTCGTGCGCCGGATCGATCGACAGCGCGCGCTGGTAGGCCTGGCGCGCCAATTCCGGCTTGCCCGCCGCCAGGGCGCGCTCGCCCTGCTCCACCAGCCGGATGGCGTTGCGGTCGCGCGCGTTGAGGAAGGCGGTCCGGAAGGCCGGGTTGGAGGGGTCGGCGTCGACCGCTTCGCGGAACTTGAGCAGCGCTTCCTCGACCTTGTCCTGCGCCGCCAGCGAGCGCGCGTTTTGATAGGCCAGCTGGCCCGCGCAGCCGGATAGCGTCAGCACGGCCAGCAATGCCAGCAGGCGTGGCAGGTTGCGGCAGCGATTGCCGGAAAATAGGCTAGCCATCAGTCGAACACTCCAATATTAAGCGTCTGCTCCTGGTTCAGGGGCAGATAGGTAAAGGTCATCATCGGCGGCCTGATCGCGTCCACGCGGTACACGCCATCGATGGTGTCCTTGATCTTTGCAACGTAAGTCTTGTCGCCGCGGACCAGATAGACTTCCCACACCCCGCCTTCGCGCGCCTTGCCCAGATAGGTGAACGGCAGCGGCGGCGCGGTGGGCGGCGGTGGCGGCGGCGGCGGCCCCACCATCGCCGGCGGCGGCGCGGGCGGCGGCGGATTCCAGTTCTGGGTGCCGAACAGGCCGTTGCCGCCACCCATGGCTTCGTCGTCGGCGCCGATCAGTTCGGCGCGCGGGATCAGGCGCAGGATGGCCGGTTCCGGCGCACCCGGTTTGGCCGGCGCGGCGGCCAGCTTCGGCGCATTGCGCTCGACCGCTTCGACCACGCCGGACCCGGGCGCGCCGCGGTCGAACACCATCAGGGCGCCGATGGCCGCGGCCACGGCAAGCAGGGCAAGTACGCGCTTATTCATGGCGCCCCTCCCCCAGGTACAAGGTGAAGCGCAGGCGCGCTTCGACGTTGGCGTCGTTGACGTTGTCGCGCTTGAAGCTGATTTCGTCGAGCGAGGCAAACGGCATGGCGCGCAGCGCCTGCATGGCGAACTGCCAGATCGCCCTATAGCTGCCCTTGACCGGCAAGGTGATCTGGTAGGTCGCCACGCGCGCGGGGGCATCGTGTCCGCTCTTGTACTCGCCCTGGCTGAGCGTGAGGCCGGATTTGGCAGCCAGCGCGAACAGGGTGCCCACCTGCTGCTCGGTGTAGTGCGCTTCGCCCAGCGCCGCGTAGAACGCGGTCAGGTTCTGGTTGGCCACGACCGGCGCGCTGAGCACGACCGGCGGCGGCGCCTTGGCCAGACGCAGCGCGGCGGCATGCGTTTCGGCCAGCAGTGCGCGCTGCGGCGCCAGCCACCACAGGGCCAGCGCACCGCCCAGGCATAACACCACGGCGGCGGCGCGCAGCGGTCCGAGCGCGGCCAGGGCCAGGCGCGCACGCAGCATCAGTGCGGACAGATTCATGGCGCGCTCCACAAGGCTTCGATCTGGAAGCGGATCGGACGGTGCGGGTCCTGCTCGTTGATTTCATGGCGGGTCAGGGTCACGCCGGTGAACAGTTCCTGCTTGCCGAGCTGTTCGACGTAGGCGACCATGTCGTCGGCGTTCTTGGCTTCGGCGGTGAGCTTGACGGCATGCTTGCGCGCATCCGGCTCCAGCGCCAGCAAGGCGATCGTGGCCGGGGTGGCGTCGGCCACGGCGTCGGCCAGGGCGCGCCACGGCAGATTCAATTGCAGCACGGCGGCGTTGACGGCGGCGGCCTGCACTTCCGATATCCGCGGCAGCTGCGCCACCGGCGCGGGCGGCGGCGGGGCCACGCGCAGGCGCGCCTCGGCCAGTTCGGCGTCGTAGCGGTGCGTCTGCTGGACCAGCCGCCAGCCGAGCAGGCCGGCTGCGGCGCACAGCGCCAGCGCGGCCAGCAGCATCAGCCAGGTGCCGGGACCGGCGCGGTACAGCGCGCGGCCCAGGCTGGGCTGGGCGAAATCGATGCGCACGCGCTTCATGCGGCGCTCCCGGTGACGGCCAGACGCACAGCGGGGCTCCATTCGGCGCGCTCGCCCAGCAGCGTGCACAGGGCGCCGTTGGACCAGCTTTCGGGCACCTCGCCCGACACCATCAGGCGGCTGGGCGCCGGCAGGTTCAGGCGCAGCGCCTCGCGTTCGAGCTGCCGGGCGATCCAGTCGCTGCCGGCATCCACCGGCAGCGCGATGGCGCGCACCGCGCCGCCCGCGCTCAAGGTCAGCACACGCTCCTGCACCAGTCCATACCAGGCGTCCGGCTTGAGCGCGCCATGCCAGCGGTTCCAGCCGGCCACGAACTGCGGCACCACCTCGATCACCTTGAGGCGATGGGCGCTGGCGGCCTGCTCCAGCAGCGCCAGCAACTGGCGCGGCAGCGCCGCGGCCATGAAGGCGGCGTCGGCATCGTAGTCGGCCACGATCTTCCAGGCCAGCGGCGCCTCGCCGTACAGGGTCTGGAAGCGCAGGCCGGCGGCCGCTTCCAGGTCGGCCAGGCGGGCGCTGCCCGGCGGCGGCGCGACCTGCCACAGGCGCGCCAGTTCGTCGGCGACGACGAAGCTCACCGGCCAGCCGTCGCAGCCGGCCTCGGACAGCAGGCCGCGCACGCCGGCGCAGATGGTGTCGATGGCGGCATCGGCGCAGCGCTGCTCGGCCAGCACCTTGACCTGGCCGCGCTGGAAACGGCTGGTGGCGACCAGCGCCAGCGCGCGGGGGGATACGCCGATGCGCAGCGCCTGTCCGAAACGTCTACGCATGCAAAGTCACCCGCTTGATTTCGGTGATGGTGGTGGCGCCGCGTTTAACCAGGTCGAGCGCGGCCAGGCGCAGGCTGCGCGTGCCGTTCTCGTAGGCGGCCTGCTTGATCTGGCGGATCGGGCGCTTGTCGACGATCAGTTCGCGGATCTCGTCGTTGAGGGTGAGGATTTCGGCGATCGAGCGGCGCCCCTTGTAGCCGGTACCGCGGCAATCGCCGCAGCCTTTGCCTTCCATAAACAGGTAGTCGTGCACGTCCTTGCGTTCCAGGTTGACCGAGGCCAGTTCGGCGTCGGTGGGCGTGTATTGGGCCGCGCAGTGCGGGCAGTTCATGCGCACCAGGCGCTGCGCCCAGATGCCGTTCAGGGCCGACACGAAAGCATACGGGTCGATGCCCATGTGGGTGAAGCGGCCGAACACGTCGAACACGTTATTGGCGTGCACGGTGGTGAGCACCAGGTGACCGGTCAGCGCGGACTGCACGGCGATTTCGGCGGTCTCGCGGTCGCGGATTTCGCCGACCATGATCTTGTCGGGATCGTGGCGCAGGATCGAGCGCAGGCCCTTGGCAAAGGTCAGGCCCTTTTTCTCGTTGACCGGAATTTGCAGGATGCCGGGCAGCTGGTACTCGACCGGGTCTTCGATGGTGATGATCTTTTCGCGGCCGTTGTGGATCTCCGTCAGCGCCGCGTACAGGGTGGTGGTCTTGCCGGAACCGGTCGGCCCGGTGACCAGCAGCATGCCATAGGCTTCCTGCGCCAGCACGCGCAGCGAGGCCAGCGAGGGCGCGTCGAAGCCCAGCGCTTCCAGGGTGAGCGAGCCATAGGATTCGATCATGGCGCGCTTGTCGAGAATCCGGATGACCGCGTCCTCGCCGTGAATGCTCGGCATGATCGAGACGCGCAGGTCGATTTCGCGCCCGCCCGACTCGACCCGGAAGCTGCCGTCCTGCGGCACGCGGCGTTCGGCGATGTCGAGTTCGGCCAGCACCTTCAGGCGCGAGATGATGTGTTCGGCCACTTCCACCCCGCCCACCGAGGTGGCGTGATCGAGCACGCCGTCGACCCGGTACTTGACGGCCA
>CAMLIL010000148.1 GCA_946480015.1 uncultured Oxalobacteraceae bacterium | reverse complement strand
CTGCTGTGCCTGAACTCGACCTCGACCAACGAAACCCTCAACGAAGTGGTGCGCGCCTACCAGGGCAGCGGGCTGGCCGGCTGCATCATGACCAAGCTCGACGAAGCGGCCTCGATCGGCAACGTGCTCGACGTGGTGATTCGCCAGAAGCTGAACCTGTTCTACATCTCGAACGGCCAGCGCGTGCCGGAAGACCTGCACCTGGCCGACCGCGCCATGCTGATCGACCGCGCCTTTCGCCTGAAAAAGGACAGCGCCGCCAGCCAGTACGCCGACGCCGAACTGCCGCTGCTGATGGCCAACGCCGGCAACGCCCACAACGACCGCAGCCTGCGCGAGGTGTCCCTTGGCTAATTTCGATTTCGACCAGGCAGAAGGCCTGCGCCGCATGCTGGCGGGGCCCAAGCCCCGCATCGTCAGCTTTCTCTCGGCCACCCCGCAGGACGACAAGGGCGCCATGCTGGTCAACCTGGGCGCCTCGCTGGCGCGCTCCGGCAACGACGTGCTCATCGTCGACGCCTGCGAACGCGAATACGGCGTGGCCCAGCGCCTCGGCCTGGACAAGTCGCCCAGCGTGCTGCAGGTGGCGCGCCAGGAATGCGCCTTGAATGAAGTGATCCACCCGGCCCCGCAAGGCTTCAACGTGGCCAGCATGGCGCGCGTGGCCGGCAAAAGCGTCGGGCGCACCGGCGCCGACGAAGCGCGCCGCCTGGCCAAGACCTTCGACGTGCTGGTCAAGCAGACCGGCATCGTCATCGTCGACGGCGAATTCGGCGCCGACGGCATGTTCCCGGTACCGGCCATGGCCAGCGCGGAAATCGTGGTGCAGGTGTCCACCAGCGCCGCCTCGATCACCGCCGCCTACGCCCTGATCAAACGCCTGTCGCAGGAGCTGGGCCGGCGCCCGTTCGGCATTCTGGTGACCAACGCATCCGAGGCCGAAGCCAAGGTTGTATACGATAATATGTCATCTGCGGCAAGTCGTTACCTGGCAGTGCAGCTGACGTCGATGGGATCGGTCCCGGCCGACGAATACCTGCACCGCGCCGCGCGGCTCGGCCGCGCCGTGGTCGATGCCTTTCCGCTGGCCGGCGCGTCGGTGGCATTTCGCCAGCTGGCCGGGCGGTTTGCCATGACCGGCATGCCGCAGCTGGGCCGCACCGGGAGAACCACCCATTTTGGCGCTTAACTAACACCACATTCACGACGCATGTACACGCCCAAAGGGAAAGCGGACAAGAACCATTTGCTGACGGAGCACATGCCGTTGGTGAAGCGTCTCGCCCACCACATGAAGGCCAAGCTGCCGCCCAGCGTGGAAGTCGATGACCTGGTCCAGGCCGGCATGATCGGCCTGCTGGACGCCATCAGCCGCTACGAGGAAACCCACGGCGCCCAGTTCGAGACCTATGCGGTGCTGCGCATCCGCGGCGCCATGCTCGACGAACTGCGCAACAGCGACTGGCTGCCGCGCTCGATGCGCCAGAACATGCGCAAGATCGAGCAGGCCATGAGCACCCTGCAGCAAAAGCTCGGCCATCCGCCGACCGAATCGGAAGTGGCCAAGATGCTCAAGCTGTCGCTGGCCGATTACCAGGAGATGCTGTCCGACGGCGGCGGCCACCAGCTGGTGTACTACGAAGACTTTCACGACAATGACGGCAACGACAGCTTCCTCGACCGCTACGCGGTGGACGACGCCGACCCGCTGCGCAGCCTGCTCGACGGTGACTTCCGCCAGGCCGTGATCGATGCCATCGACGCCTTGCCGCCGCGTGAGAAGATCCTCATGGGCCTGTACTACGAAGAAGAACTGAACCTCAAAGAGATCGGGGCCGTCATGGGCGTATCGGAATCGCGCGTCTCGCAGCTGCACACCCAGGCGGTGGCGCGGCTGCGGGCCACACTCAAGGAGAAGGCGTGGACTGGGCCAGCATAGCCGGGCTGGTGCTGGCGCTGGCCGGTCTCCTGATCGGCCACGGACTGGAAGGCGGCAAGCTGGCCTCTCTGGTGCAGCCGGCCGCCTTCGCCATCGTCGTCATCGGCACCGCCGGCGCGGTGCTGCTGCAGACCGAGGGGCCGACCTTCATGCGCGGCGTACGCATGCTGCGCTGGGTATTTCGTCCGCCGCCGAGCCGGCGCGCCAAGCTGGCGCGCGAGATCGCCGTGTGGAGCCAGCACGCGCGCCGCGACGGCCTGCTCTCGCTCGAACAGTACATGGTCAACAACAAGGACAAGTTCGTGCAGAAGGGCTTGCGCCTGGTGGTCGACGGCATCCATCCCGACAAGCTGCGCGGCATCCTCGAAACCGAGATCAGCGCCTTCGAATTCGGCGAGCGCCAGGCCGCGCGGATCTGGGAGTCGGCCGCCGGCTACTCGCCCACCATCGGCATTCTCGGCGCCGTGCTGGGCCTGATCCACGTGATGGAAAACCTCACCGACCCGTCCAAGCTGGGCAGCGGCATCGCCGTGGCGTTTGTGTCGACCGTGTACGGCGTGGGCCTGGCCAACCTGTTCTTTTACCCGATCGGCAATAAGCTCAAGAGCATCGTGGCCGAGACGGTGACCCAGTACGAAATCCTCACCGACGTCTTTTACGACATCGCCAGCGGCGACCATTCGCGCGTCATCGAAGAGCGCGTCGCCAGCCTGCTGACCCGGCCCTGACCATGGCCCGCCGCAAATACGACGAGCACACCGAGAACCACGAGCGCTGGCTCATTTCGTACGCCGACTTCATCACGCTGCTGTTCGCCTTCTTCGTGGTGATGTACGCCATTTCGGTGGTCAACGAAGGCAAGTACAAGGTGTTCTCGGTGGCCGTGGGCGACGCCTTCGGCACCAAGGACAAGGTCAGCGGCACGGGTGACATCCAGCCCATGTTCCCGCTGCCGAACGCGCTGCAGAAGCGCCGCAACGATGCCTTGGTGCGCGAGCGCCAGTCGCTCACCAGGCTGGCGCAGGATCTCACTTCCACATTGGCGCCGCTGGTCCGCGAAGGCAAGGTGCGCGTCACGCAAAACAGCAAGGGCGTCAGCGTCGAGATCAATGCCAGCGTGCTGTTCGATCCGGGCGAAGCGCTGCTCACGCCCGAATCGCGCCAGGCCTTGCGCGCGCTGGCCATCCAGCTCAAGGACGATCCGCATGCGATCCAGGTCGAAGGCCACACCGACGTGACCCCGATCAGGAATGTGCTGTTCCCCTCCAACTGGGAACTGTCGTCCGTGCGCGCCAGCAGCGTGGTGCGGTTGTTCATCGAAGCCGGCGTGGCGCCGGAACGCCTGACCGCCATCGGGCATGCCTCGAACATGCCGGTCGCGCCTAACGACACCGCCGAAGGCAAGGCGCGCAACCGGCGCGTGGCGGTGACAATCCTGTCGGCGCTGCCCGATACCACGACCGAGATTCCCACCGGACGCTGAGATGGTCGACGGCCGTCTTCATGTGGTGGAGCGCGACGGCATACTGGCCGTGGTGCTGGCGCTGCACAATCCGCACGCCAGGCGTGCCTACCTGCCGCGCGAGCTGGTCGAGGACGACGAACTGTTCGGACCTTACTTCGAGGTGCGCGACGATAGCGGCGCGGCGCTCGTCTACATCGGTCCCAGGGTCAAGCGCGCTGCGGACGACCTGCTGGCGCTGGCCGCCCACGCGCAGCTGCGCCACACCATCGACATCAGCCGCGCCTATGCCTTCCGGCCCGGCCGGCACAGCTACACCTTGCGCATCGCGGACGGCGTGGGCATCAGCGCGCCGGCCGTCCGCTTCACCTGCACGCGCCCCTGATTACGGCAGCGCCGGCGTGTTCTCGCCGAAGTACTCGTGCGAGTCGGCGTTGTCGATCGCCTTGGCCGGATCGCTGATAGCCAGGCTGGCCGCGCCGGACTGGCCGTACACCCAATCGTCGGTCCCTGCGACCACATTGAAGTGGCTCATTTCGTGCACCAGGGTGCCGCCTTTCGAATCGGTGCCGGTCAGCGGCGCCGACCAGAACGCCTTGCATACGTAGATGGTGTAGGGCTGGGTGGAATACACGTAGGCGTAGTAGGTCTTCTTGCAGCCGCAGTCGACGGTGATCGGCTTGTTGGCAAAGGCATCCTTGAGCGCCACGAAGTGCGCCTTCACGGTGGCCGCGCGGTTCGCATCGACCGCGCCGAACCACTTGGTGTAGCGCGCCCCGAGCGCGCCATTGGCCATGTAGGCGCCGCCGCTGCTGGCCATGCTCGACCCTGCCGAGACGGCGCTGGCGATGGTGCTTTGTTGCGAAGCGGTGCAGCGGTTGAAGGCCAGCCCTGCGGCGGACGGCGTGGCTTCCTGCATCTGCTTGAGGGTGAGCTGTTCCTGGGTCTGGCTGCCGCGCGGGCGGGCGCCGTCGATCCACAGCGTCACCGGGGCCGACTCGATGGCGTCGGCCTTGTAGCGCACCGTGTAGTCGCCGGTGATGTTCATCTCGTACATGCTGGAGAGCTCCACCCGCGCCGTGTACGACTTGCCCGGCTGGAGCAGGTAGTAGTCGGCCGCGGTGGGAGTCTCGCGCCGGCATGCTGCGAAGTAAACATGTATCGGGTGACAAGTCCGGCGTTTTACAAAAAAGACACAGTTTCAATCGTGCGCTGGAAATGCGGAGGAGGGTGTGGTACGCCGCTATCCCCGCGTTCGCGCGGACGGGCGGGCGGCAGCCAGCAGCAGCAAGCCCGCTCCCAGCATCGCGTAGCTAGCCGGTTCGGGCACGGGCGAGGTCACGACGAGGGTCGTGCTCGGCAACCAGGTCAAAATGTAGGTATAGCTGGACGTCGTGTTATTCAGGTATTCCTGGTGAGTGACGCCGGTCTTGGTGTACTCGGTCAAATTCCGGTAGCCGTCCGGATCCATGCTCGAGCGGTAGATATCGAACGATAGCGTTCCGCCCGGGGCGAAACTGAAGGCGTCGATCCTGCAGTAGTCGCTGCACGGCAGGTAATCGGAGGTGAGAAATTCAAAGGCGCTCAGCTCGGCCTTTTCCAGGGTGCCATTACCGTCCGCATCGACGCCGCTGAAACTGCCGCTCAGCGTAGCCTCGGGCGCATAATCGGTGAGCGTGTTGTAGCCGTCGCTTCGGGTCCGCTCGAAGCCCTTCCTTGTAGACAAAGTCCCAGGTGGCGGCATGGGCAAGCGAAACAGGCACGGCGGCGGCCAGCAAGACCGCTAGTGTTCGTATCAGCATGTGAAACTCCATAGATGAGGTTGCGCGCAACGGCGACGAAAACGCCGGCACTATGGGGTTAGAGTGTGGGTAAACGGTTAAGTTTGCTGCGAGGGCAATTTATGCTGCGAAAGATGCGCGATCAGCCCGTCACGAAGCGCCGCGACGGCTGGCTGACAGCAGTATGGCCGGCCGGGCCGTAGACGCCGGCTTCTGCCGCGCTCGCAGCCGTGCGCATGGCGTTGAGCAGGGTGTGGGTATTGTTGAGCTGCCTGGAGATCGGCATGCCGTTGACACGGTTGAGCTCCTTGGCTTGGCGGGGGGCAAGGACCCAGACCGGTTGACATTGATACGGCATTCCTTACACTGCTTGTGTACTGCAAACCCGCTCATTCGCACGGAAATCATGAAACCAAGCACTGACAAATCCATGACGGTTCGCCTTCCGGCAGACTTGGCCGACCAGCTTGAAAAGCTGATTCAGGCCACCGGGCAGACCAGGAGCGCCATCACGGTAGCAGCGCTCAGGGAATATGTCGAAGCGGAGGCCAAGCAGATCCAGGACATCGAGCAAGCTATTGCGGAGGCCGATCGCGGCGAATTCGCGAGCGATAGCGAGGTAAGTGCTTTCTTCGCAAGATATGGCGGTTAAGTGGACTAAAACGGCGCTGGCCAATCTGGCTGCCATCGTGGAGTACATCGAAAAGGATAACCCTCAACGGGCCAAGTCGTTCGCGCTGGAAATCCAGGCGAAAACAAACAATTTGGCCGCGTTTCCTTCCATTGGGCGTGCCGGCCGCGTGACAGGCACGCGCGAGCTGGTCATTCATCCGAACTACATCATTCCATATCGCATGCGCGGGGAAGTCGTCGAGATATTGCGCATTCAGCATGTGGCTCGCCGCTGGCCCCGGCGCTTCTAGACCGAGATTCCCACCGCGAAGCGGACTGCGCATATCTCAAAATGAGATAGAATGGCAGTATGCGAGTCATATCGAACAAAGCCCTTACCGATTTTTCGTCAATCCACCCACCGGCGGGCGAGCCATTGCAAGCTTGGCGCAAGATCGTAGAGTCGCGGCCCTTCGCAAATTTTGCGGAAATCAAGGCGACGTTCAACGCGGTTGACAAGGTGGACGTTTACTACATATTCGATATCGGCGGCAACAAATACCGGATTGTTAGCGCCATCCACTTTGATCAGCAAAAGCTGTTTGTCCGGCACGTTTTCACGCACAAGGAGTACGAT
Organism: uncultured Oxalobacteraceae bacterium; assembly: GCA_946480015.1. The sequence continues at coordinate 2,867 of CAMLIL010000148.1, read as the reverse complement.
AAATGGATGCCGTAATGGACCGTTCGCTTGTCGAAGAAATCACTGCACGCTTTCAGGCGCTGGTGGCGCTTGTTCCACTCAACGCTATTCGCACGTCGGGCGATTACGACAAGGCTGTGTTGATGCTCAACCAGCTGCTCGATGCCGGCGCGGCAGACGAAAATTCGCCGTTGGCCGACCTGGTGAACACTATTGGCGCGCTGATTGGCGATTACGAAGATACCCACCATCCGGTAGCCGAGGTGGCGCCTGTCGCGGCGCTACGCTTCTTGATGGAGCAACATCAGCTTACGCAATCCGATCTCCAGGAGGTCGGAACGCAGGGCGTCGTGTCAGAGATTTTGCGTGGTAAGCGCGAACTGAACGTCCGACAAATTAAAGCCCTGGCGGAACGGTTTCATGTCCCGACAAGTCTTTTTATCTGACGGATGGTCCTAAGCGGGCTGACTTAATGGTTCGCTCAGCCGACCACGAAACGCCGCGAAGGCTGGCTGTTGCTGGTCTGGCCCGAGGGACCGTAGACGCCGGGGTCGGCTGCGCCCGCGGGCGTGCGCATGGCGTTGAGCAGGGTGTGGGTATTGTTGAGCTGCTTGGAGATCAGCATGCCGTTGACACGGTTGAGCTCCTTGGCCTGGCGGGTGGCCGCCAATAAATCCTGCCACAGCGAGGCGCCATCCTTGTCGCCGTGCTGCTCGAGCCAGCCGGCCATGCTGGCGTCTTCGGCGGCAAAGCCGGCCTGCGCCAGCTGGTCGTGGCGGGTCTTCGACAGCGCGGCCATCTGCGCCACCAGCTGCGACTTTTGCGCCGTCACGGCCGTCAAACCATCCGTATCGGCCGCCACCAGCAGGCGCTGCTCCTGTTTCATCAGCTCGATCAGGGTATTGATGAGCGAGAATTCGTCGCGGACGGTGTGGATCGGACTGGCCATTGCCTAAACCTCGAATCGCTGCAGGGAGCGAATTAGCGTTTGCGCGAATGCAGCAGGTCGCGCACTGTTTCCAGCAAGCCGTCCGCTACCTTCTCGGAATTTACCTGGAACTGACCGTCGGCGATTGCCAATTTGATCCGCTCCACCTTTTTGCTGTCGAACACGGCGTTGCTGCTGCCCACCGCGCTGGCCAGGGCCTGGCCTTGCGTCGACAGGCGCACATTGTCGGTGCTGACCGGGACGGCAGGCGCGGCCGCCTTTTCCGTGCCTTTCGCGCTGGTGGCGGGCGTATTGACGCTCGGCAGGCCAGGGCTACTCTTGAGGTTATCGTTGATTTTCACAGCATCGTCCTTCTCTGGTCGGAGACATACACTCCGGGGTATGCGTAAGTAACGGCGTCCTGTGCAGAAACTTTAGTGCTGCGGCGCAGATTTCTTGGCCCCGGAAAGCCTGTCTAAAACGCCACTTCGACCGTGCCTCCCGCTGTCGCCACGCCGCTCAGGATCGCGCCGCCGCTGGTGCGCACCTGGACCACCTGGCCTTCGCCGGCCGTGCCGATGGCGCGTCCTTCGGCCGAGACCGAAAACCCGGCGCCGCTGGACACGACCCGCACCGCCTGGCCCTGCTGCACCACCGGTTTGCTGCGCAAGGCATCGAGCCGCAGCGGGGCGCCGGCCGCCAGCGCCATCGTGCTCGAGCGCCCGACTGCCTGGCCGACATCGGTGGCCACGCCGTTGGGCAGGGCCGCCAGGTCGCCGCTGACCATGACCAGCTGCGAGGCCGCGATCGGCTGGCCCGGCGCCAGGGGCACGGCGGCGGCCACATATTGGCCGAGCACGCTCACCTGAGCTTGAATATACACCGTCCACGGCGTTGGTGCCGCGCAACGCACGCCCACTGTGGTCTTGCCCCAGGGCCGCGCCCCGGGCTGCTGGAATGCCTGCGGCGCGGCGCAGGCGGCCAGCGCCATGCGCGCATCGATATTGCCGACCGTGATGGTGACCTGGCCCGGCAAGCCGGCGCTTTGCGCCTGCAAATACTGCTCGACCACCTGGCGCAGGGCGCCCACGTCCTGGCGCGCGGGGGCGGGCAGGGGCTGCTGGGCCAGCGCCAGGCTGGCGCACATCATGAGTGGGGTAACGAGGGCAAGTTTCATCGGTCCTTCCTTGGTATGCGAGCATTTTGCCCCCCGCTAAGGCAAGCTGAACGGATGAATAGCCCGGCTTTGGGACGCCTTATCCTTCGATTGACTTGCCCGCGGCTTCCGTAATATCGATCCTGTCACACAACGAAAGCGGAGCCCAATATGATTGGCAAACTCGACGATTACCTGCGGTTCAACGAAGCGGCGCTCAGCCTGCGCTCGCAGCGCCAGCAATTGCTGGCATCGAACATCGCCAACGCCGACACGCCTAACTACAAGGCCCGCGACATCGACTTCGCCAGCGCCCTGCAAGGCGTGCTGGCACGCACCGAACCGCCCGCCGGCGTGCTGGCCAAGACCGCCGCCGGCCACGTCGGTGGCGCCGCCCAGAACGGCGACACCCTGCCGGACGGCACCCCGGTGCTGTACCGCACCCCGGCCCAGGGATCGGCCGACAACAACACGGTCGACATGGACGTCGAGCGCAACCAGTTCGCCGACAACGGCCTGCGCTACGAAGCCGGCATCACCATGATCAATATGCAGATCCGCGGCCTGATGGCAGCCATTCAGGGAGGTCAGTAATCATGTCGCTGTTTAATATCTTCAATGTGTCGGGCTCGGCCATGAGCGCCCAGGCCCAGCGCCTCAACACCGTGGCCAGCAACCTGGCCAATGCCGACAGCGCCACCAGCGCCACCGGCCAGGCGTACCGCGCCAAGCAGGTGGTGTTCCAGGCCGTGCCGACCGAAGGCGGCGGCACCGGCGTGAAAGTGCAGCAGGTGGTGGAAGACA
>CAMLIL010000147.1 GCA_946480015.1 uncultured Oxalobacteraceae bacterium | reverse complement strand
CTGCAGATGATTTTTCACGGTCAGCGGACTTAAGCCGAGTATCGCCCCGATATCGTGATTGCTCTTCCCTTCGCGCAGCCAATGCAGAATCTCCGCCTCGCGCGCGCTGAGCGGCCGGCTGGCGCGCGGCGCGCCGGCGCCGGCGTCGGCAAGGCGCAACAGCGCCAGGTGCAGGTGCGGCAGCAGCAATTCGAAGAAATACAGGTGGCGGGCGTGGGGACGCAGCGGCATGCCCAGCAGCACGAACGCGCTGGCGCCACCCGGCAAGTTGCCGGTGGAAACCGTCAGGTGATCGTCGCCCGCGGCGCCCCCGACACGCGCCAGGCGCAGCGCCAGTTGGCCGACGCGCCCGCGTTCCGCCTCGTCCAGCACCTCGGCATGCAGGCATTCGACGCGCAGCAGCGCATCCTGGCGGCCGAACTGCAGGCACACCATCAGCCGATGCGGCAGCAGCGCCTGCAACTGGCCCTGGGCCAGCAGGAACAGCTGGGCCGGATCGCGCACCTGGTGCGCGCCTTCGATGACGCGCAGCAGGTACTCCTGCTCGCGCTTACTGAGGATGACCGGCGGCTGCACGGGCGCGGCGCTGCAAACGGTCTTCCCACACCACGAAGCGGTAGCCGCTGCCGCGCACCGTTTCGATATGCCGCTGGTGGCCGCTCGGCTCCAACGCGCTGCGCAGGCGGCCGACGTGGGCGTCGACGGTGCGCTCGTCCAGATACACCTGGCTGCCCCACACCTGGTCGAGCAGCTGGGCGCGCGAATGCACGCGCTCGGGGTGGTGCATGAGGAAGTTCAGCAGCCGGAATTCGACCCGGCCGAGGCTCAAGGGCTGGGCGCCGGCGGTGACGCGGTGGGTGCCGGGATCGAGCCGCAATCCCGCCATCTGGATGGTGTCGGCGGCGCCGGCCGGTACCCGGCGGCGCAGCAGCGCGTGGATGCGCGCCAGCGTTTCGCGCGGGCTGAAGGGCTTGGTGATGTAATCGTCGGCGCCCGATTCGAGCGCCAGGATTTTATCCTGCTCGGCGGCGCGCGCGCTCAGCATGATGAGCGGCAGCTCGCGCGTGCGCGGCTGGGCGCGCAGGCGGCGCACCAGCGACACGCCGCATTGGCCGGGTAAGTCCCACTCCAGCAGCAGCAGGTCGGGCAGGCTGTCGCCGATGCTCAGCAAGGCCGCTTCGGCAGCGTCGGTACAGCTGCACTGGTGCCCTGCCCTGTGCAGGTTCTGGGCGATCAGCTGGCGTGCGCGCGAATCGGGATCGACGACGAGGATGTGAGCTGGCATGGGGCGCGTCCTGGACATGCATGCAATCGAAGGATTTACTATGCATGAGCCAGGACGCAGACCGCCAATACAATTTATTTTGTCGATTTAGACATTTTGCGAATTAATCAGGACTGGTGCCTGCGCCGCACTGCGGCGGCGGCCAGCAGCGCCGCCAGCAGCAGTGCCGGCGCCGCCGGTTCCGGTACGGCGTTAATGCTGGCGAGGGCCTCGTCAGCCGAAGGCGTCAGGCTGGCGGGCGCGCCGTTCAGGCCCGGCTGGGCGGCGAATTCGGCCGCCACCGTGTACTGCGCCATCAGGGCGTCGAACAGGCCGATGACGAAGGTGGCGCCATCGCCGCTGTCCACCGTTTCGTAGGGGCCGGCGATGCTGATGTCGAAGCCGAACATGCCGCCGAAGCTGACTTCCTGCGTCAGCCAGTTGTCGCCGGCGGCGCTGGTGAGCGCGAAGCCGGCCGGGATGGCGCCGGCCACGCTGCCGTTGCGGGCCGCTTCGGCGCCGAACGCGCCGGTCAGGTTCGACACGGTGGCGCTGGCCAGCGGCGCGCCCGCCCAGCCGGCGACGGCAAAGTCGAGAAAGCCGCTGCCGCTCAGGGCCGATGTATTGACATCGACATGATAGAGAACGCCGGCGGCGGCGCTGCCGGCGCCGCAGGACAGCGCCAGGGCCAGCGCGGCGTGTTGGAGAAGGGACGAGAGCTTCAGCATGATGGTTTCCTGTGCTTAGAAAGTGCCGCTGTAGATGATGGTGGTGTAGCCGATGGCCGCCTTGGCCGGATTGGTCAACACGACCGGCACGGTCAGTCTGGCGCCCGGCGCCAGGCTGGCGCTGTCGACGGTGATGTAGGGCGCGCCGTCGTGCATGCCGCTGGCGCCGTCGAGCGTGACGCCGCCGGTCAGCCTGTCGAACAGGACCTGGAACGGCCCGCTCAAGGCGCCGGCACCGCTGTTGGTCAGGGTGATGGTGCCACTATATTTACCGGTCACGCGGTTAAGCACCAGGCCGGAGCGCTGGATGGTGAAGGCGGCGGTGGCGTCGGCAAAGGCCGGGCTCAGGTTCAGGCTCATCACCACAGGGTCGTGGTCGGAGGCGCGGAAGGCGTCGTTGGCATACAGCGCCTGGGCGGCGGCGTTCTTGCCGTCGGTGTTGTAGTCGATCACGGTCGGCTCGTCGGCGTTGTTGTGCCACTCGGTGGCGCCGGCAAACTGGGTATCGAGCGAAGCGCTGGCCAGGGCGTGGTCGAGGTAGCCGCTCTCGCCGTCGAACACGTAGGAATACGGAATCGCCGCCGGGCGCACGAAGCGTTCCAGCTCGTTGACCAGGCCGGCGCCGGTCAGCAGTGCGATCGGATCTTCGTAGCCGTGCGCGTTCATGTCGCCGATGACCAGCACGTCCGGGTCGCCGGCGCTGGCGGCCACCTGCGGGATGAAGTAGCTGGCCAGGCGCTGCGCCTGTTTGACGCGGGTGGCGTTGTTGCAGCTTTGGCCGTCGCCAAGGTCGGCGTCACGCCCGCTGCCGCAGCCGCCCTTGGACTTGAGGTGGTTGACGATCAATGAGAATCTGGCGCCGTTGTTCGCCTTGAAGGTCTGGGCCATTGGCGGACGGTTGTTGACCGCGTCGCCGTCGGACAGCGCGGGGCCGACCAGCGTGAGGCTGGCCGGCTTGTAGATCATGGCCACGCGGATGGCGTCGGTGCCGGTGGCGGCCGGCCTGGGCACGACCGCATAGGCGGCGCTGCCGATGGCGGCGTTGAGGGCCTGGACCAGGTAGGCGACGGCGGTGTCGCCATTGTTCTGGATCTCCATCAGGCCGACCGCGTCGGCGTCGATGGCCTTGAGTTCATTGACGATCTTGTCGCGCTGGCGCACGAATTCGGCCAGGTTGTCGGCGCCGCGGCAGTTCGACTTGCTGGTGCCGGCGCCGAGCGTGCAGCCCTGCCCCGTGTTGCCCCAGGCGTCGCGGCCGTCGAGGAAGGTGGTGAAGAAGTTGAGCACATTGGCGCTGGCCACGCGCACATTGCCGGCCACGATGTCGGGCGCGGCGATGCGCGCATTGGTGCGCGAGAAGACCGGGGCCACGGTCGGCTGCAGCTTGAAGGTGGCGCCACCGCCGCCGACGGCGCCGAAGTCGATCACGCCGGTCAGGCTGGTGACGGTGTCGCCGGCGCGCACGGTGCCGCCGGCGCCGATGTAGGGCACGACCGCCGGCGTGGTGAAGATATTGTCGTCGAGCGTAATGAGATTGGCGGCGTTGTCCGCGGCCAGTGCCAGCGCTTCCGGCGTGCCGGGGCGGTAGCGGTTGGTGGCGGTCTCGCGCCGGCCCGCCGACAGGGTCAGTTCGCCGCGCTCGCCCAGGTAGCTGGTCTGGTTGACCGTGAGCGGGTTGGTAAAGCTGACCAGCATGCCTTCGAGGTGATCGAGCTTGCCGTCGAATTCGACGTTCTGCGGCACGATGGTGTTGCCGACCGAGAGGACCTGGGTGCTGCTGATGTCCTTGATCTCGGTGTAGCTGCGGGTGGCGCCGCCCGGCTTGTATTCGGTGACGGTGCCTTTCACCCGCACGCGCTCGCCGACGTTGACGGTGGGCGCGCTGCCGGTAAAGATGAAGATGGCGTCGGAGGTGGCGGGGTCGCCGTCGCCCGAGGGGTCTTGCAGGAAGTAGCCGCTGGCGACCTTGTGGGTGACCACGCCTTCGGTGCTCTGGACCGTGTTGGCGTACGCACTGGTGGCACCAGCGCCCTGGATCTGCGGGATGGTTTGCTGGCCTTCCACGCCCACGGTGACGGTGCAGCTGGCCGTCTGCGCGGCGTTGTTGGTGAAGGTGACCACGACCGGATAGACGCCGCTCGCCAGCGCGCTGCCTGCCATCAGGTCGACGCTGGCGCCGGCGCCGGCCGCGCCCAGGCTGCCCAGCGTGATGCCGGCCACCGCGCCGCTGGTGATGCTGGCGCCATCGACGATGCTGTCGCTGTCGGCGGCGCTCAGGACCACCCTGCCCGCCACGCCCTGCTGCACTGTCAGATTGGCCGGGCAGCTGGTGACGATGGGCGCGGCACTCGCGCCGCCGCACGGCGTCAGGGGACTGGCGCTGTTGTGGGCGAGCGGCGTGCCGCTGACGAAATCGGCGCCGTTCTGGTCGGTGTCGGTACAGTCGTTGGCGCGGCGGGCGCTGGTGCTGTTGGTCAGGGTGGGCGCGGGCGCGCCTTCGAAGCCGTTGGCGGTGCTGCCGTAGCCGACCAGGTCGAGCACGCCGTTGGCGGGCTTGGTGCCGCTCACGGCGCCGGCGCCGCTGCTCAGGACCACCTTGCCGGCACCGGCCGCCATGGCCGAGGTGCCGCCCGCATCCGGCGTGGGCAAGGGCTTGCTGGTGTCGGCGCCGGCCGCCATCTGGACCAGCAGGTACTGGCCGGGTTCGAGCGCGCGGTTGGGCAGCGCGGTGACGCTCCAGCTGCCGCCGGTGGCCGAGGCGTACTGCACGCTCTTGCCGCCCAGGCTGATGGCCGCGCTGCCGCGGTTGAACAGTTCGACGAAGTCGTTCGCATACACCGAACCGCTATTGCCGCCCCCGCCGTACACCTGGCTGATGACCAGGTCGGAAGCGGCGGTGGCGGGCAGGCACAGGCCAGCCAGCAAGGCGGCCAGCACGGTCAGTTTTCCGGGAGTGACAGGCGGGGCAACAGGGGTTTTCATGGGCGGGCATCCTATTTTCCATTAGCAAAAGGCAGTGTAAATGTGCCAAATGACAATGGTATGACGGGGGATTGGTCCGTTCGGATCAATCCACCCTGCCCGTCTTTCAGCGCCGGTAGGGTGCGGCCAGCGGCTCGCCGATGAACAGGCCCTGGGCGGGCCAGGCCACGCTGCGCCAGTAGGCTTCGATGGCGGTGGCGCCGTTCAGATAATGCTGCAGCAACACGGTAGGCTGCGGAAACTTTTGCCAGTGGTTGCAGGGTTCGCCCACGGTGCCGTAGCTGGCCGTGGCGCCGGCCTCCAGCCATTTCAGGCTGCTCATCTGGCCGTTGGCGCCCAGCAGGTCGCCGCCGAAGGAGGTCAGATGGTCGGCCAGCGCGCCGGGCAGAAAGCCGAGCGTGTCGAGTTTGGCGACGCTGGCCATGCCGGTCTGGTAGACGATGATGTCGCGCCGGCCCTCCAGCGTGTCGCTGTACAGAGTCTTGACGGTGAGCTTCTTGGCGGGCACGGTGACGTTGCGGGGAAATAGCGGGGCGCGGGCGTTGCGCGCTTTTTGCGAGGTCACCAGATAATAGGCCCCGGCCGGCGCGGTCTTGAAGCCGCTGGCCACGCCGCGGTCGATGACGGCCTTGGCCACGCCGATCTCGTCGCTCGGCAGCAGCATGGACAGGCGGATGCCGAACTGCCTGAACGGCCGCGAGGAAACGGTGTTGAAATACGGGCTGGGCTTGCCTGCGGCGCAGCCGTTGCTGCACTGCGCATCGTTGTAGCCGAGCGTGTAGGCCGCCGTGATCGAGTTGCAGTTGACGGCATAGGGCGCGGTCCAGACCATCAGTACGGCTTCGATTCCAGCCGGTAACTGCCGGTCTATGCTTTGGCGCAGCCGGGCGAACTGGTCCGGATCGATGCGGTGCGGCTTGCCGGGAATGGACACGTGCACCACGTTGGCGGCCGGAATGGCGCGGGCCTTGCGGTAATACTCGCCCACGGTCACGCTGCCGGGGTCGGCGTCATTGATGACGATGGCCAGCTGCGCCGCCGTCAGCGCGGCGCGCGCCGGGGTGAACTGGGCCTGGGCGCCGGGTGCGGCCAAAAATTGGACGATGGCGAACAGCAGGAAGGCAACAAGGTGGCGTGGCGGCATGCGCCGATTATAGCGGCTGGCGCGGCAGAGCCACGCCAGCATTGCCGCGCGGCTAACCCTTGGGGCACTCGGCCATGGCGGGGTCGCTACAGAGCGCGCCGTTGCGCAGCGCTTCCTCTTCGGCTTTTTCGCGGGCAAGCTGTTCGTCGTGCTGGCGGTTCTTTTCGATGGAATACGATTTCTCGTATTCGATCAAATTCATTTCCATCGCTTCGCGCTCGGCATCCGAGGCGAGCTCCGGATTGACGTCGCGCGTGGTGATGACCGAGGCACCGCCGCCGTGCATGGTGACGACGCTCGATTCGATCTGGGTGGTGGGCATGGCGAGCGCCGTTTCGACTGGAGCGGCTGCGATCGCGGTTGCGGGGGATTCGTTACCGCCTCCGCAGGCGGTCAGGACAGTGGCCAGGGCGCAGGCAGCGCACCAGCTGGTCAGTTTCGAGAACATGTTTCCTCACATCAAAATTCAATCAACGGATCAAATTCTAACCGTGCGGAAACAATTTAGTTTGAGAAATATCGTTACAGGCGATTAATATTGCGTGACATTATCATTTTTAGCGACTGTTGAGCTCACTTAAATGTAGATGCAGGAAAATATCCTTATGGAAATATAAAATTCTTTTGGATAACGTCGAGTTTAGGCGACAGAAAAAACGCTAATTTGTAAAGAAATGTGTATGCCCAAAAAATACGTGGCGCTTTTAGCTAAATAAAGCGCCAAGCTTGTCAACCGATTCAGGAGTTGCGTTTTCGCAACACGCCGAGCAGGCCCAGACCGGCCAGCAGCATGCCATAGGTCGCCGGTTCCGGCACGGGCGCGGTAACCGGACCGGTGAGGATATGCCCCTCGCCGCTGACGGTGGCGTTGAACTTGCCGAAATCGCTGTTCTGAAAGCCCGTGGTGACGAACACATAGGGTGTGTTGGCATCCAGGTAGGACAGGAAACCGGAGACGCTGGCCTCGCCGTTGACATCGTCGTTAACGTTGATCAGATTGCTGGTCGACGCGGCTGGCGTGAAGCTGTTGGCATACAGCAGCGTGTAGACGTCGAATACGTCGCTCTGGCTGACGAAGGAATAGACCCCCGCGACATCGACGGAAAAACTGAGCATATCGTAATGGACTGCCGTGCCGATGCTGGACAGCAGGTCGGGCGTGATGGGCCGGTTGAATACCGGCGCGCCGGTGGTGTCGCCGGAATAGTCGAAGGTGTCGGCCTGTGCGGCGGCCACCACGCCGCACAACAATGTGATGCCGGCCAAGGCATGTTTCAGGTTCATCGAAGCTCCCCCCTTGCATGAGTGCCTGGCCGGCGGTCGCCGACCATAACTCATCATACGCCCCGATGTGTTATCAAGTTGTTAATGAGCGGCAACAGTGTGGGGGTGTCGCCCCCCCCCACACGCCGCGCCGACGGGTACTTCTTCGGTTTACCGCTACAAGAATTGCGAGTTAGCAGATTGACCCATTGGTGCTCTTACCGGTGGGTACATCGAGACCGAAATAGCACGCATAACCATTGTCCTTGGTATAGGTGCAGGAGAGGTCCCCCCTATTTCTTTCGCGGTAGTCCGGAGCATCGCCGCAGGACATTTTCGCGTCGGGGCCGATCTGGTCGAACAGATCTTTTGCAAGCTGCCCCGTGAACATGAAGGCAACCTTCCGATCTTTCCGCGTGGGCGGCAGCATTTCGGACAGGGTGCCACCATACACTTGGTAATCGCCCTTGAGTGCTTTTGGCCTACCGTCCCACCCCTCCGGCTTTTTCTCAGCAGCCGAAGCCAGCGAGTACAGCACGAGAGCAGCAACCAAGAGCATCAGGCGCGCGGTCAAGCGAAGCTCCCAAAGAGTTCGGCGTGAAAGTGGTCATTGTGCCCCGCGCAGCTGGTCACGCGAGCACCGAGAGCCTTCTGCACCGCGTCGTCGTTGAAGTAAACGATCTTCACCCAGGGATGCTGCACAAGCAGCCGGATCAGTTTGATTGTCGCTTCGCGGTCGTACACGGCCCGGTCGAAATACGAACACCGTGCGGCTTGACCCGTCATCTTGTCCTTGCGGACCGGTCGACAGTCCACCTCGATGCCCTTTTGGTGCGTCCTGTGCTTATCGTAGGGAAGACCGCCGTCGATGCTGATGTTTCCGATGCCGAACTTCCGGTCGTCGATAGCTTGCCATGCGCGTTCGATCTGGAAGATAAACGTGAGCAGATTGGGGTGGGCGTACTGCGCCAAGTGGCCGGTTCCAGGCATATGCCCGATATTCCCATACACATAATAGCCCGCATCTTCGGGCGCTTGGGGCAGCATAAAATAGCCGCGCCGGTCTTTCGGCTGAATTGGAACTCCGTTCGACATGACTGCCTCCCGTCAAGCGCATTTTTTACTGGCGAGATCCCAGCCACCCGCAGTGCTTCCACCCGCACCGCCGCCGATCTTCTGCTGCGTGTATGTCCACTTTACCTTCGAAAAGCAAAGGCCGACCTCGTCGAGCAGCACGCCGCCGTCGCGCATCACTTGGTCCATGTGGTACAAGATGACGTTCTCCAGCTCCACCTGATAGTACTTCACAGGCTTGCCCTCGCCGTCTGCCCGCATGAATTCCAGCCTGGCCTTAGGGACGGTCTTGCCCATCGCGCAGTGCTGCATCAGAACGGGTGAGGCAATATCCGTTAGTTTGGAAAACGACAGCGTACGGTGCTCACTGTGCCCGACCGTGTGGCCGCCACTGGTGGATACAGTGTTGCTCGTGGGCTGGACCACGCCCCAGTGAGCCGAGCTCACTTCGATCCAGCCCGGATGCCCCGAATCGGCCGATTCACCCTTGATGCCATCGATTTGCAAATATGCGTCGCCTGCCATGTTGCCTCCAGGAATTGGTTGGGAGAAGTACCGAGGCATTGTTGCCCAGGCCTCCCGACACAAAATTGGGCAACGTCAACTTTGGTGTAGCAGGCGACACAGTCTGATGTGTTATAACCCGTACCACAACAGACCAACCATTCAATCGCCCTGGCGAATATCCTTTGCAGAGGGCGACCGATTACGCGCGCTTGTAGATATCCTCGAAGCGCACGATGTCGTCTTCGCCCAGGTAGCTGCCGGACTGCACTTCGATGATGTGCAGCGGCACCTTGCCCGGGTTTTCCAGCCGGTGGTTCATGCCGATCGGGATGTAGGTCGATT
>CAMLIL010000146.1 GCA_946480015.1 uncultured Oxalobacteraceae bacterium | reverse complement strand
CGTTGAAGGCCTCGGTGATGCCCAGGATGGGGTCGCGCGGAGCCATGTCGATGGCGCTGAAAATGCTGGCGGAAGCTGGTGAAGTCATCGTGGTAAGATCGTCGGTTTGCTGAGGTTGTATAGACAGCGACCCAATCACATCAAGGGGCCGCAAGCGGACTCCCATTTTAGCAAAGGTCTGATCGTATGGCTGAATTATCCGTTGCCGATGAAGCGGCGCCGAACGTCATCACGTTCCCCGATTCCCCCTTCAAACTGCACCAGCCCTTCGCGCCCGCGGGCGACCAGCCGAGCGCGATCGAAGGCTTGATCGAAGGCTTGAACGACGGCCTGTCGTTCCAGACGCTGCTGGGCGTGACCGGATCGGGCAAGACCTACACCATGGCCAACGTGATCGCCAGGGCCGGGCGTCCGGCCATCGTGTTCGCCCCGAATAAAACCCTGGCGGCCCAGCTGTACTCGGAATTTCGCGAATTCTTCCCGCACAACGCGGTCGAATACTTCGTCAGCTACTACGATTATTACCAGCCCGAAGCCTACGTCCCGCAGCGCGACCTGTTCATCGAAAAGGACTCGTCCATCAATGAGCATATCGAACAGATGCGCCTGTCGTGCACCAAGTCGCTGATGGAGCGGCGCGACGTCGTCATCGTGGCCACCGTCTCGGCCATCTACGGTATCGGCAATCCGAGCGAATACCACCAGATGATCCTGACCTTGCGCGCCAAGGACAAGGTCGCCCAGCGCGACGTGATCGCGCGCCTGATCCAGATGCAGTACACCCGCAACGAAGTCGACTTCGGACGCGGCACCTTCCGCGTGCGCGGCGACACCATCGACATCTTCCCCGCCGAGCATGCCGAACTGGCCATCCGGGTGGAGATGTTCGACGACGAAATCGAATCCCTGCAACTGTTCGATCCGCTCACCGGCCGGGTGCGCCAAAAGATCCCGCGCTTTACCGTCTATCCGGGCTCGCACTACGTCACCCCGCGCAGCACCGTGCTGCGGGCGATCGAATCGATCAAGGCCGAACTGCGCGACCGGCTCGAGTTCTTCCGCAAGGAGAACAAGCTAATCGAAGAACAGCGCCTCGAACAGCGCACCCGTTTCGATCTGGAGATGATGGCAGAAATCGGCTTTACCAAGGGGATCGAGAACTACTCGCGCCACCTGTCCGGCGCCATGCCGGGCGAGCCGCCGCCAACCCTGGTCGACTACCTGCCCAAGGACGCCATCATGTTCCTGGACGAATCGCACGTGCTGGTCGGGCAGCTCTCGGCCATGTACAACGGCGACCGCTCGCGCAAGACCAACCTGGTCGACTACGGCTTTCGCCTGCCCTCGGCGCTGGACAACCGCCCGCTCAAGTTCGAAGAGTTCGAGCGCAAGATGCTGCAGACGGTGTTCGTCTCGGCCACCCCGGCCGATTACGAAAACAGCCACGCCGACAATGTCGTCGAACAGGTGGTGCGCCCGACCGGGCTGGTCGATCCGCAGGTGATCGTGCGCCCTGCCCGCACCCAGGTCGACGACCTGATGTCGGAGATCCAGGACCGCGTGAAAAAAGATGAACGGGTGCTGGTCACCACGCTCACCAAGCGCATGGCCGAGCAGCTGACCGAATACCTGAACGACCACGGCATCAAGGTGCGCTATCTGCACAGCGACATCGAAACGGTCGAACGGGTCGAGATCCTGCGCGACCTGCGCCTGGGCACCTTCGACGTGCTGGTCGGGATCAACCTGCTGCGCGAAGGCCTGGACTTGCCGGAAGTGTCGCTGGTGGCCATTCTCGACGCCGACAAGGAAGGCTTCCTGCGCTCCGAACGCAGCCTGATCCAGACCATCGGGCGCGCCGCGCGCAACCTCAACGGCGTGGCGCTGCTGTACGCCGACAACATCACCGATTCCATGAAGCGCGCCATCGACGAAACCGAGCGCCGGCGCGCCAAGCAGATCGCCTTCAATGCAGCCAACGGCATCACCCCGATGGGCATCAAGAAGCAGATCCGCGAGCTGATCGACGGCGTCTACAGCCCGCAGCAGGCGCGCGAAACGCTGGAAGCGGCCAAGGAAACCGCCAAGGTCGAATCGATGAGCGAAAAGCAGATCGGCAAGGAGATCAAGCGTCTCGAAAAGCTCATGGTCGACCACGCGAAAAATCTCGAATTCGAGAAGGCGGCACAGGTGCGCGACCAGCTGCATGTGCTCAAGCAGCAGGCCTTCGGTGCGCCGGGCGCGGACAACGTGGTGTCGATCCTGACGAAATAGCGGCGCCTATTGGGGTGCCGGCTGGGTCGCCACCAGGGTGCGCTGCACCCAGCCGCCCGACACGTTCTCGCCATCGATCCTGACGAAACCATCGCGCTCCTCGCCGGTGGCGATCGCCTCTTCCGAACGCTTGAGCGCCCCCAGCACCTTGCTGGTGGCGCGCGGCTCGCTGAACACCTTCACGCTGGCCAGGCGCGCATACACGCTGGCGCCGGCCGCCACCGGCACCCCGGCCAGGGTCGACGCGCGCGCGTTGACCTGGCCGGCCGCGCTGCTGGTGCGCACCAGGCTGGGCTGACTGCGGATGGTCTGGACGATCTTGTTGTAATTGTCGAGCAGGCTGGCCGCCACCATCTTGCCTTCGGGCGTATTGGTATAGCCGCCCAGGCGGGTATAGTCGCCCCCGCCCCAGCTCCAGCCGGACATGCCGAAATCGGTGGTCTTGGCGATGCCTTCGGCGGCGGCCACCTGGATGCCGGAACGCACGTCGGCGATCAGCAGGCTGGTCTGCGCCTCCTTGAACTTGAGATTGCCGGCGATGCCGCCCACGATGCCGCCCAGGCCGCCAAGAAATTTGCCGCCATAGCTGGACAAGGCGCCGCCGATGCCGCCCGTATTGGCCGCCGCAAACTGCACCCCCGGCGTCATCACGAAATCGGCCGCCTGCAACTGGCCTTTGCCGACATTCGATCCGCTCAGGGTCTCGCCGCCGGCCGCCAGCGCGCGCTCTTCCTGCAGGTTTTGCATGGCCGCGCCGCGCTCGAGCACGGTGAAACAATTAGATTGCTGAATCATGATGCGCAGCAGAGACACCGGCGAGCCCAGCCCGTAGCTCTCCAGCTGGGCGGTGCTGGCGCCGCGGTGTTCGCTGACGGCCAGGGTGCCGAGCGGACGCTCGCAACGCTCCACTTTGGAGCTGGTTTCCTCGGCATGCAGGTCGGCGCTGGCCAGCAGCAGCCCCGCAATCAAAGTCGATCGTACAGGGTTCATAAAAATCGGTAGTAGAAATAGTGAGTGAAAACATATTCTAGCAATTTTTATAAGTAAAAATATATAAACCTTGAATGAAAATCAATCCATCCACGGGGGAGTGGTGGTAGTCGAAGTCGACACCGCACTTGACAATGATCAAACAAACAATGCTTTTTGGCGAGTAATGCTGCGTTGTGGCAAATCCCCGACATTCGCGCCCGCATCCCGCCCCTGTGCCCAATTCTGGTGCGGAATCGTTCAGAAGAACAAAGTCATTACGGTATAGTGGCAGTTCTTGAAGGAAACAAGTGTTGGTCACCCTCCCCCCTTTTCGTCACGTCTGCACTATTCTTGCCGCCATCGTGCTGATGGTGCTGGCGCTGTACGCGCCGGCAAGCCGGGCGGCGCCGGCGGGGGAACCCTGGGCGGGCATGGCCCACACCGCATTCCGCCACCAGACCGATACCACGATCGGCATCGGCACCGCCTTCGCCCAGGACCACACCGGATTTATCTGGCTGGCCACCCAGACCGGCCTGGTGCGCTGGGACGGCCTGCGCATGCGCCGCTACGCCGGCGACCCCAGCAAACCCGGCTTCCTGCCCGACGGGTACATCCTGTCGATACGGGTCGACCGCGACGGCCATCTGTGGGCCGGCACCAGCGCCGGCGGGCTGGCGCGCTACGACCCTGCGCGCGACGCCTTTGTCACGATCGGCGCCGGGCCCAAGGGATTGAGCCACGCGCGCGTGTCGGCGCTGGCCGACGACGGCAGTGGCGGCATCTGGGTCGGCACCGGCGGCGGCCTGGAACGCGTCGGCGCCGATGGCCGTGTGCACGCGGCCACCAGCGGCGCCCCGCAGATCGCCGCCGCCGCCCTGCCGCAAGGCGGCATCGAAACGCTGCTGCGCGACCGCGCCGGGGTGCTGTGGATCGGCACCCGGCGCGGCCTGTACCGCCGCGCCAGCGAGCGGGCGCCGCTGGAGGCGGTGCCGCTGGCCGCGCCGGGCGAGCAGGAACCGGCCATTAATTCGCTGTATCAGGACAGCACCGGGCGCATGTGGGTCGGCACCCGCGCCAACGGCGCGTTCTCGCTCGACGCCGCCGCGCGCCCGCACCCGGTGGCCGGTCGCGACGGCGCCCCGGCCCTGCAGGGCGAGCGGATCTTCTCGATAATCGAAAAGTCGCCCGGCATCCTCTGGTTCGGCACCGAAGGCGGCGGTATTCTGGAACTCGACCTGGCGCACGGCCAGACCCGCCGCATCCGCCACCAGCCCGATGCCCCCGACAGCCTGTACGACGACGAAGTGGTGGCCATGTTCCGCGAACGCGGCGGCCAGGTGTTCGTCGCCACGTCGCAGGCCATGAGTGTGCACGACCCGCGCCCGCAAGGCTTCCTGACCGTCCGCGCCACCAGCCCCGGCGGCCCGAAAATAAGCGTTCCCAACTTGCTGGTGCGGCCCGACGGGCGGGTCTGGCTGGGCGTCAGCGGCGGCGCCGTGAACATCGTCGATCCCCTGCGCGGCCTGGTCGGCGCAATCGAGCCGCAGGCCGACGCCAGCCATGGCGGGCTGCCCAAAGGCCGGGTCCTGGCGATGATCAACGGCCCCGGCAACAGCGTCTTCATCGGCACCCAGCAAGGCCTGTTCCGCAGCGATGGCGACGGCCGCCACGTGCAGCGCGTCGCCGTGCCCACGCGCGCCGCCAGCGCCTCGGTGTGGGCGCTCGCCTACCGCGACGGCGTGCTGTGGGTGGGCGGCCTGGATGGCATCTGGGGACTGTCGCTGGACGGCGGCGGCGGCCCCACGGTGGTGCGCCACGAAGACGCGCGGCTGGGCGATACGCGCGTGACCGCGATCCTGCCGCTGGCCGATGGCGCGGTATGGATCGGCACCCGCGCCAACCTGGCGCGCCTGCCGGCCGGCGGCGGCCCGGTCGAACTGCTGCCCAACGACGCGGGCGACCGCACCCGCATGACGCCCGGCTACGTCTCCTCGCTGGTGCTGGACCGCCAGGGCCGGCTGTGGATCTCCACCTTTGCCTCCGGCGTCGCCGTGCTCGAACGCACCGACGCGGCCGGGCGCCGCTGGTTCCGCCGCCTCGGCGTGGCCGAGGGACTACCCGACAACGGCGTCAACGTGCTCGTGCCCGACCGTGACGGCAGCATCTGGCTGAGCACCGACAACGGCCTGGCGCGCATCGATCCGGCCACGCTGGCCGTGCGCAAGCTGGGCGAGGCCGACGGCGTGCACATCCCCACTTACTGGACCGGCTCGGGCGCGCTGACCGCCAACGGCGACATCCTGTTCGGCGGCCTGACCGGCTTCACGGTAGTGCGCCCGGCGCGCCAGCACCGGCGCCACGACAGCGCCCCGGTTGCCGTTGCGCGCATCGTGCTGGGCGGGCGCAACCTGCCCGAAGCCCCGTTCAACCTGCGCGCATCCGCGCCGGCCGTCCTGACGATCGGGCCGGGCGAGCGCGAACGCGGCTTTTCGCTCGAATACACCGCGCTCGACTTCGCGCCCCCCGGCAGCAGGCGCTACACCTACCGCCTGGCCGGCTTCGACCGCGACTGGATCGACACCGACAACGCACTGCGGCGGGTCAGCTACAACAACCTGCCACCCGGCGACTACACGCTGCAGCTGCGCAGCAGCGAACCCGATGGCGGCGCGCCCGCATGGCTCGACGTGCCGGTGCGCGCCCTGCCCGCGTGGCACCAGCAGCACTGGGTGCGCGCGCTGGCGGCGCTGGCCATGGCGGCCCTGATCGCCGGTTCGATGCAGGCGCGCACCTCGCTGCTGCGGCGGCGCCAGCGCGAACTGGAAGCCACGGTGGCCGAGCGCACCGCCGAGCTGCGCGCCACCCAGGCGCGCCTCGAAACCATGGCCTACGCCGATCCGCTCACCGGCCTGCCCAACCGCAGGCTGTTCAACGACGAAATGCGGCGCATGGCCGCCCAGGTGCAACGCGATGGCGTGCCGTTCACGCTGCTGCTGATCGACCTGGATCACTTCAAGTGCGTCAACGACACCCTCGGCCACGACGCCGGCGACGCCCTGCTGGTTGAAGCGGCCGAGCGGCTGCGCCAGGCGGTGCGCGAGTCCGACCGCGTGGTGCGCCTGGGCGGCGACGAATTCGCGGTGCTGCTGGCGCCCGGCAGCGACGAAGAGGTCAGCGGCCAGATCTGCCAGCGCATCGTCGACAGCATGGCGCACCCGATCCGGTACGGCGCGACCGAAATGCGCGTCAGCGCCAGCATCGGCGGCGCCAACTACACCAGTCCGGGCAATCTCGACGCGCTGTACAAGGCGGCCGACCTGGCGCTGTACCAGGCCAAGGCGTCCGGCCGCAATTCCTGGCGCATGAGCAGCCCGGCGGCGTGATCTCGCCGCGCCACGGATCCGGTCTGCAGCCTGGAACGTCAGTCCGGCTGCAAGCTGCAGCTGGTGAAGACGGTGGTGGTATCGAGCATCGCGAAGCGGACCTGGCGCGCAGTGCCGGACCGTAAAGACGCGCACAACGTGTCACAGAGCTCGAACTCGAGTTCGCCGCGCGCCATGTCGAGGCGCCGCACGGCGACCGCGCTGAAATCAAAGAATTTGCCGACGCTGCGAAACGCCGCCTTGTAAAAGCTTTCCTTGGCCGCGAACACGATGGTGAGCAATTGGTCCAACGTCGCCGGGGCGGGCACGCTGCGCAGGTAGGCCAGTTCGGCCGCATTCACGACCGTGCCGGCCAGCGCAGCGCTCGCGCCGGCGTCGGCCACAGTTTCGATATCGATGCCGATACCGCCATGGCCGCTGGCCGGCAGCGCCACCGCGGCGGCGCAGCGGTCGTTGTGCGAGATGCTGCCGATGATCCCGGGCGGCCATAGCGGTTCGCGTTGCGGCCCCGTGCCGACCTGGACGTGGCCCAGGCCGAAACCGGCCAGCGCCTGGCGCGCCGCCAGGCGCCCGTGGAAGAATTCGGCCTGGCGTTTGGGCACGCTGCGGGCGATCGCCAGTGGACAGTCGATGTTTTGCGTGGCAAAGGCGGCGTGATCGAAATGCCGGACATCGAATCCGATCAGCCAGCAGGTGGCGCTGGCAAGATCCCACAAGGGAAGCGCCAGCTGTTGCCGGCCAGGGTGTAAGTCAGCGGCACCATCGTCGCGATCGATCGTCATCATGACGGTGCTTGCCCCAGCAGCCACTTGGCCACCGCCAGCCAGGCCGGCGTGAGGTACAGGCTGACGTGAATGACTTGCCAGCCGAAACTCCAGAGCAGACCGGCCACGTAGGCGGGGTGCAGGCGAGCGCGGGTCAGCAGATCGTGCACCCCGATGCCGAGCGCGAGAACGTCGTTGGTCAGGTGCAGGATCAGGAACGTCGCCCAGAAACTTTGGCCCCAGTAGCCGAACGGGTAGGCCGAGCCGACCGCATTGCCCAGCCAGCGCGAGAAGCCGGCCGTGCTCAATTGCAGGATCGCCAGCAGCATCAAGCGTTTGTGCGCCGCCGCCTGCTTGCGCAGAACGATGGCCGCCACGCTCAGGCCGACGAAGCCGATCACATCGCCCAGCTGGACGCTGAAAAATGCCGGGTCGCTGCGTGGCGTCCCGACATTCAGGTTTTGTATCGTGTAGGCCGTCAAGGGGCCGGCGATGGCCAGCACGCCGATGCCGAACATCATCGCCACACCCAGGCGCCGGTGCAGCGCCGGCCTTGCCGTACGGATGAACAGGATCTGCGCGGTGAACGCCACCAGCCAGGTGACGAACACGGCCGAGTGCACGTGCAGGATCATCGGGTATGGCGGGTCGTTGTTCTTGATGTGCCGCGCGATTTCTCCGCCGAAGCCGAGCACCATGCCGACCCAGATCAGCGCGATATAGATGAGAAATAGCGCGCCGTCGACCGGGTGGGTGGCGGCGAATTCGCGGCGCGGCTGAAGCGGTACTGTCACTGCGTCTGCAAACATCGTCTGTCCTCGTTCAACAAGCTTCAAGCACAGTCAGCGCGAAGCGGCTGATGCCGGTCGCCTCGACTGGACACACCGGCCAGCACCGACAGCACATAAGCAAGCGTGGCCGGATCATACCCGGCTTTCTCGGTCGGCTCATTGTAGCGCTTGAGCATGGCCAGCGTTTGCGCGTCCAAATAAGCGAACGCAAAGATGAGCGGCATGCCCGGGCGCGCCGCCCAAAATCGGCTCCGGCGGCCAAACCAGCCGCCTGTTTCACTACCGGAAAGGCAGGGAGTGCAAAACCCTTGTCACGATCGGGGAAACAGCGCACGACGCCTTCGTCACCCACTGGGTGAATACCTGCGGCGGCTAGTAGCACGCAATACACAAAAACGGCGGAAGATCTCACGATCACTCCGCCGTTTCTTCATTCATGCGCCCCTTACTTCGGCTCGTAACGCTTGAGCCACGCCGCCAGCTGGTGCGGGCGCAGGCCGTCGTAGTCTTCGAACGGCTGATGAATCCATGGATTGTGCGGCAGCTCGTCGAGGAAGTAATCCGGACGGATGGACGAACAGCCCTTGAGCCAGATGACGGCCGATTTCACTTCCGTCACACCGGGGAAGTTTTCCTTCAGGTGCTTGTTGACCTTGTCGAGCGTGACGCCGGAATCGGCCAGGTCGTCGACCAGCAGGATCTTGCCGGCCAGCGGGCCCTTGGTCATCGTCATGTACTTGGCGATGTCCAGATCGCCGCGCACGGTGCCGGCTTCTTCGCGGTACGAGCTGGTCGACAGGATCGCCAGCGGCACGTCGAAGATGCGCGAGAAAACGTCGCCGGGACGCACGCCGCCGCGCGCCAGGCACAGCACCTGGTCGAACTTCCAGCCCGATTCATACACCTTGAGTGCAAGCCGCTCGATCAAGCGGTGATACTCGTCCCAGGAAACCCACAGATCTTTGTCGGTTGATGGTGGCGTGGCCATGGAGACTGCCTGGCCTTACTCGAACGGGTGGCGCAGGACGATGGTCTCTTCGCGGTCGGGACCGGTGGACACCATATCGACCGGCACGCCGACCAGTTCTTCAATCCGCTTGATGTAGGCGCGCGCGGCGGCCGGCAGATCGGCCAGCGACTTGGCGCCGACCGTGCTTTCCTTCCAGCCCGGCATTTCTTCGTACACCGGCTCGCAGCGCGCCGCGTCTTCCGCGCCGACCGGGAAGATGT
>CAMLIL010000145.1 GCA_946480015.1 uncultured Oxalobacteraceae bacterium | reverse complement strand
TTTCGGACGTGCAGATCACCATCGCCGAAAAGCTCGGCGTGGGCAACCGCATGGGTTACTACGACACGTCGGGCGCACTGCGCGACATGCTGCAAAACCACCTGCTGCAACTGCTGTGTATCGTGGCCATGGAGCCGCCAAGCTCGATCAACCCGGACGATGTGCGCGACTCCAAGCTGCAGGTGCTGCGTTCGCTCAAGCGTTTCACCCCGACCACCCTGGCGCAGAACATCGTGCGCGGCCAGTACCGCGCCGGCCACGTCGACGGCAAGGCCGTGCCGAGCTACCGCGACGAACCGGATGCGCCGCAGCAGTCGCGCACCGAGACCTTCGTGGCGATCAAGGCGGAAATCGACACCTGGCGCTGGGCCGGCGTGCCGTTCTACCTGCGCACCGGTAAGCGCATGGCCGACGGCCTGGCCGAAATCGTGGTGCGCTTCAAGCAGATCCCGCACTCGATCTTCAACCAGCCGACCAGCAGCTTCCAGCCCAACAGCCTGGTGATCCGCCTGCAGCCGGACGAAGGCCTGTCGATGAACCTGATGGCCAAGACCCCCGGCGACAGCATGCGCCTCAAGCAGGCCGAGCTCGAACTGGACTTCCGCGAGCAGTTCAAGACGCCCCGCATGGACGCTTACGAGCGCCTGCTGCTGGACGTCCTGCGCGGCCAGCTGACCCTGTTCATGCGCGGCGACGAACTGGAAGCGGCCTGGGAATGGGTCGAGCCGATCCTGAACCACTGGGAGCAGGACGACAGCGCACCGATTCCATACGCCGCCGGCACCTGGGGCCCCGCCGCCGCCAGCGCGCTGATCGGCCGCGACGGCCTGCAGTGGCGCGAAGAAGCGCTGCCGGAAGACTAAGCCGCACGCGCTGTCAATGCTGCTCGATTCGATCCGCACCCAGCTCGACTCGCTCTCGAAATCCGAGCGCAAAGTCGCGCTGGCGGTGCTGGAGCACCCTTCCGCCACGGTCAGCCAGAACATCACCGCGCTGGCGCGCAGCGCGCAGGTGTCCGAACCGACCGTGGTGCGCTTCTGCCGCACCCTGGGCTACGACGGCTGGCATGAATTCAAGCTCAAGCTGGCGCAGGGCCTGGCGCTGGCCCTGCCCGGCGCCAACGAGCAGCCGGCCCAGGAAGATGTGGCGGCCGACCTGGTCAACAAGATCTGCAGCCGCTCCATCAACACCCTGCTCGACCTGCGCAACAACCTCAATCCCGAAGCCATCCAGCGCGCGCTGGACATCCTCTCGCGCGCCAACAAGATCGAGTTCTATGGCCAGGGCACCTCGGGCATCGTGGCCAGCGATGCGCAGCACAAGTTCTTCCGTTCGGGCGTGCCGACCGTGGCCTACGCCGACCCGAACATCCACAGTATCGCCGCAGCCTTGATGCAGCAAGGCGACGCGGTGGTCGCCATTTCCCAGCGCGGCAACAGCCCGGCGCTGGTGCGCTCGATCAAGCTGGCGCGCCGCGGCGGCGCCGACGTGATTGTGCTGGCGCCTTCGGGCACTCCGCTGGCCGACCTGGCCACGGTGCTGATCCCGATCGACCTGGTGTTCAACACCGACCCCTACACGCCGATTTCGGCGCGCCTGGCCTACCTGGTCGTGATCGACGTGCTGGCCGTGGGCCTGGCCCTGCAGCGCGGCCCCGACTTCCGCCGCAAGATGCAGAACGCCCAGAAAGCGCTGCAGGAATTCGATATGCAGTTCGATTCTTTCATCGGCTGACTTCCGGCCGGGGCGATTCGGTACAATAAAGTATCGCTACACACTCCAACCGGGACGCCCCATGAATCAACTCGAACAACTCAAGCAGTTCACCACCGTCGTCGCCGATACCGGCGACTTCCAGTCGATCAAGGCGTTCACGCCGCGCGACGCCACCACCAACCCTTCGCTGATCCTCAAGGCGGTCCAGAAGCCCGAGTACCGTCCCCTGCTGGAGAAGGCCGTCAAGGCGCATCCCGATCTGCCCACCGGCGACGTGATCGACCGCCTGCTGGTCGACTTCGGCATGGAAATCCTGAGGATCATTCCGGGCCGGGTCTCGACCGAAGTCGATGCGCGCCTGTCCTTCGACACCGAAGCCACCGTGGCCAAGGGCCGCGAGCTGATCGCGCTGTACGAAGAGGCCGGCGCCGGACGCGAGCGCGTGCTGATCAAGATCGCCTCCACCTGGGAAGGCATCCGCGCCGCCGAGATCCTGGAACGGGAAGGTATCCGCTGCAACATGACCTTGCTGTTCTCGCTGTGCCAGGCGATCGCCTGCGCCGAGGCCGGCGCCCAGCTGATTTCGCCGTTCGTCGGACGCATTTACGACTGGTTCAAGAAGCACACCGGCGATGAGTTCGTCGGTGGGGACGACCCGGGCGTGCAATCGGTCAAGCGGATCTTCAACTACTATCGCAAGTTCGGCTACAAGACGGAAATCATGGGCGCGAGTTTCCGCAATACCAGCCAGATTTTGGAACTGGCCGGCTGCGACCTGCTCACCATCAGCCCGGACCTGCTGCAAAAATTGATGGAAAGCGAGGCGCCGGTCGAGCGCAAGCTGGACAAGGACAGCAAGTCGATTGCGATCGAGAAGGTTGCGCTGGATGAAAAGACCTTCCGCTTCATGCTCAACGAAGACGCCATGGCGACCGAAAAGCTGGCCGAAGGCATCCGCGCGTTCTGTGCCGATTCGGGCAAGTTGAAGCAGATGATTACGGGCATGCGCTAAGGCCCGGCAGTCGTCCGCGCGAAAGCGGGGACGACTTTATCTCACCCGCAACGCATTCAAATACGTTCCCACCACATCGTCCCCCACGGCCGGCAAATCGAACGACGGCGTGATCAGCCAGTTCCGAATCAAGCCTTCGATCAGCGACCACAAACCCAGCGCCACCGACAGGGCATTGACGTCCGCGCGGATCTGTCCCTGGCGCACCCCGATCGCCACGCGGCTGTGCGCCCGCACATTCCACTGCTCCACGTTCTGCCGGCGCCGCGCCCGCACCGCCGACAGCTCGTCGACATACTCCATCTTCAAACTGGCTATCTCGAACACCCTGCGCGCGCGCGGGTCCGTCACCGTCAGCTGGAATACGCACTGCGCATAGTCGCGCAAATCGTCCAGCGGGTCGGCCGGATCGTCCTTGTCCAGGATCTGCATGGCCGATTCCAGCGGCATGCGCGCGCGCTCCATCAGCGCATTGAACACCGCCGCCTTGTCCTCGAAGTGCCAGTAGATCGCACCGCGCGTCACGCCCGCCGTGCTCGCGATATGCTGCAAGGTCGTACTGGACACCCCCTGACCGACAAACAGCTGTTCCGCCGCATCGAGGATGCTTTCGCGTGTTGCCATCGCTTCTTCCTTGGTTCTCCGAACCATCGACCGTGCTCCTTTACAATACTGTCATTTCGGCCATCGGCATTTTACATACACTCATGATAGTATAATTCTGTTCCATAGCAAGTCTGCCATGAGGCGTACCCACTCATAAGGATGTCCAAGCAATGCGCCATTCCGTTTCAACCGTTTCCCCCACCCTGCGGCTTGCCGCCTGTTCGCTGGCCGCGCTGGCCTTGATCGCCGGTTGCGGCAACAAGGACGGCGCGAACGCCGCCAGTCCCGCAGGAGCCGCCAAACCGCCGCCGGAAGTCGGCGTGATCGTCACCAAGGTCGAGCCGGTGGCCCTGCAGACCGAGCTCCCCGGACGGGTCGAGCCGGTGCGCGTGGCCCAGGTGCGCGCGCGGGCGAACGGCGTGGTGCTCAAACGGCTGTTTACCGAGGGCAGCGAAGTCAAGGCCGGCCAGCTGCTGTACCAGATCGACCCGGCCCCGTATCAGGCGTCCCTGCTCAGCGCCCAGGCCGCGCTCGGCAAGGCCCAGGCCAACCTGACCCAGGCCGCCGCCCAAGCCGCGCGCTACAAGCCGCTCATCGCAGCCAACGCCGTCAGCAAGCAGGAATACGATAACGTCGTCGCCGCCCAGAAAACCGCCGAGGCCGACGTGGCCGCGCAGAAGGCGGCGGTGCGCATCGCCCAAATTAATAGCGGCTATGCAAACGTTACCGCGCCGATCGCCGGACGCATCGGCCGCGCCCTGGTCACCGAAGGCGCCCTGGTCAGTGCGACCGAAGCGACCCAGCTGGCGCTGATCCAGCAGACCCGCACCGTCTACGTCAATTTCACCCAGTCGGCCAGCGAGTTGCAGAAACTGCGCCGCGCCGCCGGCCTGAAGCTCGCCACCGGGCCGTCCTTGCCGGTCACCATCGTCCAGGACGACGGCACCGAGTTGGCCAGCAAGGGCAAGCTGCTGTTTTCCGACGTGACGGTCGATCCGACCTCGGGCCAGATCACCTTGCGCGCCGAAGTGCCGAATCCGGACAATCTGCTGCTGCCCGGCCAGTACGTGCGCGTGCGCCTGTCGCAGGCGGAACTGCCGGCCGGCATCCTGGTCCCACAGCAAGCCGTCACCCGCGGCACCCAGGGCGATACCGTGATGGTCGTCGGTCCCGACAACAAGCCCGGCCCGCGCCCGATCAAGGTGGGCTCGCAGCAAAACGGCAACTGGGTCGTGCTCGATGGCCTGAAGGCCGGCGAGCAAGTGATGGTCGACGGCTTCCAGAAATTGTCGCCGCAGGGTGGCCCGGTCAAGCCGGTGCCATGGAACCCGGTCCAGGCCAACGCGGCGGCACCCGCCGCGGCCGCCCGCTAACCCGTCAGGATTTAAACAATGGCCCGCTTTTTTATTGACCGCCCTGTCTTCGCCTGGGTGATCGCGCTGTTCATCATGGTCGTCGGCGCCGTCGCCGTGACCCAATTGCCGGTCGCCCAGTATCCTACCGTTGCTCCACCGTCGATCGTGGTCAGCGCCACCTACCCTGGCGCCTCGGCCCAGACCCTGGAAGATAGCGTCATCAGCGTGATCGAACGCGAAATGAACGGCTCGCCCGGCCTGATTTATATGGAATCGGTCAGCCAGGCCAACGGCAGCGGCACCATCACGCTCAGCTTCGAGACCGGCACTGACCCCGACCTGGCCCAGGTGGACGTGCAGAACCGTTTGGGGCGCGCCAGCCCGCGCCTGCCGCAGGCAGTGGTCCAGCAGGGAGTGCGGGTGGACAAGTCGCGCTCGAACTTCCTGATGTTTACGATCCTGTCGTCGGACGATCCGAAGTGGAACCCGATCGCGCTGGGCGACTACGCGTCGCGGACGGTGTTGCCGGAAATTCAGCGCATCAAGGGCGTGGGCCAGGCCCAGCTGTTCGGCACCGAGCGCGCCATGCGCATCTGGATCGATCCGAACAAGCTGGTCGGCTACAACCTGTCGGCAACCGACGTCAACAATGCCATCCGCAGCCAGAACGCCCAGGTGGCCTCCGGCACGATCGGCGAATTGCCCAACCTCGCCGGTCAGGCGATTTCAGCCACCGTGGTGGTCACCGGCCAGTTGAGCAATATCGAACAGTTCGGCAACATCATCCTGCGCGCCAACCCGGACGGCTCCACCGTGCGCCTGAAAGACGTGGCGCGCATCGAACTGGGCGCGCAAAACTACGCCACCTCGGCGCGCCTGAACGGCAAGCCATCCACCGGCATCGGCATCCAGCTCTCGCCAAGCGGCAACGCCATGGAAACCGCGCGCCTGGTGCGCGAGCGCATGAACGAACTGTCCAAGTACTTCCCCGCTGGCATGAAGTACGCCGTGCCCTACGATAGCTCGGCCTTCGTCAACATTTCCATCAAGCAGGTTGTGGAAACCCTGGTCGAAGCGGTCATCCTGGTGTTCCTGGTGATGTACCTGTTCCTGCAGAACATCCGCTACACCATCATCCCGACCATCGTGGTGCCGGTCGCCCTGCTCGGTTCGCTCGCCACCCTGCTCGCCCTGGGCTTTTCGATCAACGTGCTGACCATGTTCGGCATGGTGCTGGTGATCGGTATCGTGGTCGACGACGCCATCGTGGTGGTCGAAAACGTCGAGCGCATCATGAGCGAGGAAGGCTTGCCGCCGCTGGAAGCGACGCGCAAGGCCATGGGCCAGATTTCCGGCGCCATCGTCGGCGTGACGGTGGTGCTGGTGTCGGTGTTCGTGCCGCTGGCCTTTTTCGCCGGCGCGGTCGGCAACATCTACCGCCAGTTCTCGGCGGTGATGGTGTCCTCGATCCTGTTCTCGGCCTTCATGGCGCTGTCGCTCACGCCGGCCCTGTGCGCCAACTTCCTGCAGCCGGTGCAGGCCGGCCACCACCATGCCAAAACCGGCTTCTTCGGCTGGTTCAACCGCGGCTTCACGCGCTCGGCCAAGAAATACGAAGGCTGGGTCGCGCGCATCCTGCGCCACAGCTGGCGCGCCATGGCGGTGTTCGCAGTGGTGGTGGGCGTGGTCGGCCTGCTGTTCATGCGCATGCCGAACTCGTTCCTGCCCAACGAAGACCAGGGCAACATCATCGCCAACTTCCAGCTGCCGCCGGGCGCCACGCTGGAGCGCACCGGGGTGGCGCTGGCCGAAGCGGAAAACTTCATCCTCAAGCAGCCCGAAGTGGCGAGCATCATCGGCGTGCAGGGCTTCAGCTTTTCCGGCCAGGGCCAGAACATGGCGCTGGGCTTTGTCACGCTCAAGGACTGGGACGAGCGCAAGGGCGAGGAGCACGGCGCGCAGGCGCTGGCCGCGCGCGTGTCGGCCCGCATGGCCAAGGTGCGCGACGCCTTCATCCTGGCCGTCAGCCCGCCGCCGATCCCGGAACTCGGACGCGGCACCGGCTTTTCCTTCCGTCTGCAGGACCGCGCCGGCCTCGGTCACGACGCCCTGCTGGCGGCGCGCAACCAGCTGATGGGCATGGCGGCCAAGAGCCCGATCCTGGCCGGGGTGCGCCCGGAAGGCCTGGAAGACGCGCCCCAGGTCATGCTCGACATCGACCGCGACAAGGCCAATGCGCTGGGGGTGAGCTTCGACGCCGTCAACGCCGCCATCTCGACCGCGCTCGGTTCGGCCTACGTCAACGACTTCCCCAACGCCGGCCGCCTGCAGCGGGTGGTGGTGCAGGCCGACGCGCCGGCGCGGATGCAGCCGGAAGACCTGCTGCGCCTGAACGCCATCAATACCAAGGGCCAGACGGTGCCGCTGTCGGCCTTTGCCACCACGCGCTGGGTCACCGGCCCGATGCAGACGGTGCGCTACAACGGCTACTCGACCATGCGCATTGCCGGCGACGCCTCGCCCGGCCACAGCACCGGCCAGGCCATCGCCGAAATGGAACGCCTGGCCGGCCAGCTGCCGGCCGGCTTCGCCTACGAATGGACCGGCCAGTCGCGCGAGGAAAAGCTGTCCGGCTCGACCGTGATGGTGCTGCTCGGCTTCGCCCTGCTGGCGGTCTTCCTGGCGCTGGCCGCGCTGTACGAGAGCTGGTCGATTCCGGTGTCGGTGCTGCTGGTGGTGCCGCTCGGCGTGCTGGGCGCGCTGCTGGCCGCCACCATGCGCGGCTTTCCCAACGATGTGTACTTCAAGGTTGGCCTGATCACCATCATCGGCCTGGGCGCCAAGAACGCCGTGCTGATCATCGAATTCGCCAAGGACTTGCAGGCGCAGGGCAAACCGCTGGTGGAAGCTGCCATCGAAGCCTGCCACCTGCGCTTCCGGCCGATTCTGATGACCTCGCTCGCCTTCATCCTGGGCGTGCTGCCGCTGGCTGTGGCCACTGGCGCAGGCTCGGCCAGCCAGCGCGCCATCGGCACCGGCGTCATGGGCGGCATGATTTCCGCCACCGCGCTGGGGGTGTTCTTCATCCCGGTGTTCTTCGTGGTGGTGCGGTCGATTTTCAAAGGCAGCGAGCGCCAGCGCAAGAAATATGCGCACGAAAATGACGTTGTTACGGCAGTGGAGTCCAAATAATGATCAAGCGTTTTTCCCCACTCCTGGCGCTGGCGCTGACCGGCTGCATGTCGCTGGCGCCCAAGTATGAGCGTCCCGCCGCACCGGTGGCCGCTGCCTTCCCGCAGCTGGCGCCGGCCGCCGGTGGCGAAGCGCCGGCGCAGATCGCTTGGCAGCGCTTCTTCCCCGACGCGCGCCTGCAGCAGCTGCTGACGCAGGCGCTGGCCAATAACCGCGACCTGCGCGTGGCGATCCTGAACATCGAGCAGGCCCGCGCCCAGTACCAGATTCGCCGCGCCGACCAGTTCCCCACCGTCGGCCTGGGCGTGAGCGGCAGCCGTGCCACCACCGGCGACGAAGGCATCCGCAGCAGCTATACGGCCGGCCTGGCCGTGAGCGCCTTCGAACTTGATCTGTTTGGCCGCGTGCGCAACCTGTCGGAGGCCGCGCTGGCGCAATTTCTGGCTACCGAAGAGGCGCGCAAGACTGCGCAAATCAGCCTGATCGCCTCGGTCGCCAACACTTGGCTGACTTTGCTGGCCGATGAAGAGCTGCTGGCGCTGACGGAAAAAACCCTGGCCGCGCGGGTCGAGTCGCTCAAGCTGGTGCAGCTCAAGTACGACAATGGCGTGGTCTCCAAGCTGGACTTGCAGCAGGCGCTGTCGCTGGTCGACAGTGCCCGCGTCACCCTGGCCCAGCAGCAGCGCCTGCGCGCCCAGGATGTCAATCTGCTGACGCTGCTGGTCGGCCAGCCGCTCGACAGTTCTCCCGCGGCCGGCACCACCCTGGCCGCCACCACCCTGGCGGAACTGCCGGCCGGCCTGCCGTCCGACCTGCTGACGGTGCGCCCCGACATCCGCGCCAGCGAACAGCAGCTGATCGCCGCCAACGCCAACATCGGCGCGGCGCGCGCCAACTTCTTTCCGCGTATTTCGCTGACCGGTTCGGCCGGCAGCGCCAGCACGGAATTGAGCGGCTTGTTCAAGAGCGGCTCGTTCGGCTGGACCTTCGCGCCGCAGGCGATCCTGCCGATCTTCGACTTCGGCCGCAACAGCGCCACCCTCGGCGCGGCCAAGGCCGGGCGCGACATCGCCGTGGCGCAGTACGAGCGCACCATCCAGTCTGCCTTCCGCGAAGTGGCCGATGCCCTGGCCGGCCAGGCGACCTTCGGCGAACAGCTGCGCGCGCAGCGCGCCGTGGCGGAGGCCGAACAGGAGCGCTTCAACCTGTCGGATCTGCGCTATCGCAGCGGTGCGGCCAGCTACCTGGATCTGCTCGACGCACAGCGCTCGCTGTTCGCGGCGCAGCAGGCGGCGGTGCAGGCCAACCTGCAGCGCCTGCAAAACCAGGTCACGCTGTACCGCGTGCTTGGGGGTGGGTGGACGCAGTAGCGTAGTCGTCCTCGGCGCATGCGGGCCTTTGGCGCGTCTGGCCGGGGGGCGGGTGAACGAGGCACGCATGTTCTCGTCCCGCTTGACCCAGCTTCGCTGGGCACAGAATTTCACGCAGTAGAGCCTAGCCGATGCCACGCAGATT
Organism: uncultured Oxalobacteraceae bacterium; assembly: GCA_946480015.1. The sequence goes on along the minus strand of CAMLIL010000145.1, from coordinate 413 downwards.
CACGTGAACCAATTGGAGGTTTCAGGCATGCTCGTGCACGGGCTGGTATCCGACGAAGCGCCGCTCACGCCGAGCACGGAACGCGGCCGGTCGGACACGCTGCGCTACCAGTTCGAGACGGTGTCGAGGATGTCGGAGCACGAACAGGAGATAGTGCGCGAGCTGCTCGATGCCGTCATCGTCAAGAACCAGGTGCCTGGGCGCTGGACCGGCTCAACAAGCCGCAAGCGAATGAGCGCAAGCCCAAGGCGCACGGCAAGGGTTGAAGCCAAGGACTTTTCTTAGCAGCTAATAATAGAAGCCGTACCCTGAACCGGTGCGAAGCAGTGGGTCAGGGACGGCTTTTTTGTTGAATAAGGGGGGCCTCGAAAAACCACCCCATCCATGGCATGATGTCAGCGCACAAAACTTGA
>CAMLIL010000144.1 GCA_946480015.1 uncultured Oxalobacteraceae bacterium | reverse complement strand
AGGTCGACCTGGTGGGTGTTCTGGTGCTCGGCCACCAGCGCCGCGCGGCGCGCCGGACGGCGCCAGCTGTGCGGCAGATGGCGCCAGGTGCGGCGCAGTTCCGCCAGCGCCTTGGCATGCTCGGCGCGCTGCTCGATCTGGCGCTTGTGGCCCAGGCGCAGGCCGGCTTCGGCTTCGGCCAGCGCCATGCGGGCGTTCTGCCACACGGTGTCGGCGCGGGTGCGCGCCACCGTGGCCGCCTTGGTCAGCGTCTGCAGTTCGCCCAGGCGCGAGCCGACTTCCATGCGCTCGGCCTTCAGCGGTGCGATATTGCGCGCCGCTTCCTCGAATTCGGCCTGGCGCGCGGCCAGTTCCTTGGCCGCGTCCACCCCGGCGATGCGGGCCTTGAGGGCGCCCACTTCGCTGGCCAGCTTGCTGATGGCAATCGTCAGCGTGTCTTCCTGCGCTTCCAGTGCCGGCAGCGACTTTTGCAGCGCTTCCATGCGCTGCGTGCGGCCGGCCGCGCCGAAGCGGTAGCGCGAGGGCTCGACGAACAGCGAGCGTCCGCCGCGCCGTTCGCGGTGGTAGGCGTCCGGCGTGATCCACTCGTCGTCCTTGGACAGCTTGAAGCCGGCATCGACCGAGTCGACCCGCTCGATGCGCGCGAGCTGGTCGATCAGCCACGATGGCGCCGCCGCGGAGAAGCGCACCACCGACAGCAGGCTGCCATCCTTGGTGTTGGGCGCGTCCACGCATTCGGGCACGATGAAGTGGCGATAGCGTTCCTGCTCGGCCAGCCGGTAGGCGGCCGGCGCATCCTTGGCGCGTTCGAGCAGCACCACCGAAGCGTAACCGCCCAGCACACCCTCGACCGCGCCCTGCCACTTGGCGTCGGTGACTTCGACGATATCGGACAGCATCGCATGCGGGATGCCGGCATCGCGCAGTGCCCGGCGCATGCCGCGTACCGCCTCCGGTTCCGGCATCGCGCTCTTGCCCTGCAGCGCCGAAATCGTCGACATGTCGGTGGCGATGCGCGCGGCCAGCGCGTCGCGTGCCTGACGCTGGCGGGCCAGCTCGGCTTCCTTCTCGTCCAGCTGGGCGGCCACTTCGGCGATATCCGCGCCGGAATCGGCAGCCAGCTTGTGCAGACGCTCCTTCTGTTCGAGCAGGCTGTCGAGCGGCTTGAGCCTGGTATTGAGCTGCGACAGGCGGCTCGCCAGCGCGGTGGCTTCCTGCTCCAGCAAGGTCTCCTGCTGCTGCGCTTCGGTCAGTGCGCGCGCCTGCGCGGCCAGCGCATTGCGCTTTTCCACCAGCTGGCCGTCGGCCTGCGCCATCGGCTTGCGCGCTTCGCGCAGCTGGCGGCTGACGTTGGCGGCCTTCTCGCGCGCTTCGTGATAGCCCAGGCTCGGCAGCACTTCTTCCAGCAGGTTGCGGCGTTCCTTGTGCAGGTCTTCCCACTGGTGGTAGTTGGCCACGCGCAGGCGCAAGCCTTCGAGATTGGTGCGCGAGGCTTCCAGCTCGGTCTCGAAACGCTTCAATTCGGTTTCGGTGTCGCGCTGGTGACGCTTGGCTTCGTCGTAGGCATCCAGCACTTCCTTGTCGCCGAAGACCTGGAACACCAGGTCGAGCAACTGGCGCGGCGCGTATTCGCACAGCTTGTCGGTTTCGCCCTGCTCCAGCGCCAGCACCTTGGCCATCGCGGGGGACAGGCCGGCATTGGCCAGGCGCTTGCGGTAATTCTCCACGCCCAGCCAGTCGGTCGCTTCGGTGACCTCCTCGATCTGGATATTCCCCGGCCGCATAAGATACTGGCGCTTCCAGTCGCCGCCGTTTTTCTGGACCTGGCAGAACAGCGTCACTTCGTCGTCGCTGAAAAAGCCCGAGCTGCGGAACGGCCGGTTCGACAGCTGGCGGCCAACCGCCTTGTTGTCGACCACGGCGCGGATCCACGCGGTCTGCTGGCCGGAGTGGCGCGCGTAATGCTTGTAGGTGCGGCCCATCGAGCAGTCCAGCCCGAACAGGGTGCGCAGCGCGTCCAGCAAGGTGGTCTTGCCGGAGCCGTTCTGGCCCGCGATCGTGATGATCTTGGCGTCCAGCGGGATGTTCTTGATGCGCTGCCAGTAATCCCAATGGACCAGTTCTAGCGATTTAATATGAAACATGCTCTAGCCTCAGATCGGGTTGTCGGCGGTGTCGTCCGGCGCGGGCGCCGGTGCGTCGGCGATGGCGGGCTTGGGGACGGCGACCGTGATCGGGGTGCGCTTGAACACGTCGGCCAGCGCGCCATTGATAATGCGCTCCTTGAGCACGTCGGTGTCCATCAGCAGGTCGAGCAGCGGGCCTTCGAGGATCACGTCGCCGCGCCGTTCGATAAAGCCCATGCGCGCCAGCGCGCCGAGGTTCATGTCCATCCGGGTCTTCTTGCCCAGCTTGTCGCCGAAGTCCGACAGCAGCGCGGTGTACGAGATGCCGATGGAGGTGTCCTCGGCGCGCGGCATCGGCTTCTCCTGGCCGAACATGTCGGTCTGGTCGTCGTCGGCCTGCTGGTGGGTTTCCTGGCGCTCGCGCTTGGGCAGGATGATCTGCGCCCACAGCACCACCAGGAGCGCCACGCCGTCGCGCGTGAGGCCGAAATTATTGTTTTGCCAGATGTCCTTGGCGCCGAAGATTTTCGGTTCGACCGCGCGGTGCAGCGCCAGGGTCACATGGTCGGCATAGACGTTATCGAGCAGCTTCAGGCCCGATTCGAGCAGGCGCTTGTCGACTTCGACGCGGAACTGTTCGTCCGACAGCACGCGCTTGACCAGTTTGTCGTCGCGGCGCAGGGTCTGGTGCGTGAGCAGGCGCGCAATCAGGATTTGGGAATCGTCATTCATCGAGCGGACCGTTTTCGAGATCAAGTGAGAGGGTGGCAATCGACATGGCCGCCACCTGCGGATCGTTCAGCTGCACCATTTCATCGGTGGGCGCAAAGGTGATCGGCAGGCGCGCCAGTTTGGCGGTGGCGCCTTGCAGGCTGGCTTCGGCGGCGTCGCCCAGCAGCGGCAGCAGCGAGGCGCGGTAGGACGCCACGGCGAAGGTGGCCGGCAGCAGCGAGTCCTGGATCGGCACCTGCTTGGGGCCGATTTCCGAGAAGCTGGGGAAGTTGCCGAGGTTGGCGAAGTCGGACAGGCGCGCCAGCCAGTCGTCCAGTTCGACCTGGATGGCGTTGCCTTCGTTGACCGTCAGCGGCGCATCCTGTCCTGCCGGCAGGCCGGCCGGGCCGGCCGTGACGGCGCGCTCGGCCAGCAGTTCGGTTTCGGCCACGTCGATCATTTCGGCCGGCGTGACGAACAGCGGCAGCACCGGACGGTCGATCGCGCCGACCGCCAGGCTGGCCAGGTCTTCATGGGCCAGCAGCCAGCGCTTGACGTCGGTGGTCGACAGGCCCGACTGGCCCAGGTGCACGCGCTGGCGCTCGATCTGGTTGAGCGCGCGCGAGAACATGCCCTGCATATTGAGCAGCGCGCTCTGGGCGCGGCCGATCGCCTGCGCCGCCTTGTGGGTGGCGGCGTCGGCCCGTTCGTCGGAGGTGATCGCGCGCAGGATCTCGGAACCCTTCTCGACCCAGTCGCAGGCCATGTGCCACTTCGACTGCGAGGTACGCAGGCGGAATTCGGAACCGGAGGCGATCGCGTCGCGGAATTCTTCGGTCAGGTCGACCAGGCGGCCCAGCAGATGGCGCAGCTGGTCGACGGTCACACCGCCCACCGCCTGGGCGCCGGCCACTTGCGAGAGCAGGAATCCCATTTCGGCTTCGTCGTCGGCCTGGCCCATCGACAGCAGGGTGTCGAGCGCGGACAGCACGTTGCGCGCCATCGGCGTGATGCGGTAGACCGAGGCGGGGGCGTCCCAGGCCAGCAGGCCGTGCGAGCGCAGACGGCCCAGCACGGTTTCCAGGCTTTCCGGCTGCAGGTAGGCCAGCTTTTGATTGATGTCGGCGCGCGAAAAGCCGGAGGCGGTGCTGTCGCCGGCCAGTTCGCGCAGCACCAGCAGGCGCACCAGCACGCCGCTGGAGCCACCGTGAAACAGCGCCGTGAAGGCCTGCAGCATGGGCTGGGCGCGCTTGAGGCTGAAGACCTGCTCGATCTCGTCGGCCGAGATGCCGGGCTGAAAGTGCGCCTGCAGCGCGTCCGCGTCCTCCTGGAGAGGCGCCTGGGGGTCGGCCAGGATCGACCCGGGGATGAATTCGGTCATGTGTGTCGCTGCCAGTTTTGCAACTTGCTCAATAGACGCGGTGCGCGCGTGGGGGCGTCAGTATAGCAGTTGCGTCGTGGTCATTTCGGCGAAAAACCGGCCTTGGGCGCCCGGCTGGCAGCGTAATGGCTCAGGAAATTACTTTGGTGCAATCTTATCCAGTACCTGCTCGACAAATTCGCCGTCGTCCTCTTCCAGGCGCAGCTTGACCGGATACCACTGTTTCGACGGCGCCAGCCATATATCCAGGCGCTGGTCGGGGTAGTCGGCCGGCGGGGATTTGCTCAGGTGTACCGCCTCGACCAGTCCGAGGCCGGTCTGCACCTTTTCGCGCCCGACCACCTTGAAGGTCCACGGTTCGGCATCGCGCCGGCCGGCCACGAAAAAGCGCCACTCCGACCCGCTCACCATTTTCTCCGGCGCGCCGCGCGCCACCGCCACCATCTGCCACTGGGCGCTGGCGCGATCCTGCTCGCCGCCGATCAGCGGGAAGCTCTTCTCGCCCACCGAGAAGGTGATCTGCCTGGCCGCGCGGTCGAAGGTGGTGGTCGAGGCTTCCTTGCGAAAGCGCTTCTCGGTCCACTTGAGCGGGGCCAGGCCGAAACTGTCGATCACGCCCTCGCTGTGGTTTTCCAGCAGCTTGCCGAACACCGGCACGCGCGCTTCGGTCGCCACGCTGTACCTGCCCTCGTCGACGCGCCAGCTAAGCGTGCCCTCGCCGCCCAGCGTGATGCCCTTCTGGCGCGCCTTGAGCGCGTAGCTCAGGTCCGCCGACGGCGGCAGGTCGACCGGCCGCTTGATCGCCACATGCTCGGCCGCCGTGGCGCCCATGCAGGCCGCCAGCAGGCCGGCGCCGGCCATCGCTTTGATTATCGTTGCTTGCATACGCTAGCTTCCCGCATCGGTTAGGACGATCTTGCGGACCGTCTGGGTTGTCACTGCGCCGGTCGACTCCGTACTGCGAATCTGCACCGGGAACCATTCATGCCGCGGCGCCAGCCACACGTCCAGGCGCGCATTGTACGCACCCGGGCGCGGGGGCCGCGACAGGTGCCAGGTCGCGATGCGGCCCAGCGGCGTGTCGATGTCTTCCTGGCCGACCAGCACGAAGCGGTACTGGCTCACGCCACGCTCGTCGGCCACCGCGATCTCCATATCCTTCTGCAGCTGGGCGCTGTCGGCGCGGGCGATGCCGGCCAGCTGCAGCGGCAGGCTGGCCTTGTCCTGCGCGCCCGGCACCAGCGGCTCGGCCTTGTCCGAGCTCGAGAAGGTGATGCGCTGCTGCGCGCGGTCGAAATGGGTCGCCGTGGGAGCACGCCTGCCGCGCTTTTCGGTCGACTCGCGCGGAGCGATGCCGTGTTCGTCGATCGCGCCGTCGCTGCTGAGCGCGTACACGTTCAGGCGCGTCACCACCAGGCTCACGCTGGCCTCCATTGTCACCCGGTAGCCGTCGGCGCGGCGCTGCCACACCATCTCGCCGCTGCCGCTCAATTCGGCGCCACTGCCGCCCGCGCGCGTCAGGTCCATCGTCAGCCGTGCCGACGGCGGCAGGCTGACCTTGAATACCTGCGCCGTCGGCGCCGCTGGCGGCGCACTCTCGGCCACGACAGCTTCGGCTGGTGGCGCGGCAGCCGGCTGCTCGGGCACGGGCTCGGCGGCGGGCTCTGGAGCCGGCGCCGGTTCGGGCGCGGACGGTGCCGGTGCCGGTTCCGGCACGGGCTGCGGCGCGGCGGGTACGGGCGGTCGGGGCGCCACCTCCTTCACCGGCGCCACGGCGGCAGGAGACGGTGGCGGCGCGGGCGGGGCCAGTAACGCGGCCTGGATCGTGGCCGGCGCGGCCTTGTCCGGCGTCGCGCTGTCCGGTCCGATGCGCGCGCCGACCCAGCCGATGGCCAGGTAATGCAGCAGGGCCGACGCCACGCAGATCGCCAGTAGTCGGCGGCGGCGGGAAAGGAAGGTGGCGATCGTCATATACGCAGTTTAACGTGCAAGCCACAGTTTCCGCTGACAACCATGCCCCGCGCGGCGAAGGCCCTGGCAACTTACACAATCTTTGATAGCTGTTTCATAATCTGCTACCCTCACCCCACAACCCACGGAGAACCCCATGCTGAAATCATCCATGCCGAACCTGCCCGGCGCCATGAACGACACCCTGGACTTCGTCAAGAACCTTTGGGGCAGCATGGCCGTGCCGGGCATGGGCCTGCCGGGCATCGCCGCGCCGGCCATGTCGGTCGAAGATCTGGACAAGAAAATTACCGACCTGAAAGCGGTCGAGGGCTGGCTGAATATGAACTTGTCCATGCTGCGCGGAACCATCCAGACGCTGGAAGTGCAGCGCGGCACCATCGTCACGCTCAAATCCATGGGCGAGGCGCTGGCCAGCGCGGTACAGCAGCCGGGCGCGAACCAAAAATCGGTGCTGGCTGCCGCGCCTTATGCCTCGGCCTTCTTCGGCCAGCCGGCCACGCCGGCGCCCGAGGCGCCCAAGCCAGTGCCCAAGGCCGAAGCCAAGCCGGAAGCCAAGCCCGAGGCAAAAGAAGAAGCGCCCAAGGACCCGCTGCCCGCCGCGGCCGCCGCAGCCATGACCAACCCGGCCGCATGGTGGAACATGCTGCAGGACCAGTTCAAGCAAGCGGTATCGACGGCCATGTCGCCGGACGCGGTGGCGGCGGCGACCGCCAAGGTGCAGGAAGCGGCTACGGCCCCGGCGCGCGAGCTGCAGAAGGCCATGGCCAAGGCGGCGCCGAAGGAAGCCGACAAGAAGCCGGCGGCAAAGCGCGCCGCCAAGCCCAGGGACGACGCGAAGTAGTCAGTCTCAGGCCAGCTTCGAGATTCGGATGGAATCGATCAGGCCGTCTTCCTGGCGCTTGATCGTGGAAATGGCAATCAGGCCTTCCTCGGCCAGCCGGCGCACCTGCTCGTGCACGGCCTGGAAGGACTCGATGGTGTCGCCCTTGGCGGCGACTGGTTTGATCCAGGCGGTGCCGCCGACCCGCATTTTTTCATAGACTTCGTTCGCAATGTCGCGCATGGACTCTCCTTGGCCGTGGTGCTGGGAGTTCAGTTTATCACCGGCAAATCTGGACGCAAGCGTCCGAGCGCGGTCAGACCGCATCGGCATCGACACTGGCGACCGGCGCCAGAGCGGCGAGCTGTTCCATGAGCTGGGCAAAGCGTTGTTGTCCTGGCAGGACTTTGTCTACGTGGAGCAACACCAGGTGAGCTTCCTCGGCCAGCTCCAGGTCGTAGCCGCGCTGCTGCATATGCGAAATGAGAATTTGCGCGGCATTGAACAGGATACGTAGATTGTTTGGCAAGGCCGTGCGCGCGTCGCGCATCCACGCCACCGCTTCGGGCAGCTTGCCGGTCTTCCACAACAGCACGCCCTGGTTCATCAGGTCCGACGCTTCCTTCTTCGACGAACGGATCAGGGCATGGCCTTCCTCGCTCATGCGCGCCTTGTCGAAAATTTTCTGGACATCCTCGAGCAGTAGCGAATTGTCGTGATTGTTCTTGATGACGTAGCACAGCAGCTCGACCGGCGACTCCTTCACCCCCACCGCAAACAGCAGCGAAGCCATCTCCATGCAGGTGGCCGTGTCGGGCCGTTCGCGGTGCATGCGCAGCAGTTCTTCCAGGTCGTCGCCGGCCTTGCGCGCGCGCCGGAAGTCGCCGCTCTCATGGTAGACCATGCCCTCGGTGATCTTGGCGCGCAGCTGCACTTCGTCGGTGGCGAACTCGCGCTGGGCCGCCAGCAGCAGCTGCAGCGCTTCCTTGGTGTCGTTCTTCAGGCCGCACACGCGCGCCAGCCCCAGGTAGGCGTCGGGATTCTTCATGACCGAGTATTCGCCGATCGCGATGCACTTGCGGAAGGCCTTCTCCGCCATGCCCACATTGCCCAGCTTGAGACTGACCTGGCCGAGCGCGCGCTGGCGCCCCACCGAATTGGGCGAGAGCTTGGCGGCGCGCTCCAGGATCGAGCAGGCTTCCTCGTTCTGGCCCATCGCCTGGAAGGCATTGGCCAGCTGGTCGTAGGCGTCGATGTAGTAGCGGTTATCGGCGATCACGCCCTGGAAGATCTGGCGCGCCTGTTCGAATTCGCCATTGGCCATGCGGATCTTGGCCAGCCCGGCGCGCGCCCACTGGTATTCGCGCTGCTGCAGCACGCGCTCAAAAGCCTCGCGCGCCTTTTCCGGCTCGCCGCTCTTGAGCATCAGGGACGCCTTCATGCGCAGCAGGTCGATCTCGTGCACCTTGTGGCGCGCGATCTGCTCGTCGCACATGCGCGCCGCGCGCAGGAAGTCCTTCTCGGCGAAGGCCTGGTCGATCTCGCGGAACACCTGCTTCTTGTGCCACACGCGGTTCAGGCGGGTGAGCAGCACGCCCTCGGTGATCGGCTTGATCAGGTAAGCGTCGGGCTGGTGCTCGGCCGCGCCCATCACCGACTCCACGCTTTTTTCGGCCGACACCATCATCCACACGCTGCTGGGCAGCAGCATGTGGCGCACGCGCGCTTCCTCCAGCACCTGCTGGCCGTTCTTGCCTTCGCCGAGGTTGTAGTCGCACAGGACCACGTCGTAGCGCACCCGGCCCAGCAGGGCCACCGCCTCGCCGCCGCTGGAAGCCTGGTCGATATTGCGCGCGCCCAGGTTGCGCAGGCTTTCGCGCAGCAGCTGGCGGATGCCGACGAAATCGTCGACCACCAGGTAATTCTTGGAGGACCAGTCGACGTGCATTACGGCAGCCTCATGACGAAACAGCCGCCGCCAAAGGCGCCGCCGTTCTCCAGATGCACGCTGCCGCTACGCTCGCGGTGCCGGTGCATCTTGGCCACCTCGCTGGAAAAGTACAGGCCCAGGCCGGTGCTATTGGTCAGGAAGTTCACGCCGCGCATGGCCGACACGCCCGCTTCCAGCATCGCCGCCGGATAGCCGCCGCCATTGTCTTCGACGCGAATTTCCAGTTCATCGCCGACCTGGGCGATGGCCAGGCGGATGCGGTCGCGCGTGTAGTGGATGGCGTTGTTGATGGCGTGGCCGACTACGCCAATGATCAAGTCTTCGTCGAAATGCCACAGCAGTGCTGGATCGACCTCGGTTTCCAGCACGATGCCTTGCGAATCGAGCAGGATGCGGTCGGCCGACACCACCTGCTCGACCACGTCGGCGACCGGCAGCAGCTGAATGTCGAAAGGGTACTCGGGCTGGCCGACCTGCTTGTACAGCGCCAGCAGCTGGATCAGGTTATCGTTCAGGCGCTTGGTCTGGTACAGCATGTGCGCCATCTGCGGATAGGCCGCATCGACCGCCGGCGTGGCGCCCGCGATCAGGTTCTCCAGCGTGCCGGAGAGCACGCTGATGGAGTTTTTCATGTCGTGCGCGGTCGACGCCAGGAATAAAAACAGCGGATTCTCACCAGGCGCGTCGTCCATCGTCACAATCTCCAGATGCGGCAATAGTTGCCGCACGTCAATTATAAACGCTTACGGATGCGCTCGTCTGCTAGTACTTCAGGGAGTGTTGCGCCGACGCTCACGCAGCATGAACCGGGCCGGATCGAGGGCGTCGACCAGGTCGGCTTCGAGCGGCACAGGGGCGCCGTCGAGCTGGGCGGCCAGCAGTTCGGCTGCCAGCGGGGCCCAGGTCAGCCCGCGCGAGGCGTAGCCCAGCAGGCAATACAGGCCGGCGTGGCGCGGCACGTCGCGCAGGCGTTCCAGGCGGGTCGACGCGGCCGGATCGGGCAGCGCGCCGATCAGCGGCAAGCGGTCGGGCGCCACGCTGCGAAAGCCGACGCGGCCGGCCAGCGGGGCATCGACTGCGGCGCTGGGGTCGCCCAGCATGGAGCGCAGGCGCGCGAGGTTGTCTTCCTGACTACTGACGCGCAGTTGGGGATCGCCGTCCTCGTCGTAGGTGGCGCCGGCACTGTGCCAGCCGCGCACGGCCGGGGTCAGATAGGCTTCGCGGCACAGCACCAGCGGCGGCGGCGCGGCGATGCTGCCGGCGGCCAGGTGGGTCA
>CAMLIL010000143.1 GCA_946480015.1 uncultured Oxalobacteraceae bacterium | reverse complement strand
GATTCAGGTCATCATAGAACTGTCGGCTAGCGAGACTTGCGCTTGCCCCTTCAAAGTGCGGCTGGTCCGTTTCATAGACTCGCCCTGCACCGTCGTAGCGAATAGCTGCATCGATCCGGCGTCCGTCAAAGCCCCAGGTGGTGGTTTGAACCTTGTGGCCAGCGGCGTCACTGTAGACCACGCTCGGCACGCTCACTCGATCGGCCCCGTGAAAGGTATCGGTGATTTCGGCAGTCACGGCACCGCCCGCGCATCCCACGCACTGCTTGCGGTAGAAGCGGGTTTCATTGCCGTCCGCGCGTACCTCTTTCGTCACCCGACCGAAGCCGTCGGCCTCCCAGCTGGTGGGCAAGCCGTTCGGTCCGGTCAGGAGTCTCTGCACGCCAGTCCCGGCATCGTAGGCCCGTGTTTCCACATGCCCGACAGCGTTCCGGATCGTCCCTGCAAAACGCCCCTTGCCATCGTAGTCGATATCCGACAGCTGCCGCTGCAGCATGGTCCCTGCCGCCACGCCCGGCTTGACCGGCGCGGTCCAGCTTTGGGTGGTCGTGTTGACCAGGCCGAAGCTGTTGCGGTCACGCTTGTAGACCGTCGCCACCTCGTAGAGTGCGTTGCCCTTTTCAACCGTCATGGTGGCCAGCAAGCCGCTTGCGGGCTCGTAGTCGTACGTCGTCGTGCGCGTGACGCCGGTGCCGTCCGCGGCGGTCTTGGTCAAGCTGACAGTCGAAGGGCGGCCGATCAGCCAGGCGGCAGTATTGTTGGAATAGTTCGTCACCGTCTGGGTCGCGAAATTTCGGCCGCCGCCCGACACGCTGACCGTTTCCCGATACAGATTGCCGAAGAAGTCGCTGTATCCGGTCCCCTCGTATTCGTTGCCGGTAATGGTTGTGCCCAGCTCCGACGAGTCCAGATCCTTGCGCGTGACCGTGCTCGTATCGGTGAACGCGAAGACAGTTTTGGCACCGCTCGGCGCGACTAGCGTGCGCGTGGCCGGTACGTTGACCGTATCGGTGAGGACCACACTGTTGCGCGATACCGACTGCGCATGCAGCACCATTCCCACCGTTGGATAATCCTGCGACAGGGCGGTGCTGGTCCGGATGCCGCTTTGCTGATCCGTGACTTCTACCTTGGCGAAACCCAGCGAGCCGCGGCCCAGCAGGTCCCGGGTCGCACCTTCATAAGCGTAGTTCGCACTCAGCCAATTTCCCTGTCCATTGCTTCGGCGCAGTTGCTTGACCAGCACGCCTGGCGACGTTGCACGCTGCGGATATACTGGCCGGCGCTCAGCGCCATCGATGGTCGCGATGCGCTGGTAGACGGCGGCATCGTCGCCGCGCGCGTAGTCGACTTCCTCGCGATAGCCGAGCCCGTTAGTCACAGCAACCAGCTTATCGGCACCCGCCGGCGCCGCCAGAGTCACCGCGGTGCAGGGTTTCCGGTTGGTCTGGCTTTGGAACTTGTCGCAATTGGTCAGGAAGGCCGGCACACCGCTATCGTCAAGAGTCACCAATTGCGGCACATCCTCCGGAATACTCGCATCGAACTCATCACATACGAAACCGCTCACGGCGTACCGGCAGAGTTTGAGTTTGCCTGTTCCCGGATTTTCGGGATAGGAGATCAGCCGCTGCACCCCGTCACCGCGGAAATCGGCAATCTGCCCTGTCACGTTCACGGTGAACGCGTTCACCGGCTGGACGAGCGCTTGCGCCAGCATTTGCTCGTAACGGCATTCGGCGCCGGACTCCTTACTGAAGCATGCGTGCGGGCTGCCGTACTCAACCGAAGTTACCGTCAACGGATGCCCGTAGGATGCAAGCGGGGCGTCGGTGGTCGTGACCAGATAAATAAAGTCCGTCAGGCCATCGCCGTTGAGGTCGCCGATGTTTTGCCCCGACACGATGGTCGGGATATGGCTTACCGTCCCGCAGGTCGGCATGCTGTCTCCTCCTCCCGAGCAGGTGGTCTGGTACGCTTGATCGCCCGGAATGATCTTGTTATAGACTGATTGACACGCAACCCCACCCAGGCGGTAGAAGCAGGTTGCGGTCCCGACCGAGACGTCAACCAAAGTACACGAGCCATTGGTATCGCAACTCTGAGACCCGTGAGCCGCGTCAGCTGCGGGAATCTTGGTAATCCAAGTGGCAATGAAATCGGAAAAGCTTTGCTTGCTAAGTTCAATCCCGGATATGCCGAAGCCCGAAGTCCCAGACGGCATAGGCATGGCGCCGACTGTGGACGGAAGCGACGTAATTGGCAGCGGAACACATTGCATCGCATTATTCGCGTACGAGCAATCGGAGAGTTGATACGTCGGTAGGGCCGCGCCCCTGTCCATCGTGATCACGTGCATCTTCGATTCATTGCGCAAATCGACCAGGCCCTGAAAGGCGCTCGTTGCGCTGTTTACGCCAGGCGCGCAGCGGAAGTTGATTGTGCCATCCTCGTTTGCTTCGTTAAGACAGTATCCCCACTTGCCGGCACCGGCGACCAACACGAGATCGTCGCGGCCGTCCGCATTCAAATCGGCCAGGCTCAATTGAATTCTGCTGGTGGAGGATAAGCCCGCACCGGCAATATCAAGTGTGTGGTCAAACTCCGAACCATTGGGCAACCTGATCCGCAATTTATGCGGCACCACGGGCCAGTCGTTCACAAGGCAGCCACTCTTATCACAGGTAAGCAAGCGATCGGCGATAAAACTGGTACGACCGCTGCCATCGAGGTTGCCCTGGTAGCGCGCGGGAAGCTCAAAACCCGCAGTTGGCAAGCTCATGCTCTGATCCAGCACTGGCAGCATCACAGGCGGCACGTCCAGCGGTTTGAGCGCGAGTGCACCGCCCTGCCCCCAGTCGAACGACGTTTTGGGCAGGCATTCGACGGCACTGGTGACCGGATTTCTTGCGCACGCCTGCATCCAGTCGACCAGGCTTCGCCCGCTGCTGGCGCTTTGCGTATAGTGGATCTCGTGATCCCTGACCAGCACGCCCCCATTGCCGCCAGCATCGGTTCCGGTATAGGTGCGTACGTGGGTTAGCCGGCTAAGCAGATCGTTACGCGCGCCGCCGATGTACATGATGTTCGCGTCGGCACGCGCTTCGTAGTCGAAACGCACGGTCAGGTCGGTCTGCTGATTGATCCTCCGGTTGCCCCCATAGCGCAGCTGGGCCGGCAAATACTCCCCACTTACCCTGTCCTGCCGATACTCGACCGCCATATAGTTGCCGACCCGGTCCTCCACATGACCGAGTGCCCACACCAGCTGATGGTCATCTGGCAGGCCAACGGTGTGAATGGTACTTCCGGTATCGGAATCATTAAAATTGGTGCCGAAATAACGAATGCGGCCATCCTTGGATTCGGCCTTGAAGCCACCGCTATCCAGGCGAGTGACGCGGGTAAAGCTCTCCTGCTCGGTACGGAATTCGGCGCCGATTTCCCAGTAGGCAGCATCGATGTCACCGCCCGTGCTACTCGCGTTGACGCGCAACAGTCGCTGCCCATCGAGACAAAGCCGGTCGCCCCGATCAAAATTGATCCTTCCCGGCTCGCCGTCCTGCGCAGTGGTCTTGGTACAGCGATGGATCGTCGATAGACCGGTCAGAGACCAGCCTTGGCCCACCATGCCGTTCGAGCCCAGGCTGGAATAGCGCAGCGACAAAGCCGGCGCCATCCCGCCAGTGCCAGGCGGAACTGGCAGGGGCACGTCGTAGCTTGCTGCCCCATCGTTGCCCACAGTGACATTGCCCGGCAAGGTGCCGGCATCGGAATTCCCGATGAGCCGATCCAGGTCCGCTGAAACAATCGTCACCGGGAGCGGAGCTGGATCGCTCGAGGTACCGGTCAGCGAAATGACAACCGGTACCGAAGTGCCGATCAGACTGCCGGACGCCGCGAATGCCCTGGCTTCCAGCTTCGCCGTCCCTGGCAATGCCGGTGTCCAGTCATACCGCCACGTGCCGGCGGAGAGTGTTCCGGTGCCGACTGCGGTTCCATTTGCAAAGAATTTTACCGTTGCAATCAGCGCTGAATCGCCGATCGGATTGGCGGCAAGTGCTATCTTCGTCTTCGCTGGGATGCTTGCGCCGTTGACAGGGTTGGTCAACGTCATTTTCGCCGTTGTACTCGGCAGCACGGTGACCATGTTGACCACCGAATACACAATGCTGTTGCCCTGGCGAACGCGCGCCGTCACGGGATAGGCACTTTCTCTGGCAACAAGCTCGTTGAAGCTGCCAACATAGGTGTCGGCTTCGGTGTCACGCGTCGCGCTGACAAAACGGCCATCGAAACCCAGATCAACCGCGTCGACCGTGCCGGTGACATTGGCGAGCTTGGCGCGCACAAACAGCGGCCCTGGCGCGACCACCTTGTCGTTGTTGAGCGGCGTCGTCAAGCCGATACGCAAGGACCCCGGCATGGTGCAATGCAGGTCGGCGCAGGGCAGCACGATACTGCCGCCCCCGGCCGTCTCGGCCTGTACGAACAATGGCGTGCCGGCCGAGATTCCCCCATTCACCCCCGCGCTGGCGGCAATCAGGTCCACACTAAACTGGTGGCCTGCGCCAGGCGTATGGCATGCCGCCTGGACGTCGGCATTGCCAGCGTCGCTGGTCAGATTGGCCGTTCCGGAAGCGATCTGGATGCCGCCAGCGGCCAGTGACGGCGCCTGCATGAACACCTTGTAGTTCAATGCACTGGAACTACCGTCCTCGCATACCCAGCCAGTCAGCCGCGGCACGGCACTGGCATCCTGCCGCACGCCCACCAGCGTACCAAGCAGCGGACTGGCGGTAACGTTGACATACACCGGATCCGAATCCGTGGCACGCAGGAGCACGTCGGTCGCCCGCGCCTTGAAACGATGGATTCCCGGCGGAAGGTTGCGCACAAAGCCGAAGCTCACGGCGCTTTCGGAATTGAGGTAGGTATACAGCGCTTGCTTGCCGTATCCCGTTCCGCTGTCCTGAAAGACCTCGACCATGACCAGGGCTTCCGTGCTGCGCGCGGTACCGCTGAAAGTAAGCTCGGCCGTTCCGCCTGCAGGCACCCTCACATTGTTCGGGCTCACGGACAAGGTCGGCGTGATGCCGGCCGTTGTCACCGTCGTGGCACTATTGCGTGCGGTCTGCATCGTTTCAGTAACCGTCTTCACCGCACCACCGAGGCCGACCGCCGTCCAGGTGCACGTGGAATCGTTCAGGAACCAGCCGTCGAGCGGGGTCAACGTCGAATTCCCGTTCTTTCCCATCGCCGTTTCCGGGCTATTGAAGCCCGTCTTTGGCGCCGTACATGTCCGTTTCACCTCGACGGCATTGGTGCTGGACCAGGTCACCGTGGACGGGACGCCTACCACCATCGGGGTGTCCGGGCGCGTCACACTGAGCCCTACTTCCGGCAAGACCTGTATGCTCTTCACCGTTGAGGCACGGGTGCCGCTCGCATCGGACGCCGTAAAGGTGCATTGCAAGGTGTTGCCGCCCCAGTTGTACGGAACCGGTCCGCTCAGGGCACCGGTAGCGCCGCCGACGCCGCTTGCCGCATAGCTGGAACCCGACAAATTGCAGGAATATTCGACTTGCGTACCGGTCGTCGACCAGCTCATCGAATGCGTGCCGAAGACTTGTATGGTGGATGCGCTCACCGTGACGGTCGGCGCTAGCGACGCGACCACCGCAGTTGTCGTCATGGTTTGGGTGACTTTCGCCGTGGCGCCGCCCGCGCCGGTCGCCGTCCAGGTACAGGTGGAGGGATAACCGACCCATGCCGCCAACGCCGTCGCGGCATACGACGAATTGCTTGCCATCGTTGAGCTATCGGTAAAGCCGGTACCGGCCGCGGTACACGTGCGCGTGACCGAGGTCGCGTTCGTCGAGCTCCACGACACTTCGAATGGCGTCCCGGCAGTCAGATTCGCTGGGTTCGGATTGACCTCGAGCGTCGGCGCCTGCGACGGGGCAATGGTCGTTAAGGTGACAACCGCCGCGGTCGACGGCACGCCGTTGCCGTTAAAGCCGCGGAACTCGCAGGTCGACGGCGTCCCCACCCAGGCTGCCGGGGCGATGCCGTCGATGCTATCGTTGTTATTCAGATTATCCTGTCCGCCACGATAGGTCGACCCGCTGGCACTGCAGTTGTACTGCACCTTGGTCGAATTGGTGGCGCTCCACGTAATCGTGTAAGGCTGCCCTGCGACAAGCGTTGAAGGGCTCACCGAAGCGGTAATTGCGGCCGGAGCGGATGTGGCATACGGCGGCGTAGCATTTCTCGTGATCATGGTCTGCAAGACCGGCGTGTTGCCGCCTGGCCCGCTCGCCGTCCACGTACAGTACGAGGGATAACCGACCCACGATGCCGAAGCCGTGGCCTGATACGACGAACTGAGCGCCATCGATGAATTATCGGTAAAGCCCGTCCGCGATGAGGTGCAGACGCGTGTTACCGAGGTTGCATTGGTCGAGCTCCAGGACATCGTAAACGTCGTCCCGGCAATCAGGTCCGCGGGAATCGGGTTCAGCGTTAACGTAGGTTTGGCCGGCGGCGGCGGGGCCACCGTGAACGATTGGGTAACTTGCGGCGCCGCACTGTAACCAGCGTTGCCGACCTGATTCGCTGTGACCGTGCAGGTGCCGCTGGCAACCAGCGTCACGGCGGTGTTTGATACCGTGCAAACCGATGGCGTCGTCGAACTGAAACTGACGGTCAAGCCCGACGTGGCGCTGGCCGATACGTCAAACGCCGGATCGCCCATGGTCTTGCTGGCCAAAGCGCCAAAATTAATGGTTTGCGCCTGAGGTGGTGGTACCGTAAGCGACTGGGTCACTTGCGGTGCCGCACTGTAGGTGCTGTTGCCAGCCTGACTCGCTGCGATCGTGCAGGTGCCGCTGGCAATCAGCGTCACGGTCGTGCCCGATACCGTGCAAACCGATGGCGTTGTCGAACTGAAGGTAACGGCCAATCCCGACGTGGCGCTCGCCGATACGCTGAACGGTGGATCGCTCATGGTGTTGGCTGCCAAAGGGCCAAAACTGATGCTCTGCGCCTTCGCGCCCACAGGGAACGATTGCGTCACTTGCGCTGCCGCACTGTAGCTGCCGTTGCCTGCCTGATTGGCGGCGACCGTACACGTACCGGAACCAACCAGCGACACGGTCGAGCCCGATACCGTACAGGTCGACGGCGTCGTCGAACTGAAGGTAACGGCCAATCCCGACGTGGCGCTGGCCGAAACGGCGAACGCCGGATCGCCCATGATCTTGGCGCCCAACGCACCAAAATTGATGCTTTGCGCCTGAATCGGTGCCGTGGTGGTCAAGGTGACAACCGCCGCGGTCGACGGCACGCCGTTGCCGTTAAAGCCGCGGAACTCGCAGGTCGACGGCGTCCCCACCCAGGCTGCCGGGGCGATGCCGTCGATGCTATCGTTGTTATTCAGATTATCCTGTCCGCCACGATAGGTCGACCCGCTGGCACTGCAGTTGTACTGCACCTTGGTCGAATTGGTGGCGCTCCACGTAATCGTGTAAGGCTGCCCTGCGACAAGCGTTGAAGGGCTCACCGAAGCGGTAATTGCGGCCGGAGCGGATGTGGCATACGGCGGCGTAGCATTTCTCGTGATCATGGTCTGCAAGACCGGCGTGTTGCCGCCTGGCCCGCTCGCCGTCCACGTACAGTACGAGGGATAACCGACCCACGATGCCGAAGCCGTGGCCTGATACGACGAACTGAGCGCCATCGATGAATTATCGGTAAAGCCCGTCCGCGATGAGGTGCAGACGCGTGTTACCGAGGTTGCATTGGTCGAGCTCCAGGACATCGTAAACGTCGTCCCGGCAATCAGGTCCGCGGGAATCGGGTTCAGCGTTAACGTAGGCTTGGCGGGGGGCGGCGGCGCCACCGTGAACGATTGGCTCACTTGCGGGGCCGCACTGTAACTGCCGTTACCTGCCTGATTCGCCGCGACCGTGCAGGTGCCGCTGGCAACCATCGTCACGGTCGAGCCCGACACCGTGCAAACGGATGGCGTCGTTGAGCTGAAACTGACGGTCAAGCCCGATGTAGCGCTGGCCGAGACTGCAAATGCCGGATCCCCCATGGTCTTGCTGCCCAACGCCCCAAAACTGATGCTCTGCGCCTGCAATGGCCGCGCGGCCACGGTGAATGATTGGGTCGTTTGCGGTGCTGCACTGTAGCTGCTGTTGCCGGCCTGATTGGCTGCGACGCTACAGATGCCGGTTCCAACCAGTGTCACGGTTGTGCCCGAAATAGTACAAACAGATGCCGTCGACGAACTGAAACTAACGCTCAATCCCGAGGTGGCGCTGGCCGATACGGCGAACGCCGGGTCGCCCATCGTCTTGTCGCCCAAAGCGCCAAAACTGATGCTCTGCGCCTGCAAAGGCTGCGGGACCACCGAAAACGATTGGGTCACTTGCGGTGCCGCACTATAGGTGCCATTGCCAGCTTGATTCGCCGCGACCGCGCAGGTACCGGTCCCCACCAACGTCACGCTTGTACCCGATATCGAGCACACCGATGGCGTGGTCGAACTGAAAGCAACGGCCAATCCCGACGTGGCGCTGGCCGATACCGTAAACGAGGGATCGCCGATGGTTTTGTTTCCCAGAGCGCCAAAACCGATGGTCTGCGGCCTCAATCCCACCGCGAACGATTGGGTCACCTGCGGTGCCGCGCTGTAACTGCCATTGCCGGCCTGATTCGCCGCGACCGTACAGGTGCCGGTACCAACCAGCGACACGGTCGAGCCCGATACCGTACAAACCGCTGACGTCGTCGAACTGAAGGCAACGGCCAACCCCGAGGTGGCACTGGCCGATACGGCGAACGCGGGATCGCCCAGGCTCTTGCCGCCCAACGCGCTGAAACTAATGGTCTGCGCCTGCACCGACGCTGCCGTTGTCAATGTGATCACCGACGGGGACGACTGCGGCATGCCATTGGTGTCGAACGCGCGGAAGTCGCATGTCGAGGATTTCCCGGCCCATGCCGCCGGCACTACGCCGTTCAAGCTGCCACTGGTTGCCAGGTAGCCGCCCGTCGCGTAGGTTGACCCCGTCGCCGAGCAGTTGTACTGCACCTTGGTCGTTTTAGTCGGGGTGGAGGTCCATGAAATCGAATACGACTGCCCGACCTGCAACGTTGACGAAGGACTGACGCTCACGGAGGCGTACGCCTGCGGTGAAGGCATCCCTTGGCTCCAGCCGAGCGGACAGACCGCGAGAATCGACAGTACGGCGAGCACTTTCGCAACGAAGCGGGAGGAGATTTTCATTTGGATTGTTTACGACGGAAAATGAACCAACTGGACGGCAGCCGGGAACAGCAACTGTAACTACAAAAATTGCCCGAAGAATATCATGCAATTACATTAAATAATGCAAAATACCAATCTTTTAACGAAGAAATAAAAGTTGACATTGAAACCCATCTCATGCTGTCATTCCAGGTTCCGGGTCGGCGGGACTGACCATGGCCCAGCAAAACGTCGGTGAAACCGTTGCAGCGCGGTGCCCTCGAATATCAAATTCTCAAGCCCCCCCCATACGGCGTCGGCCAAACGCGCGTCTGGTCGCAGGCAAGGCCCTGCCGAGGTTAAATTTATGGGGGGGGGGGCGAATGAGCAATCGGATGCGTGCTCAGGGCGACAGCCGCGCCTTGATCTCAAACTCAACTGTTTCGAGCCGGTCACGCTTCTTTCGATCCATACGCGTCAGATGGCCGTTCACGAGCATCGGCTGGGCGGCCAGCGCATCGATCAACGAGATCAGCGCGGCACGATCGCGTACCTCCCCGCGCAGGAACAGTTGGCGCGAAGTCTTATCCGGAATTAACTCGTGGAGCTCGACGTCGTCGCTGACGCTCTTTTCCACAGCCAGGAACAGCCGATCCCAAGGGAACTTGCGCTCGATGTCAAGATCCGCCCATCGCTTCTGCTGTTCCAGAACGGTGCGGCTTTTTTCGGCGCGGGTTTGCGATGTTGCGAAGCACGTATGTCGCTCATCGTGCGCTCTGCCGCGCCTTCGCGGCCGGACGGTCAAGCAGCGCTGCGGGCACGATACCCTGGGCGAGCAGTGCCTCAAGCTGTCGATCATAGGCATCAGCCTGTTCGAAGGTGTCAAACGTCGCCCACAAGGTCTTCGGCAGAAGCTTGTTCATCACCCTCAGCTGGAAGGTGCCTGATGCGGTTTTTTTTGATCGAGGCCATAAGCCCATCGTAGTAATGGGCAGACCAGATGTCAGCGCACTGTAGGCCGTTGCAGGTGAGGTGCAGCTCACTTTTCGCGAGGTGCACACCCTATTTGAACCAGCTCGAAATGAGCCAAGTGCTTGAATTGATGGAGGCGAGGACGGGAATCGAACCCGTCTAAACGGCTTTGCAGGCCGCTGCATA
>CAMLIL010000142.1 GCA_946480015.1 uncultured Oxalobacteraceae bacterium | reverse complement strand
CCAGCTACTCTATTTCGCTGTCGTTCAAATCGGGGAGGCGAACTATAGCAAAGCCTTAGCTCGTTCGCAAGAGCGATTTGAGCCATTGATAAGCAATGCGTTCCTGTTCCAGCCGCAAACGAGGCGCGATAGCATCGTTGCGCAACGCGTCATACATCCCAAGCTCATCCGCAGACAGGCGCGTCAGTTCGCCGACGTAACGTTTGTCGGCGTCTTCTTGCCCCCACAGCGTGCGATGCGCGTGGAGCGTCGAAGCATCCATCAGCATCGAGCGCGCCCGCGGAAGGATCGCCCGCAAGCGGTCGAGGATCGCAAAACCGTGGGTATCGATGTCGCCCCAATACACAACGTCGCGCTCCCGCAGCCATTCGGCCTCGCCCAGGCGATCGATGCCGTAGCCGCCGCCGAAAATCAGCATCGCCGATGGTGTGTCCGGAAAGGCCAGGGCATTAACCTCGTTTTCGGTGATGTAGACGCGTTCGACGCCGACGCGCAGCGTGGCGAACTGCTGTACCGGTACGCTCACATCGGTCAGTCCGCACAGGGCATGCGCCGGATCGAGGATCCGAAAGCGGATCGTGGCAGGCTTGGACCGCAATCCGTAGCGCAGCTCGAACTGGCGTACTGCAGCTGCCACGCCACCTTCCGGCATGACGATGTCGAGCAACTCGGCAAGCAGGGGCTTGCGCGCTTCGATGAATTTGCTGTCGACACCAGGGATATCCAGCTGCCGCAGATACAGACCGGAATGCGGATGGCCGACGAACCACCGCAGGCATGCGAGCACGCGCTCCCACTCGACGGCGCGTTCGATCATGACGAGGGCGCGCCGCTCGGCCCACTCGGCCAACACCGGGAACTGCGTCAACGTCAGCGCGGCGAGCCGGTCGAACTGGCGCACCGCGCTTTGCTTGCCAATCAGGCGAACGGCGTCATCGAAGGTCCGGATGATCACCCTGTCCGGCACGCTGTTGCGCCCGAGCTGACGGTGGTTGATCTGACGCCAGACGATCTCGTACCCGGCCCCGCTTTCCGCTTCCAGCGCAAGGATCCAGGCGCGCACCTGCTCGAACTGCTCGCCCATCTGCGCCACGCTCGGCTGGCGCAGCGCCAGTTCGAGCGGGAACAGCGCGCGCTCGGCCAGCAGCCGGCCACTGTCCCAGCGCTTGCGCAGGCTGGCGACAATGGCCTCGAGCCCGGTCCACGGGGTCATGGCTGGCGGGCCGCGCGTTCGGCGTGATACTGGTCGATGCTCAGGTAACGCAACATCGACTGGCGCCCTTCTTCACTGTGCACGAATCCAAGCCCGGCCACATACGGTTCGATGATATGGATCTTCTGCAGCGGCGTGACGATCAGCAGCTGCAGGTTCATGCGCCTGAACAGCTCCAGGCCATAACGCGCAGATTCGTCCGAGCCGCGTCCGAACGCTTCATCGATGACGACAAAACGGAACGAGCGCGAACGCACCACGCCCCACTCCAGGCCGAACTGGTAGGCCAGGCTGGCCGCCAGCACCGTGTAGGCCAGCTTTTCCTTTTGCCCACCCGACTTGCCCCCTGCGTCCGTGTAGTGCTCGTGCTCGCGTCCATCCTCGCGCCAGCGTTCGGACGCCGAGAACACGAACCAGTTGCGCACGTCGGTCACCTTGCGGGTCCAGCGCCGGTCCATCTCGGCGCTGCCTTCACGGCCACGGAAACGTTCGATGATGCGTTTAACCTGCAGGAACTTCGCTTCCGAATACTCTTCGTCGGCCGACCCGGTCAGCGCGCCTTCGGTGCAGGTGCGCAGGTCCTGCTGGAAGTCGCGCAGGTCGGCGTCCAGATTTGCCTCGGCTTCGAGGGCGATGTAGCGGTTGGGGTTGTAGTCGATCTCGTGCAGCGAGCCATTAATGATGCCGATGCGCTCGCGAATGGTCTCGCGCTCGCGCTTGAGCTGCGACTGGAAGCCGGCGATCTCGCGGATCGTATTCTCGTTCAGCAGTTCCTTGAAGCGGCCGGCAAAGCGCGGCAGGTCGTCCGCTTCCAGCGCGGCCAGCATCTTGCGGAACTCGCCGGCCGCTTCGATGCTCACGTCGACTTCGCGCGCATCCAGCGGCCAGGTGCGGGTGTAGTCCTGCATGGCGCCGATGATGGCGTCGCGCAGGCGCTCTATCTTCTTGTTCTCGGCATCGATATTCGTCTGCAGCAGGTCGCGCATGTCCTTTTCGCGGTTGTCGCACGACTCCACCGTCAGTCTGTGCTCGCCGAACGCCTGCAGGCGCAGCGATTCGAGCAGCGGGAAGTAGGACGCCTTGGCCTCATCCGGCACGGCCAACAGCAATATTTCGCATTCGGCGTGCGCGAGCTGGGCCTGTTCGCCCTTCTCGCTCAGGCGCGCCTGTGCACTGGTCGCGGCAACCAGTTCCTGTTCTGTCTCGGCCTGGGCACTGGTCAGCTCCGCGAACTGCGCCTGCAGTGTGCGCAGCACGTCGGACGACGCGGCCAGCTGCTCCTGCTCGCGTTCGAGCGCGTCGATGGAGCTGACCATCGGCTTCCAGTCCAACTCGTTGAAGTCGCCGAACATGGCCAGTTGCTGCCAGCTGCCCAGCAGCGCGTTCTGGCCGCTGACTTCGCCCTTGATCACCTGGATATGCGCGGTGTGCGCCTGCACGCGCGTGGTCAGGTCGCGTTCCTGCTTGGCCAGCGCGGCGATCTTGGCCTGGTTCGACCAGCCCAGCACGTAGCGCGAGCGGTCATCGATGCGGTGACGGTCGTCCTTTTCGTGACGCTCGCCAGCAGCCTTGA
The DNA here is from genome assembly GCA_946480015.1 of uncultured Oxalobacteraceae bacterium. The sequence continues at coordinate 7,669 of CAMLIL010000142.1, read as the reverse complement.
CCTGGCCATTGCGGGTGACCGCGCGCTGCTCGCGGCGGAACTGGTCGAGCGTGTCGCAGCAGGCGTGATCGAACCGCCGCGTCAGTTCGGCATCGATCCAGCCATAGAACGGCGAATCGGGCTTGATGGCCAGCTTGCGCGCCAGCGCAGTGGCAGGCAGGGGGCGTTGCTCGCGCGCGGCCCCTTCGCGCACGCGGTAGTAGACCAGACGGCTGCCCAGGTTGGTGCCGTCGACCCAGTCGGCCACCGCGCCGTAATACGCTTCCGGCACCAGCATCGACACGCCGAAATTGTGCAGCAGGCGTTCGGCTGCGCCTTCCCACGCGCGCTCCTCTTCACGTACCTGAATCAGTTCGCCGATGAACGGCAGGTTGTCCGGGGCGATGTGCAGCGCCGCGCACAAGGTGGCGCGCAGTTCCAGCATGGCGCTCGGGATGTTGGAGCGGCGCTTGCGCAGCGACTCCAGTTCGGCCGTGATGGCGGCGTACTGCCGGCCCAGCTCGCGCACGCTCACGCCGGCTTCGGTCAGGCGATTCTGATAGTCGTCACGCAGGGTCGCGCACTGTTCCTTGCCGTCGTCTATCGCACGGCGGTTGGCGTCGAACACGCCGGCATCGGCCGCGCCGGGCAATCCGAGTGCATGGGCCAGCGCATCGTATTGGGCGGCGCGGCGCGCGCGCTCGTCCTTGACGCCTTGCAGACGCACGATATCGGCCTTGATCTGTTCGATGCGGTTGCCGCCGTTGGCGGCAATGGCCTGCGTGATCTCGTCGCGCCGCTGAAGCTGGGTGCGGCGCTCTTCGTATAGCCGGGCCAGCCGGTGGGTTTCCTTGTCGAGTTCCGTGCGCAGGATGTCGATGCGGCGCTCCAGCAAGTCGCGCTTGAGCATGGCGAACCATGGGCGCAGCGCTTCGCGACACCCGCGCAGCTGGTCGACCTGCTCACGCAGCCCGCCATGGCGTTCGCAGTCGGCCACCAGCGGCGTCAACTGTTCGATCTGGCGCTTGGCCTTCAAGACCGCTTCGTGGGCGCGATTGAGGTCGTCGAAATGCGCGATCAGCGCAGCGATCCGGGTCTCGACCGGGAACGCTTCGAGCATGTGCTCGCGCACGAAATCGGTCAGGTTGCCGACCGATTTCATCGACACGGTCTGGTGGAACAGGTCCATGGCCTGCTCGCTGCCGATGCCGAAGCGGCGCCGGAAATCGGCGCCGTATGGCGGGAAACTGTCGTGCATGGCGATCGCGTCGTAGGCACGCAGACGCTTGCGCAGCTGGGCGATGTCGCTGCCGAAGCCGGCGAAATGGTCCGCCACGGTCAGTTTGGTGTCGGCCACTACGTAGAAGCGCTCGGGCTGGCCGCGCGGATCCTTGAACCAGAACACCTGGGCCAGGGTCACGGTCTGATCGAAGCCTTCGTTGTGGAACACGCCGAGGATCACGGAATAGCTGTGATGGTCGCGCAGCGCAACCGAACGCGCGGCCATGCCGCTGTCGCCACGCTCGGATTTGTAGTTACCCAGCACGTAGGTGCGCAAGCTGCGTTCGCGCGCATCGGCGCCGGCGGCCTTGTTGTACGAGATTTTCTGGGCGGGGACCAGCAGCGTGGTCAGGGCGTCGACCAGGGTTGATTTGCCGGAGCCGATATCGCCGGTGAGCAGCATGTTGTCGCCGCCCGGGTGCAGGCGCCATACGCGCTGGTCGAAGGTGCCCCAGTTGAGCACTTCGAAGTGACGCAAGCGAAAGCCGGCGCGCTCGGCGGCGGGCGCGATGTCCAGGCTGGGTGCGGCCAGTTCGAGGTCGGGCGCGTTCATCAGCTCTGCTCCTCGGCGGCCGCGTGCGCGGCGTATTGCGCAAGGCGCTGTTCGAATTCGCTGAGCCACTGGGCGTCGACGAAGGCCTTCAGGATGCGCCGCACTTCGAACTGGTTGTCCTGGCCGCGCAGGCGGGTCAGGAAGCCCAGTTCCACGACCTTGTTCAGGTGCGTGTCCATGCGGTCGAGCAGGCGCGCTTCGTTGCCGGTCTGGGGCAGGAACAGGCGCACCTGTTCGGCAATCTGGTCGCGGTCCACCACCAGCCGGGTGTCGCCGCCGGCGGCGTCGAACTCGGCCAGCTTCTTGCGCAGCAGCGCCAGGATCAGGCTGACAGGGTAGCTGAGCTGGCGCCTTTGCACGAGGCGCGGCAGTTCCGGCTCGTCCGGTTCCACCACGCGCTGGCGCAGATAGGCGTAGCCTTCGGCTTCGTCGAGGATCAGTTCAAGGCCGATCGTGGCGCAGTAGTCGCGCACGCGCGCCTGCAGCTCGATCAGCGGCTGCCACAGCGCGCCGCTGTCGCGGTACAGGACACCCTGGAACAGGCTGACCAGCAGCTCTCCGAGTCGGTTGTGTTCTTGCGTGGTCGCTTGGACGGTCATAGTGCGTAGATGATCAGTGGGAGCGTGGCGTGGCGGGTCTGTCCGCGTTCGTCGGTCCAGGCCACGGTCTCGGTTTGTTCGTCGTCGATGGCGGCGTGGATGTCTTGCGTGGCGAGCTTGAGGTAGGTCGCCAGTTCGGCCAGGCCCTGTTCGAGCGGGTAGTCCTGGGTGAGCGTGGCCAGCGACACTTGCCGGCGCGTCTGCAACGCGCGGCGGATGTTCGACATCAGCCGCAGCTGGTCGACGTAAGTCTGTTCGAACAATGCATCGGCGCTGACGGGTTCACCTTCGTCGTCCACGATGCGCTGGGTGATTTTCGGTTTGAACGGCGGGTTGTACAAGGTGCGGTCCATGGCCAGCGTGACGCCCGGTGCCGGTTCGTCGATTTCCATGAAGGCGCGCTCTTCGACCTGGCCGCGCAGCGACAAGGCTTTCTGCTCGATGTCGCGAATGAGCTGCATGATGCGGCGGTTTTCCAGCCAGGCCTGGTCGTCGAGGTAGCGGCGCAGCTGGCCCGACAGGCGCGCCACCGTGCGCTGGGTGACTTCTCCCGCCTCCAGCCAGTCGTAGTGGATGCGCTGCAGGCGGCCGTCCGGTTCGAGTTCACGCACCGGTGCGAGCTTTAATACCGAGTCGAGCAGCTTGGACAGTTCGTCCTGGCGCGACGGCGACATCAACAGGTCCCAGAACGCACGGAAGCTCTTGCCTTCGTCGGTCTCGGCGATCAGGTCGCGCTGCCCGAATACCGCCTGCAGCAGCTCGCCCTTGCTGCCGTCCCAGGTGGCGATGTGCTCGCGCACCTGGCGGTCCAGGGTGCGGAAGTTGTTGTCGACGGCGCGGAAGTCCGACAGCAGCTCGCGCGCGGTGGCGGCCATCTGCAGGAAGCGCTCGCGCACCTGGGTGGGGTCCATCAGGTCGAGCCGGCCGGCGCTGATCCCGGCGATCTCGACGTCTATCTCGGCCTTGCGGCGCTTGAGTTCGGCGATGCGTGCGCGCGGATCGAGTTCGCTGCCCTCGGTGATTTCGCGCAGCAGTGAAAACACGGTCATCAGGCGCGATTCGGTGCCGATGAACTGGCGCTGGCCGAGCTTGTTGAGCCAGTCGATCGCCTGTTCGGTGGCGGGGGCGAGGTCGTAATGCGCTTCGTCGGCGCCGGGCGGGTAGTACTTGCGCAGCCAGGCCCGTTCGTCCGAGGCCCAGTCGTCGAGGTAGGCGGTGGCCGCTTTGGGGAACAGGATTTCACCGGCTTCATCGTGCAACTGGTACAGGTAGTCGTCCAGCGCCGAGCCGAGCTGCTGGCGGCCGATCGAGCGCAGATTCGGCTTGATGAAGGCCGCGTGCAGGAAGCTGGCGATCATCGGCGCGTGGTCGGCAGCCAGCAACCGCCAGCCGGGGTGCGCTCGGCGCTGGGTTGTCAGTTGCTGAAAGTCCATGTTGATGAGGATGCGTGCCGCAGAAGGGGCGTTACTTTAGCATTCATTGCGGCCGCACGCTCAGGTTTGAATCAATTTCCTTCGGGGTGAATGAGGGGCGCAGCGCACCGCCGGAGAACGCCCGATGGCATCGGCCTTCGTGGGCGATGGCTTACAGTGGCGCGACCGGAATGCAAATGTCGCAACGCAGCGAGCAGGTGACAGGATCGTAGACGGCGTCGGCCGGATAGTACTCGAAACACGGACGGCCATCGACGTGAAAGCCGCTGTCCGGTAGCCAGTCGCGGATGAGGCTGGTCCATGCCGCACCGATCTGGCTAACCGGGCCGGCGAACGCCAGCGCGGCGTAACGTCCGCCGGGGATGAGGGTTTTGAAGGCCCCGCCCTGCGGCTGGAAGTCCTTATCCACTTCGACACAGGCATCGTAGCGGCATTGCTCCGGAGCCACGACATCCGGCGCGTCGTGACTGATGCCATAGCGCGGGCGATTCAGCAAGCCATGTGTGTTTGCCCATGGATAGTAAGTCTTGGACCAGAACCCGCCGAGACCCGGACCGTATGGCCCAACATAACGCAGACAGGCGACGCTTACGTCGGGGCGATCGATGATTTTGACGTCCATGGGGACTTTCTCCTGGTTGGATTGGAAAGTCATAGTGTTGGGCGGCAGTGCGAATGGCGCCTGATCCGTACTGCGCTGCACCTGATCAAAATTGCTATGTTCGTCCCGGTGACGGCCATGCGCGCGGCGTACTCGGATCGGCTGCTCTAATGGGCCACGACTGGGTGTCAGCGGGAAAGGGGCAGTATAGCAAGCTGCGTTGCGTCGCAGCGCCCAGGCGGTGGGCGGGCGAACTGAATCGGGCCGACTGCCCCCTCCAAACCGAGGCGTTGTTTGCCGGCTACTAAATTGCATCTGTTCAGTAAATGTAACGCAATTTCTCTGCAATAATGAAACAGAAATTCCTCATAACAACATCTAACAAACAGGTTTTTCAGCGGGTCCGCTTGCTGCCGCCAGCGGTGAAGAATTACAGATCGGGAGAGAAAGATGAACTGGAACACAATGAAACTGAGCGTCAAACTACCACTGACAATCGCATTATTGCTGCTGCTGATGGCGGCGGCCGCGATTGCGGGATTTGTTCAACTACATGGCGCGCTGCAAACCTTCCGCACCGATGTCACCGACGCCGTCGAACACGAACGCGAGGTCACTTCGATCAACTTGAGTTTCAGGAAACAGATCCAGGATTGGAAAAATACGCTCTTGCGGGGCAAGGCCCCGGAGCAACTGGAAAAGAATTGGGCTGATTTCGAGAAAAGCGAGCAGGAAGTTGATGCGGGCGCCAGGCATCTGCTGAGCACGCTGACTGATCCACTGGCACGTGAGCGCGTTAGCAAGTTTGCCGCAGCCCATACGTTGATGGGACAAAAATACCGGGAAGGCTTAGCGGTGTTCAAGGCAGCCGACTTTGCGCACGACAAGGGTGACGCCAGTGTCGAGGGCATCGATCGTGAACCGGTGAAATTGCTGGCGGAAGCGTCCGAGGAACTTGCCAAGCGGGCCGAGGTGGTGAGAATCTCAACCCTGGAAGCAGCCAGCAGAGCCGAGAAGCTTAGTTACGCGGCACTTGCAGTCGTGACGGTGATTGGGCTGTTCCTCGGCTTTCTTGTCAGCCGTTCGATCATCAAACTGCTGGGAGGAGAGCCGGCAGATGCCGCAGCCACGGCACATGCCATCGCCGGCGGCGATCTCTCGACGTTGGTGAATGTTCGGGAGGGCGATACAACGAGCCTCATGGTGCAGATCAAGCAGATGCAAGCCAGCCTGATCGGGATTGTCAGCGAGGTACGCGCCGGCACCGACACCATCGCCACCGCCTCGTCCCAGATTGCGTCGGGAAATCTCGATCTATCCGCGCGCACGGAGCAACAGGCAAGTTCGCTGGAGGAAACGGCATCGTCGATGGAGGAATTGACGAGCACCGTCAAGCACAATGCCGACAATGCCATTCACGCCAACCAACTCGCGCGCTCCGCTTCTTTGGTGGCCATTCAGGGAGGCAATGTCGTATCGCAAGTGGTCGATACAATGGGCTCCATCAATGAATCGTCCAGGAAAATTGTCGACATCATCGGCGTTATCGACGGCATCGCCTTCCAGACCAACATCCTTGCCTTGAATGCGGCGGTGGAAGCGGCACGGGCCGGTGAGCAAGGACGCGGTTTCGCGGTTGTCGCGTCGGAAGTGCGCAATCTGGCGCAACGCTCGGCGGCAGCCGCAAAGGAAATCAAGAGCTTGATCGGGGATTCGGTGGAAAAAGTGGAGAACGGCGCCAAGCTGGTCGACCAGGCCGGCGTGACGATGAGCGAAGTGGTCGCCAGCGTACAGCGGGTCACTGACATTATTAGCGAGATCACGGCTGCCAGCAACGAACAGACCAGCGGCATCGAGCAAATCAATCAAGCCATCAGCCAGATGGACAATGTAACCCAACAGAATGCGGCGCTAGTGGAAGAAGCTGCCGCGGCAGCGCAAAGCATGAAGGAGCAGTCGGAAAATCTGTCGCGCGTGGTGAGCGTCTTCAGGCTGGCGGATGGCGCGGGGCAGGCCGCGCCATCCAGAGTGCCGGCATCCAGAACGAACGCAGCGATTGGCGCCGCCCGGCCACATCAACTCGGCCTTGCCAAAGCCGCACCTCTGGCGACACATAAAATGGCTCCCAGCGTCGTGGGATGGGAAGAGATCTAAGCCGCGCGGCGGTGGAAAGTACCGACGAAAAAAAACCTTCGGCATTTCTGCCGAAGGTTCGGTCGCCGGATCCGGCGATTACATCGCGCGGCGGCGACGGGCAAGTGCCAGCAGGCCCACAGCCATCAGGCCGAGCGACGCTGGTTCTGGCACCGCATTGATGTCGGCCAGGACCGAACCGCTGTTATTGAAGGCATCCGAATCCCAGAAGAACAGGTTCAGTTGGCCGCTGACGTCGGCCGAGCCCGAAAAATTGGTGCCGATCGTGAAGAAGTTACCAGCGCCTGTGGTACCGGAGCCGACCTGGCCAACCAGGGCGCCGATGGAGGCGACGAACTGGGAACCGTCCGGATTCGTCATCGAAAGCGGCCAACCTGGGCCCATGCCATCTGCATTCACATCGAAGGCAGGGTTTCCGCCGCCAAAATTCCACAGGGCCTGCGGGTCCACAGTCACGGTGAAAGTCTGGTTGGCTTCCAGTTGCACGCCCGCGTTGAGCGGATTACCGCCGATCACGCTATTGAGTTGTGCGTCTACCAGTACGACAGACGCATTGGCGACGCTTGCGCACGCCATTACGACAAATGCCACCAAGGCGCCAAACTTGCTTGCTAACTTCATTTACTTCTCCTGATTTTATGGTTCCACCCGACAGGATCGCCAGGCGCTTATGATAATAAGAAGCAATAATTGTGCCGCATCAATATTAAAAAATTTAGTCTATTAAAATCAATGCCTTACGAACGGTGTAACGCTGCCATGCTGGAATCAAAGTTTTATTATGTAAATAATTCCGACACTTGTAGGAAAAAACGAAGCCTGTTTGATCAGGGTATGTCTATCAAGAACGGTGCCAAGGGAATGGATGGGGGTGCGCACCAATTCGACGCGCCAATGTCGCCCCCGCATTCGCGAGGGCGACGGAATTCTCAGCGGGAGGTACAGACGAAAAAAAAACCCCGGTTCGCACTAAGCGCGATCTTGAGCGCGCTTAGGCTTACCGGGGTTTTTCACTATAACTAGCCTGACGATAACCTACTTTCACACTGGTTGCAGCACTATCATCGGC
>CAMLIL010000141.1 GCA_946480015.1 uncultured Oxalobacteraceae bacterium | reverse complement strand
CCAAGAGCAATATCCTGCTGGTCGGTCCTACCGGCTCGGGCAAGACCCTGCTGGCGCAGACCCTGGCGCGCATGCTCAACGTGCCGTTCGTGATCGCCGATGCGACCACCCTGACCGAAGCCGGTTATGTGGGCGAGGATGTCGAGAACATCATTCAAAAGCTGCTGCAAAGCTGCAATTACGAAGTCGACAAGGCCCAGCGCGGCATTGTCTACATCGACGAGATCGACAAGATTTCACGCAAATCCGACAATCCGTCGATTACGCGCGACGTCTCCGGCGAAGGCGTGCAGCAGGCCCTGCTGAAGCTGATCGAGGGCACCATGGCCTCGGTACCGCCGCAGGGCGGGCGCAAGCACCCCAACCAGGACTTTGTGCAGATCGACACGACCAACATCATGTTCATTTGCGGCGGCGCGTTCGACGGCCTGGTGAAGATTATCCAGAACCGCTCGGAAAAGAGCGGCATCGGCTTCTCGGCCAGCGTCAAGAGCCAGACTCAGCGCGCCAATAGCGAAGTGCTGCTGGAAGCGGAACCGGAAGACCTGATCAAATTCGGCCTGATTCCGGAATTGGTTGGCCGTTTGCCAGTTGTCGCGACATTAAGCGAATTGACGGAAGAGGCGCTGATTCAAATTCTGATCGAGCCGAAGAATGCATTGATTAAGCAGTATTCTAAATTGCTTGAAATGGAAGGCGCTGAATTAGAAATTCGTCCAGCCGCTTTGCACGCCATTGCACGAAAGGCACTGGCCCGCAAAACCGGCGCGCGCGGCTTGCGTTCAATTCTCGAGCACGCCTTGCTGGACGTGATGTACGATCTGCCGAATCAGCAAAACGTCGTGAAAGTCGTGATTGATGAAAATTCGATCACGAACGGTGCGAAACCGTTACTGATTTACAGTGAAAGTGCGAAAGCTTCGGGTGAAAATTGATGTTGTGCCGCACGCGCACGACGAAAAGGGTTTGATTCTATAATTCTTGGCGGTACAATTTACCTCAATAAAAGAATCAGGCTTCAATCGAAAAGCCACTCGCAGCGCAGCGCTGTGCGGTGGCTTTTTTATTTTGATGTTCAATAATCTTTTAGAGTCACTCCGGTGTTTCGATTCAAGTTGATGAATTAATCTAAATACTTGTAGAAAATTTTTTTGCTAGCCGGTCTTGTGTTTTGGCACTAGGTGCCAATATCTGAAACACGCTTTCTATAAGGTATGCCATGACAACTTCTAAATTAACCGAGCAAACGACGCTGCCCTTACTGCCGTTGCGCGACGTAGTCGTCTTCCCGCATATGGTCATCCCGCTGTTCGTTGGCCGTCCGAAGTCCATCAAGGCACTCGAGGCTGCAATGGAGCAGGGCAAGAGCATCATGCTGGCTGCGCAAAAGGCTGCCGCCAAGGATGAGCCGTCCGCGTCCGACATCTACGAGATCGGTTGCGTGGCCAATATCCTGCAAATGCTCAAGCTGCCCGACGGCACCGTCAAGGTGCTGGTCGAAGGCGCTCAGCGTGCGCGCATCAACCACATCAGCGATGCGCCGACGCATTTCATCGCCGACCTGACCCCGTTGAATTCGGAAATCGGTGACGATTCCGAAGTCGAGGCGATGCGTCGCGCGATCGTTCAGCAGTTTGACCAGTACGTCAAACTGAACAAAAAAATTCCACCTGAGATCCTCGCTTCGCTGGCAGGCATCGACGACGCCGGCCGCCTGGCCGACACGGTCGCCGCGCATCTGCCGCTCAAGCTTGAGCAGAAACAGGTGATCCTGGAAATCTTCAATGTCGCCAAGCGCCTCGAGCATCTGCTCGGCCAGCTGGAAGGCGAACTCGACATTCTTCAGGTGGAAAAGCGCATCCGTGGCCGCGTCAAGCGCCAGATGGAAAAGTCGCAGCGCGAGTACTACCTGAACGAGCAGGTCAAGGCCATCCAGAAGGAACTGGGCGAGGGCGAAGACGGCGCCGATATCGACGAGCTCGAGAAGAAGGTGATTGCCGCCAAGATGCCGAAAGAGGCATTGGACAAGGCTACCGCCGAAATCAAGAAGCTCAAGCTGATGTCGCCGATGTCGGCCGAGGCGACCGTGGTGCGCAATTACATCGACACCCTGGTCAATCTGCCGTGGAAGAAAAAGTCCAAGGTCAATAACGACCTGGCCAACGCCGAGACGGTGCTGGAAGGCGATCACTATGGCCTCGACAAGGTCAAGGAACGCATTCTGGAATATCTCGCGGTGCAACAGCGCGTCGACAAGCTGAAGGCGCCGATCCTGTGCTTCGTCGGTCCTCCGGGCGTCGGCAAGACCTCGCTGGGCCAGTCCATCGCCAAGGCCACCAACCGCAAGTTCGTGCGGATGGCGCTCGGCGGCGTGCGTGACGAAGCCGAGATTCGCGGTCACCGCCGTACCTACATCGGCTCGATGCCGGGCAAGGTGCTGCAATCGCTGGCCAAGGTCGGCGTGCGCAACCCGCTGTTCCTGCTCGACGAAATCGACAAGATGGGTGCGGATTTCCGTGGCGATCCTTCGTCGGCCCTGCTCGAAGTGCTCGATCCTGAACAGAATCACACGTTCAGCGACCACTACATCGAAGTCGACTTCGACCTGTCGGACGTGATGTTCGTGGCGACCTCGAACTCGTTCAACATTCCGCCGGCACTGCTGGACCGCATGGAAGTCATTCGCCTGTCGGGTTACACCGAAGACGAAAAGACCAGCATCGCCCAGCGCTACCTGTTGCCCAAGCAGATCAAGGCCAACGGTCTGAAGGAAGACGAGATCAAGGTGGAAGAAGCCGCCATCCGCGACATCATCCGCTACTACACCCGCGAAGCCGGCGTGCGTTCGCTGGAACGCGAAGTGTCGAAGATCTGCCGCAAGGTCGTGAAGATGCTGCTGCTCAAAAAGGCCGACAAGAAAGTGCTGGTCTCGGGCAAAAACATCGACAAGTTCCTGGGCGTGCGCCGCTACGACTTTGGCGTGGCCGAGAAAGAGAACCAGATCGGCCAGGTGGTCGGCCTTGCGTGGACCGAAGTGGGCGGCGATCTGCTGACCATCGAAGCGGTCACCATGCCGGGCAAGGGCAACGTCATCCGCACCGGTACCCTGGGCGACGTGATGAAGGAATCGATCGAAGCGGCGCGCACCATCGTGCGTTCGCGGGCGAACCGTCTGGGCGTAAAGAACGACGTGTTCGAAAAGAGCGATATCCACATTCACGTGCCGGAAGGCGCCACGCCGAAAGACGGACCATCGGCAGGCATTGCGATGACCACCGCGCTGGTATCGATTTTCACCGGCATTCCGGTGCGCGCCGATGTGGCGATGACGGGCGAAATCACGTTGCGCGGCGAAGTGCTGCCGATCGGCGGTCTGAAGGAAAAACTGCTGGCGGCGCATCGCGGCGGTATCAAGACCGTGCTGATCCCGGAGCAGAACGTCAAGGATCTGGCCGACATTCCGGACAACGTGAAAAATAAGCTCGAAATCGTTCCGGTACGCTGGATCGACAAGGTGCTGGAAATCGCGCTGGAGCGCCAGCCTGAGGCCGTTGTCGAAGTCGCCCCGGTAGCGGTCGCCGCCGCCGCGGTCGATGGCGCCGGGTCGACCGAGATCGTCAAGCACTAAGCTGTTTCACTTGCAGCAACCGACAAGCGCCCTCGAGGCGCTTGTTGTTTTTGCCTTGACACTTCACGGCGCGGCTTGTTTAATACGCGCTGCGGTTTTGTTTCCACCGCATTTTTTAGTTACGGGGCCCATGTGAATAAAACAGAATTGATCGAAGAAATCGCGAAGTCCGCCGATATCACCAAAGCCTCCGCCACGCGGGCCCTGGACGCGATGATCGATGCGGTGACGGCCAGCCTGCAAAAGAACGACAGCGTCACCCTGGTCGGCTTCGGCACCTTCTCGGTCGGCGAGCGCGCGGCACGTTCGGGGCGCAATCCGCGCACCAAGGAAGCCATCAAGATTAAGGCCGCGAAGGTTCCTAAATTTAAAGCTGGCAAAGCGCTGAAAGATGCAGTAAACTAATGTCCTTCGCTGCGGTGACAAGCAGGGAAGGTGGCTGGCAGTAGCGGTACGTATTGCTGGTCATGCAGTACCCGTATTTTGTGGAGCGGTAGTTCAGTTGGTTAGAATACCGGCCTGTCACGTCGGGGGTCGCGGGTTCGAGTCCCGTCCGCTCCGCCACAAAATGCACAGACCTGGAGTGGTAGTTCAGTTGGTTAGAATACCGGCCTGTCACGTCGGGGGTCGCGGGTTCGAGTCCCGTCCGCTCCGCCAGAATTAAACGAAGAAAAGGCGAACGTGAGTTCGCCTTTTTTTTCATCTGTCTTAACTACCTTCGAATTGGCGAACAATGTTTGAATTTATTCGTAGTCATCAGCGCTGGATGCAGATTCTGTTGGCTCTGTTGATCGTGCCTTCGTTTGTCCTGGTGGGCGTCAGCAGCTATGACAAGTCCAATACCGGCGCCGAAGTGGCCGTGGTCGATGGCCAGAAAATCACCCAGCAGGAATGGGAAGAGGCGCAGCGCCAGCAAATGGAGCGCTATCGCGGCATGATGGGCGCGCAGTTCGACGCCAAGATGTTCGAGAACCCGCAGGTCAAGCAGGGCGTGCTGGAAAACCTGGTGGCCGAGCGTTCGCTGGCCGCCGAAGTGGCGCGCAACCACATGACCGTGGGCGACGCCGCCCTGCAAAGCTCGATCATGCAGTACACGCAGTTCCGCAAGGCGGACGGCGGCTTCGACAAGGAGCGCTACATCGCCGCCTTGTCGGCCCAGGGCATGAGCCCGGCCGCGTACGAAGCGCGCCTGCGCCGCGAGCTCACGCTGGAGCAGCTCAATAGCGCCGTCGCTGCGAGCGCCTTCGCGCCGCGCAGCGTCGCCGCGCGCCTGTCCGAGATCAGCGACCAGGAACGCGAAGCCCAGGAGCTGATGTTCCCGGCTGCCACCTACGCCGCCCAGGTCAAGGTGAGCGACGAGATGGTCAAGGCCTTCTACGACAAGAACGCCGCGCTGTTCCAGATTCCCGAGCAGGTCAAGGCCGAATACGTGGTGCTCGACGCCGCCGCGGTCGAACGCCAGATCAGCGTGCCCGACAGCGAAGTCGAAGCCTACTACAACGCCAACAAGGACAAGTTCGGCCAGCCCGAGCAGCGTACCGCCAGCCACATCCTGATCAGCGTGAAGAAGGATGCCAGCGCCGCCGACAAGGCTGCCGCCAAGGCCAAGGCCGACGCCATCCTGGCCGAAGTGCGCAAGGCCCCGGCGAGCTTCGCGGCCGTGGCCAAGGCCAAGTCGCAAGACCCGGGTTCCGCCGAAGCTGGCGGCGACCTCGGCGTGGTCGAAAAGGGCGCCTTCACCAAGTCCGTCGAAGACGCGATCTACGCGCTCAAGCAGGGCGAGATCAGCAATGTGGTGGAATCCGAATACGGTTACCACATCCTCACCGTGCCAAGCATCACCCCGGCCAAGCTCAAGACGCTCGACGAAGCCAAGGCGCAGATCGCCGCGGAACTGAAAAAGGGCAAGGCCTCGAAGAAGTATTCCGAGATGGCTGAAGTGTTCACCAACACGGTCTACGAGCAGTCCGACAGCCTCAAGCCGGTGGCCGACAAGCTGGGCCTGAAGGTCGAGAGCGTGGCCGGCGTGGCGCGCAATCCTTCGCCGCAGTTGGGCGCCTCGCCCGTCAACAACGCCAAGTTCCTCAAGGCCCTGTTCGGCGACGACGCGCTCAAGAACAAGCGCAATACCGAAGCGGTCGAAGTGGCGCCGAGCACCCTGGTCGCTGGCCGCGTGCTCGAGTACAAACCGGCCGCCAAGCGTCCGCTGGCCGAGGTCGAGCCGCTGATCCGTCAGCGCGTGATGCAGGAAGAAGCTGCCAAGCTGGCGCGCGCCGCCGGCGAGAAGAAGCTGGCCGAGGTGAAGGCTTCGGGCGACGCCGCCGGTTTCGGCGAAGCCAAGGTGGTCACCCGCACCAAGGAGCCGCCATTCAACCAGGCCGCCGCGATCGCCGTGCTCAAGGCCGACGTGAGCAAGCTGCCAGCCTATGTGGGCGTGGACGTGCCGGGAACCGGCTACGCCATCTACCGCATCGGCAAGGTGGCCCAGGCCGAGAAGCCGGACCTGGCGCGCCGCGCCCAGGAACAGCAGCAGATCACCAGCGCCATCGGCCAGGAAGAGATGTATTCCTACGTCGAAGCGCTCAAGCAGAAGGCCAAGGCCAAGGTGCTGGTCAAGAACGGTACCGAAGTGAAGGTCGAGCCGGTCGCCAAGTAAGCTTTTTCGGCGCACGATAAAAAGCCCGGCAGTTCGCACTGCCGGGCTTTTTTACGTCGCTACAAGCTGCAAGTGGCGCGCGGCAAGCCGCGCTATGCTTCGTCGCGGGCGCGCGCCAGATGGCGCAGGAAAGTATCGGGCGGGACGAAGCCAATCACCCGGCCCTGGTTGATTTCCTTGCCGCTGGCGCCAAACAGCACGATGCCTGGCGGCCCGAACAGATTGAACTTCTTCAGCAGCGCACGCTGCTCGTCGCTATTGGCGGTGACGTCCACCTGCAACAGGCGCATGCTCTTCATCGCGGCGGCCACCTTGGGATCGCTGAAGGTCATGTGCTCCATCTCCTTGCAAGCCACGCACCAGTCGGCGTAGAAGTCCAGCATGGCTGGCGGCCCGGGCTGGGCCAGCGCGCGTTCCAGCTCGGCCACGCTGGCCACGCGCGTGAACTGCGGCGCCGCAGCCACGGCGGCGACTGCGCCGCCACCGCGCAGATGCGCCAGCGGCTGCACCACGGCCTGGCCGCCGCTGGCCGCGCCGGCCAGTTCGAACAGGCCGCCCACCATCAGCACCACACCCAGCGCCTTGCGCGCGTACGCGCCAACCCCGCTGTGCGGCGGCAGCGGCTGGCCCACATGCAGAAACAGTGCGCAGGCGATCGCCAGGCTGCCCCACAGGACCATCATCACCGGCACCGGGAACACCGGCGTTACCATCCACACCGCCACGGCGATAAGCAGCAGGCCGAACACCTTCTTGACGCCGTTCATCCAGGCGCCGGCGCGCGGCAGCAGGCTGCCCGCCGACAGGCCGGTGAGCAGCAGCGGCACGCTCATCCCGGCAGCCATTGAGAACAGCGCCCAGCCGCCGGTGGCGGCGTTGCCGGTCTGGCTGATATACAGCAGCGCGCCGGCCAGCGGTCCGGCCACGCAGGGGCCGACGATCAGCGCCGACAGCGCGCCCATGACGAACACCCCGGCCGCGCGGCCGCCCTTGGCGCCCTTGGCCGACAGGCGCGACTGGATGGAACTGGGCAGCTGCAGCTGGTAGACATCGAACATCGACAGCGCCAGCACCACCATCAGGCCGCCGAAGCACAGCAGCACCCAGGGCTTTTGCAGCGCCCCGGCCAGGCCTTCGCCGGCCAGCCCGGCGCCCACGCCCAGCGAGGTGTACACCAGTGCCATGCCCAGGCTGTATGCGAGGGCCAGCAGCAGGCCGCGCGAGCGCGTGACGTTGCCTTCGCCGACGATGATCGACGACAGGATGGGCACCATCGGCAGCACGCAAGGCGTGAACGAGAGCAGCAGGCCGAATACCAGGAAGGCTGCGCCGATCTTGACGATGCTGCCGCTTTCCAGCGTGCGCTGGGCCAGCGAGCTGTCGTCCTGCGGCGCCGGGGTGGCGGCAGCGGGAGCGGCAGGCGCGCTTGCTGGCGCCGCGGCAGGCGCGGTCGCCAGGGCGCCGGGCATGGCCGGATCGACCCGCAATACCTGCTGCATCGGTGCGTAGCACAGGCCGGCGTCGGCGCAGCCCTGGAAAACCACCGTCAAGTTGAACGGCGTGGCGGCCTGCAGCGGCAGGCGCAGGTCCAGCGTGCGCTCGTAGCTTTCCAGCTCCTTGTTGAAGTTGACGTCGAACTTGCGGATGCCGTCGGGCAGGGCGGGTGCGCTGAAAGGCGCGCTGGCTGCATCGGCCGTGAAGCGCAGCTGGTCGCGGTACAGGTGATAGCCGGGCGCGATGGTCCAGTGCAGCAGCACCGCCTTGTCCACCAGCTCGGCCTTGAGCTGGAAGGCCTGCTCGGGTTCGAGGAAGTCGTCGGCGCGGGCCAGGGCGGGAAGCAGGGCACACAGTGCCAGCGCGGCCAGCAGCCAGGCGCGTAGTCGTTGCAGGTTCATGGAAGTGTCCTTGTCATGATCGGAAATCAGAGGTCTTTGCGGAAGATGGCGCCGTGGCGGTCGATGGCCAGGTAGGCCATGCCGCTCTTGTCGAGGAAGTCCAGGCCGTCCTCCTGCATCAGCATGGCCACGGTGGCGCAGCTGCCGGCGGCGATGGCCAGCGGGGCGGTCACGCTGACCGATTGCCAGTGCTGTACCGGCATGCCGCTGCGCGGGTCGAGGATGTGGCAGTAGCGCTGGCCGTCCACTTCGATGAAGCGTTCATAGTCGCCGCTGGTGGCCAGCGCACCGCTGCCCAGCGGGATCGAGGCGGTCAGGCGGCCAGGCTGGCGCGGGTCCTGGATGGCGCACTGCCAGGGCGCGCCGTCCGGCTGCGGGCCGATCAGGCGCAGGTCGCCGCCCAGGTTCACATAGCCGTGCCGCACCCCGGCGTGGGCCAGGATGGTGGCGGCGCGGTCGGCCGCGTATTCCTTGCCGAAACCGCCGAAATCGAGTTCCATGCCGGCCTCGGGCAGCCGTACCGCGCCGTCGCGCCACTCCACCGCGTCCCAGCCCACCAGCGGCAGCAGGGCGCGCAGCTTGGCCGGTTCGGGCAGCTGGGCGCGGCGGAAATCCCAGGCGCGCCGCAGCACGCCGGAGGTAATGTCGAAGCGGCCCTGGCTGGCGTAGAACAGGGCGTCGGCATACCCCAGCAGCGCCATGGTCTCCTCGTCGCACTCGCAGGCGCCGCTGCCGGCGGCCGCGTTGATGCGGCTGACGATGCTGTCGGGCCGGTAGCGCGAGTATTTGTGCTCGATGCGGCGCACCTCGGCCATCGCCAGCACCGCCAGCGAGGCGGCATCGTCGTCGGTGGCCAGGTGCACCAGGCATTCGCTGCCCATTGCCTGGAACGGGAAGCTGCGCGTACGCATTACCAGGAGCGGCTCACGCCCACTTGCAGGCTGAGTGCACGCAGTGGCGCCAGACTCTCGCTGCCGTGGCCGAACACGCGCCACTGCGAACGCTGGCGGTAGCTTTCGACCTTGACGTCGGCCTGCCAGTCACGGTCGATCTGGCGCGCCAGCCGGATGCCCGCGGTGACGGCGCCGAAGGCCGAGAGGCGCTGGTCGGCCGAGCCGTAGGTCAGCCCGCCGCTGGCCAGGATCGCCGGAAAGCCATCGTTGCCGGGCGTGTCGACATAGAAGCTGGCCGCGCGCTGCGAGTACAGGCGCAGCGAGGGCGTCACCGACCAGCCCTGACCGAAGGGCTGCACGTATTCGCCCGCGAGCGTGTGGGCGCGGATGCCGAAGCTGTCGTCGTACAGGCGGTAGCTCAGGCGGGTGGTGCCGTCGCCGGCGCCATGATGGTGATTCCAGCGCAGCATCAGGGTGCGCTGGCTGCGCTCGTCGGGCCGCACGTCCAGCAGCTTGTACGGATCGTTGAAGTAGCCGTGCCCGCGCGAGTAGCCCAGCGTCACCTGGGCCAGGTCGTTAGCCGTGAGCACCCGGGTGACCCCGGCGATCAGGTTGACGCTCTGGCGCCCCGCGTCGCGCACGATGAGGTTGACCGGATCGATGCTGTCGTCGGCCCCGCCCACGCCGAACGACCAGGTGGTGTTGCGGTCCTCGCTGGTGAGCGTGCCCAGGACCGACAGCGCGCGCGAGACGTAATCGTGCTCGGTGGAGTAAGCCGCGCCGACGGTCAGGCTGGCGTTCGGGAAGTAGCGCGTCAGCGCCACATCGCCGGCGCTGCGGTCGTCCTGCATGCGCGAGGCGCCGGAGACGGCCGTGTGGTAGCGCGGCGAGGCGCCGGAGACGGCGTCGGCGGTCAGACTGGCATTGAGCGACCAGGCCGCGCCGATCGGCGTCTCCAGCGCCAGTGAGGGCGAATGGACCTTGATGCGGTCCAGCCCGGGCTGGCTTTCTTCATAGTTCAGGTAGCGCACCGACAGGGTGCTGCGTTCGGGCGCGTTCTCGGCATGCGCCGCCACCCCCGGCAGCAGCACGGCCGCGGCCAGGATGGCCTGGCCAAGCGATGCCATGGTGGCTTGTTCGGATCGATTGCTCATCTGCGTCATTCCCTTATTAATTGCAGCCGCAGCCGCCGCCACCGACGCCGCTGCCGCCCGAGGCAGCTTCGCGGCTGGTGTAGATATGCTCGTCGTAGCGCGTTTCCAGCGCGGGCCCGTCGGCGCGCATCTCGGGACGCGCCAGCACGCCTTTTTCCCACGGCTGCACGGGCGGCCCGAAGGCGCAGCCCGACAGCAGGGCGCACACGGCGCCAGCCTTCATCAGGGCCCTCATTGCGCCGCTCCCAGCGCCGCCTTGATGCGCGCTTCCAGTTCGGCGCGGTCAGGCTCGCGAAAGCCGGTGTGGGCGAACACCACCTTGCCGTTGGCGTCGATCAGCACGCTCGAGGGCATGCCCTTGATGCCGTAGCTACGCGGGGTCGCGCCCTGCGGGTCGAAGGCCACTGTGAAGCGTGCCGGATTGGCGTCGAGGAAGCCGCGCGCATCCTCGCTGCGCGCATCGACATTGACGCCGACGATGCGCAAGCCCTTGTCGCCGTACTTGGCCTGCATCTCGTTCATCCAGGGGAAGGACTGGCGGCACGGGCCGCACCACGAGGCCCAGAAGTCCAGGTACA
>CAMLIL010000140.1 GCA_946480015.1 uncultured Oxalobacteraceae bacterium | reverse complement strand
GCGAAGGCGGCCGTACCGTCGGCGCCGGCGTGGTTGCCAAGATCATCGCTTAATTTTTTAAGCTGATCTGATCCAGGGCGGGGAAAACAGCTTATACTGTCGACCCTGCCAAAGGGATGGGCCGCGCGGCCCATCCCTAGCCCTGATTCATATTGCCGAGCAGTTTGCCCGGTTCGCTCTTTAAGGAAATACCATGTCCGCACCAACCAACCAGAAAATCCGCATTCGCCTGAAGGCTTTCGATTACAAGCTGATCGACCAGTCCGCACTCGAAATCGTTGACACCGCCAAGCGCACCGGCGCTGTGGTCAAGGGCCCGGTTCCACTGCCGACCCGCATCCAGCGTTTCGACGTTCTGCGTTCGCCGCACGTCAACAAGACCTCGCGCGATCAGTTCGAAATCCGCACCCACCAGCGTCTGATGGACATCGTGGACCCAACGGACAAGACCGTTGACGCACTGATGAAGCTGGACCTGCCAGCTGGCGTCGACGTCGAAATCAAGCTGCAATAATTTTAATTGGCAGCGGAGCGATCCGCAGCCAGGTCGGGGCCGGTCAGGTGCGCACAGCAGTGCGTACCGGCCGGCCCCGCTGTCGTTTGTCGGCATTGCGCACGATTGTCAGGGCGGGCATACTTGCCAGATGAGCATTCTTCCCTCCAGGCGCATCCTGATCGTCGAAGACGAACAGGCCATCGCCGACAGCATCGCCTACGCGCTGCGCACCGACGGCTTCACGGCGCAGCACCTCACCCTGGGCGCCGCAGCGCTCGCCAGCGTGCGCACCGATGCTCCCGCGCTGCTGGTGCTCGATGTCGGCCTGCCCGACATGAACGGCTTCGAAGTGTGCCGCCAGCTGCGCCAGTTTTCCAACGTGCCGGTGATTTTCCTGACCGCCCGCAGCGACGAGATCGACCGCATCGTCGGCCTGGAAATCGGTGCGGACGATTACGTCACCAAGCCGTTTTCCCCGCGCGAACTGGTGGCGCGCATCCGCGTCGTGCTGCGCCGCCTGGCGCCGGGCGCGCCGCCGCAGCGCTTCGAATTGCGCGAGCACGAGGCGCGCATCCTGTACCGCGGCCAGGCGCTGGACCTGACCCGCTATGAATACCGCTTGCTTAAAACCATGCTGGAGCACCCCGGCCACGTGCTCGGGCGCGCCCAGCTGATGGACCGGGTCTGGCACGACGCCCCCGACACGCTCGACCGCACCGTCGACGCCCACGTCAAATCGCTGCGCGCCAAGCTGCGCGCGCTCGATCCCACGTCCGACCCGATCCAGACCCACCGCGGCATGGGCTACAGCCTGTCGGTCCCATGAAGATCGGCCCGCGCATCCTGCTGGGCTATTTCCTGATCGTCGGCCTGGCCGCGTGGTTCCTGCTGGCGGTGTTCGTGCAGCAGGTCAAGCCGGGCGTGCGCGCCACCCTGGAAGACACCCTGGTCGATACCGCCAATCTGCTGGCGGTGCTGGTGGCCGACGATGTCAAGGCCGGCCGCACCGGGCCGGACACGATGCTGGGGCGCATCCGCGCGGCCGAGCGCCGCAATGTCGACGTGCAGATCGATGGCTTTCGCAAGCTGGTCCTGAATTACCGCGTGTACATCACCGATACGCGCGGCATCGTCACCTTCGATTCGCGCGGGCAGGACGTCGGCAAGGATTATTCGCGCTGGAACGATGTCTACCTCACCTTGCGCGGCGCCTACGGTGCGCGCAGCACGCGTGCCTATCCGGGCGACGACAGCAGCGCCGTGATGCACGTGGCCGCGCCGATCCGCGACGGCGGGCGCATCATCGGCGTGCTGACCGTGGCCAAGCCGATTTCCACCGTGCAGCCGTTTGTCGCGCGCAGCCAGCGCATCATCCTCGAACGCGGCGCCTTGCTGCTGGTCCTGTCGCTGGCGATCGGGGCAGCCTTCACCTGGTGGCTGACCCATTCGCTGCGCAAGCTGATGCGCTATATCGGCGAGGTCGAAGCCGGCCGCAAGGCCACCTTGCCGGCGCTGGGCAACAATGAAATCGGCACGCTCGGCCGCGCCCTGGAAGAGCTGCGCCACAAGCTCGAAGGCAAGCAGTACGCGGAAGAACTGATGCACACCCTGGCGCACGAACTGAAAAGTCCGATCGCCGCCATCCAGGGTGCGGCCGAGCTCATGCAGGAAGACATGCCCGCCGGCGAGCGCCGCCATTTTCTCGGCACGATCCTGCAACAGAATGCGCGCCAGAAACAGCTTATCGACAAGCTGCTGGCCCTGATCCGGGTCGAGCAGCAGCAATACCTGAGCGCGCCCGGGCGGGTCGAGCTGAGCGGGCTGGCGGCGCTGGCCGAGGGCGATTGCCAGGCCCGCCTGAACGCACGCGGCCTGACCCTGCGGACCGGGATCGCGCCGCTGCGGGTGCCGGGCGACCTGCTGCTGCTGCGCCAGGCGCTGGGCAATCTGATCGACAACGCCATCGATTTTTCGCCGCCCGGCGGCACCATTACCGTGACGGCGGAGCGGCGCGGCAGCATGGCGGTGCTCAGCGTGCTGGATCAGGGACCGGGCATTCCGGACTACGCGGCCGAGCGTCTGTTCGAGCGCTTCTATTCGCTGGCGCGCCCTGACGGCGCGCGCAGTACCGGCCTGGGCCTGCCCTTCGTGCGCGAGGTGGCGGCGCTGCACCGCGGCACGGCCAGCGTGGTCAATGCCGAGGGCGGCGGCGCGCTGGCCAGCCTGGCCCTTCCTGCCGAATAGCCGGCAAGGGTTCACACAGAACGCATACTGGGCGCACATGCACTTTCTACACTGGAAGCTCTTTCACACAAGGAACCGCCATGCAAAGAACGCTGCTCTTCAAAATACTCGCCATCGCCGGCCTGACCCTTCTCATTGCGATCGCCGTGGCGATGATCCAGGCCACCATCCGCGAGCGGGCAAATTTCCGGCAGGAAGCTGTCGCCAGCATCGCCACCGACTCGGTCCGCCAGCAGATCATCGCCGGGCCGGTGCTGGTCATTCCCTACGACGATGAATACGAGGAAGTGGCCAAGCCGGACGACGACAGCAAGCGCGCCGTCGTCACGCGCGTGGCGCACCGGCGTTTCCTGGTCTTTCCCAGCCAGCTGACGATAGCCGGCAAGATCGATACCGACCGCCGCTACCGCGGCATCCACCAGGTGCTGGTGTATTCGGGCAGGCATGAATTTTCCGGCGACTATCTGCTGCCGGTCCAGGGCGACTTGCCGCGCGCCACGCCGCAATCGCGCATCCGCGTCGGCAAGGCCCAGATCGCGCTGGGGATCGAAGATGTGCGCGGCATCCACAACATTCCGCAGGTCGTCTTCAACGGCAACAAGGCCGATTTCCAGCAGGGCAGCGGCCTGGAGGGCATCAGCGGCATGCATGCCGACATCGGCGCGCTGGCGCTGGCCGAGCCGGTGCGGGCGCGCTTCGCCTTCAGTCTCGGGCTGGACGGTATCGAAAGCTTGCGCGTGGTGCCCGTGGCCACCAACAACCGCGTGCAGCTGGCCTCCAACTGGGCCCATCCGCAATTTTCCGGGCAGTTCCTGCCGTCGCCGCGCCAGCGGGTCATCAATGCGCAGGGATTCAGCGCCAGCTGGGACGTGTCGTCGCTGGCCACCAACGCGCAGCAGCAGCTGCGCGATATCGACCGCGGCGGGCAGGGCAAGGCGGCCAGTCTGTCCGGGCTCGACAGCTTCAGTGTGGGATTCATCGAGCCGGTCAACGTGTATTCGCTGGCCGAGCGCGCCGCCAAGTACGGCTTGCTGTTCGTGGCGCTCACCTTCGGCGGCTTTTTCGTGTTCGAGGTGTTGAAGCGCCTGCCGATCCACCCGATCCAGTACCTGCTGGTCGGCCTGGCGCTGGCACTGTTTTTCCTGCTGCTGGTGAGCCTGTCGGAGCACATCGCCTTCGCCCTGGCATACCTGCTGGCCAGCGCCGCCTGCATCGTGCTGATCGGCTTTTACCTGAGTCATGTGCTGGGCGACTGGCGCCGCGGGATCGGCTTCGGCAGTGCCCTGACCTTGCTCTACAGCGCGCTGTACGGCATTTTGATTTCCGAAGACAATGCGCTGATACTGGGCAGCCTGCTGCTGTTCGCCGTGCTGGCCGGCGTGATGGTCGTGACCCGCAAGGTCAACTGGTACGCCATCGGCGCGGCGCCAACGTTGTAAAAATAATTGCTTTATCAGCGGTAGTGGCGCCCGCCGGTGGCGCTAGGCGGCCGGGCTCCAGCGGCGCAGCATCTCGGCCAGCTGGGCCGCGTTGAAGGGCTTGGCCAGATAGTCGTCCATGCCGGCCTTGAGGCAGCGTTCGCGGTCGCCGTCGAGCGCGCTGGCGGTCAGGGCGATGACGGGCAGGCGCGCGCGGCCCTCCGCCGTTTCCAGGGTGCGCAGGCGCATGACGGCCTGGTAGCCATCCATTTCCGGCATCATGCAATCCATCAGCACGATGTCGAAGCGCTTGGCCTCGATGGCGGCCAGCGCGGCGCGCCCGTCGTGCGCTTCGGTGACCTCGCAGCCCATGCGGGTCAGCAGCACGCGCGCCAGGTTGCGGTTGATTTCCGTGTCTTCGGCCACCAGCACGCGCAAGGGCGTGTTGGCCACCGCCGCGGGCGCGGCCGCGGCGGCGGCCGGCGCCGGGGCGGCGGCCAGTTCGCACGGCAGCGAGAAGGTGAAGGTCGAGCCCACGCCCGGCGTGCTGACGCAGCCGATGGTGCCGCCCTGCAGTTCGATCAATTGCTTGCAGATGGCCAGCCCGAGGCCGGAACCGCCGTAGGCGCGCGAGACCGAGCTGTCGGCCTGGCTGAACGGTACGAACAGCCGGCCGAGCGCGCTGGCGCTGATGCCGGCGCCGGTGTCGGCCACCGCGCAGTGCAGCAGGACGCGCCCCGGCGCGGCCGCCTCCACGCGGGCCTGCAGCGTGACCGTCACCTGGCCGGCGGCGGTGAACTTGATGGCGTTGCTGATCAGATTGCCCAGCACCTGGGCCAGCCGCAGCGGGTCGCCCATCACCGCCCGGACCGCGCCCAGCTCCAGCATGCAGTCCAGGCGCAGCTGCTTCTTGACGGCACTGGCGCGGTACAGATCGACCGTTTCCCGCAGCAGCCTGGCCGGATCGAAGGCCAGCTGTTCCAGGGTGAGCTTGCCGGCCTCGACCTTCGACAGGTCGAGGATATCGTTGATGATGCGCATCAGGCCGTTGGCCCCGGCCTGCACGCCGGTGGCGTAAGCGCGCTGTTCCTCGTCCAGCCGGCTCGACAGCAGCAAGTCCGCCATCCCGATCATCCCCGACAGCGGCGTGCGGATTTCATGGCTCATCATGGCCAGGAAGCGCGATTTTTCGCCGTTGGCCAGGTCGGCGCGGCGGCGCTGCGCTTCGGCCAGCGCAGCGTTGCTGCGGCTGCGTCCAAGCAGGCGCCACAGCAGCGCGAAGGCGATGGTCAGCGCCAGCGCGCTGGCGCCGGCGATGGCGCCGATGCGCCGGGTGCTCTGCTCCCAGCCGCCCAGGTACAGGTCTTCGGTGATGCTGATGTTGACCAGCAGCGGATAGTTGGGCACCCGGCGCGGGGCCGACATGCGCGGCACCGGGCGCAGCTGGGCGGCCAGGCGCGGACCGTCGTTGAGGATCACGTCGTGGTCCTTGCCGCTGCTGATGACCTGGTAGGTCGAGCCGACCAGATTGCGCTGGCCCAGCAGCGATTCGGACACGGGCCAGCGCGCCAGCAGCATGAAATCGTCGCGCGAGAGCGAAATCGAGGCCGCGTCGCCCAGGGTGATGCGCTTGAAGAAGTCGACGAAGAAATCCGCAGACAGACCGATCAGTACCAGTCCGCTGAAACGGCCATCCTTGTCCTGCAGGCGCCGGCTGATATAAAAGGTCCAGCGGCCGTTGCCGCGATTTTGCACCGGCGCACTGAGAAACACCTGGTCGCCCGGATGGTCGCGGTGGTAGACGAAATAGTCGCGGTCGGCCAGGTTGATGGGCGGGGCCGGATAGCTGCGCGTAAAGTTGATCACCGCGCCGTCGGCGCCGACGATGGTGGCCACGTCGATCTGCGGCACGCCGCGGATGCGTGCCTGCATCAGCTGGTGGGTGCGCGCGCTGCCCATGCCGGCGGCCAGGGGCGCGCCGGCGCCGGTGGCCGCGTGCGCGTCGTCGCACAGGCCGTCGAGCACCAGATAGGCCGAGGTCATGGTTTGCGAGGTGTTTTCGGCAACGATCAGCGACAGGTTGCTCAGCTGGGCACTCCAGTCGTCGATGGCGCGCTCGCGCAGATGCAGCACCGACAGCAGGGCCGAAGCGGCGATCAGCAGCACCAGGCCGGCGCCGATGGCGGCGCTGACCATGCGCGGCGAGTCGCGCCACAGCGCGCTCAAGCCTTTCATGCGCGGGTGCCGTAGTGGCGTACGCTGTGCACCAGCTCGTCCAGGGCGCGCGCCAGTTCCTCGCGCAGTTGGGCCAGCGCCTCGGCCAGCTGCGCGTCCGCGCCGGCGCGCGCGTGCGCTTCGACGCGGCGCGCGCCTTCGGCCAGTTGCGCCGCGCCCACCGTCATGGCGGAGCCGGCAATGGAATGGCTGGCCAGGGTCAGCGCCGGCCAGTGGCGGCCGGCGAAGGCCGCGTCCGCATCGGCCAGCAGGGACGGCACGGTGCGCACGAAGATGGCGACCAGCTCGCGAAACATGTCCAGGTCGCCGTCGACGGTGCGGTAGAGCAGGCCCGGATCGGTGTGGTGGTAGATGCGTGTTGGCATGGAGCTAGGACTTTCATGATGCGATGAAGAGCTTGTTTTAAACAGCGCCATGCCCATTTTGCAACAAGCTCTAAGCTGTGGCCGCGCCGGTCAGCGGCAGCCACACTGAAAAACAGGCCCCACGGCCGGGTTCGGACTCCACGCTCAGGCGCGCATCCATCAGCGCCGCCAGGCGCGCCGCGATCGCCAGGCCGAGGCCGGCGCCATCGGCGCTGCGCGTGGACGAGCTGTCGGCCTGTTCGAACGGTTCGAAAATGCGTTCGCGCAGCGCCGCCGGCACGCCCGGGCCCTGGTCGCGCACGTCGATGCGCACGCTGGCGCCGGCGCGGCTGGCCGCCAGGGTAATTTGGCCGCGCGAAGAGAAGCGTACGGCGTTTTCGAGCAGTCGGTCAAGCAACTGTAGCACCTTGCCGGCGTCGCAGTACAGGCTGGCCGGCAGGGCGGGGTCCAGCTGCACTTCCAGCATCATTCCCTTGGCGGCGGCCGCGCGGGCGTGGCGCTCGCCGGCGCGCGTGAGCAGGGCCGTCAGCGGCTGCCCGGCCGGTGCCAGCGCCACGCCGCCGGTTTCCAGCGCCGACAGATCCAGGACCGCCGTCACCGTCGTCAACAGGCGCTGCCCGGCGCTGTCGATCTGGCGCGCATAGCCGGCCTGCTCGGGTTGCTCCAGTTCGGCACCGAGCAGGGCGGCGTAGCCGAGGATGCCGTTCAGCGGCGTGCGCAGTTCGTGCGACATATTGGCCAGGAAACGCGACTTGGCCAGATTGGCCTGCACCGCGTGCGCATGGCTGGCCACCAGGCGGCCGGTCAGTGCGATGATGGCGGCCGAAAACAGCACGATGATGGCGCTGGCCAGCGCGGCCATGCGCAGCGCTTCCTGCCGGGTCGGCTCGAAGCTGCCCATGCGCTCGTCCCGGTCGATGCCGACCGAGACGAACAGGGGATAGTGCTTGAGCTTGCGGAAGGCGTAGATCCGGCTGTGCTGATCGAATTCGCTGACGGTCGTCAGGCTGCCCTCGCGCTGGGCCTGCATGGCGGCGAACAGCGCGCTGCCGGAACGGTCGTGGCCGCCGCTGTCGCGGCTGCCGGAGTGGCCGGCCCGCACCACCCCGTCGGTGCCGGTCAGGGCGACCGAGCCGTGCTGGCCCAGGCCGATGTCGCGGTACAGCGAGACGAAGTAGGCCGGGTCGATCGAGACCACCACCACGCCGCGCCAGGCGCCGTCCGGCGCGCTGACTCTGCGGGTCAGCTGGATCGACCATTGTTTCGAGACCCGTCCGCGCACCGGCTGGCTGATGTACAGGCCGTGCTCGCCGTCGCGGTGCACGCGGATGTGTTCGCGGTCGGCCAGGTTGGTGGGCGTGAACGATTTGCTCGACAGCACCACGTCGGCGTGCTGGTTCACCACCGTGTACAGATTGTAGATGTCCCCAGGAATCCGGCCATCGCGCAATTCGCCGGGCAGGTCCAGTCCCGTGCCCAGTTGCTGGTAGCGAAAGCGCAGCCACTGCAGCGCCTGGTCGGCCGCTTCCAGGGTGCGCACGCTGTGCTCTTCGACCACCCGGGCGAAACTGCGGGCGTCGTGCTCGGCCTGCAGCCAGTGCGCGCGCTGTCCGGCGCTGATCTGCTGCAGGGTCATGCCCCATACCAGGCATAGCAGCACTGTGCCGAACAGGCACACCACCAGGCGAATGTCGGTAGGCTTGGGCAGACGCATCGCGGACAAGGTTTGAAAAATTGTTGGAATCGTTAGATTTGCAAAGGCTTACGCGTGGCGCTGCGCGGCGCGCGCGCGGCGCGCCTGGCAAGCGCGCAGGTAGCCGCGCAACTCGTCGAAGTTGATGGGCTTCGGAAACATTACGAGGCCGGCGGGGATGCCGCCGCGCGCATCGATGGCGTCCTGCCCCAGGCCGGACAATACCGCCATGTCGATGTCGCTCAGATCGGGATAGCCGAGGATGGTATTGATCACCTCGAAGCCGTCGATTCCCTCCATCATGATGTCGGCCAGGACCACGTCGGGCCGGTGATGGGCCACGTCCATCAGGGCCTGGTAGCCGTTGTCGCAAAAACGCAGGTCGAAGGGCAGTTTCCAGTTGCCCATTTTGTGGGCATACAGGGCGCGCTGCAGTTCACTGTCCTCGATCACCAGCACCGAGAGCCGCGCGCTGGCGGGGGCGCTGCGCGCGGCCGGCGCGGCCTTGTACGCGTGTACCGCGGCCAGCGGAATGCGCCGGTGTCCACCCTTGGTTTTCCACGCGTCGATCACGCCGGCTTCGACCAGTTGCTGGACCGACGTGACCGATATTCCCAGCAGCCGGGCCGCTTCCTGGGTGGTGCAGACATCCGATGGGGCCGTCATTATTTTCCTCGATCGAATCGCCGCCTTGCGCGACTCCAATAAACAACACAATTTAAACAAATACTGGCTATAATTTCTTCAGCGAAACGCGTATTGCCAATTTACACGATTTTAGCAAATTTGGCTGGTCGCGTTGTTTTCTTGTCGCACTTTCAAAATTGACTTGGGGCCAGCATGAAACTGAATAACTTGAACATCGGGGTGCGCCTGGGGGCGGGCTATGCCTTGCTGCTGGTGTTGATGGCCATGCTCACGGTCTGCGGCGTGCTCGGCATGCAACACATTCAGGGCAACCTGGAGCGGGTCACCGGCGAGTTCGACCGCAAGGCACAACTGCTCAATACCATGTCGCAATCGGTGCACGTGGTCGCGCGCGTCTCGCGCAGCGTGATCTTGCTGACCGATCTGGCGAAGATCGAGCACGAGATGCTCAAGGTGACCAAAGCCCAAGAGGAATACGACAAGGCCTGGAAGGAACTCGAAGCCATGCCGGGTTCCCCGCAGGGACTGAAGCTGCGCGCCGAAATGGCCAGCAATGCCAGTATCGTCAACCCCTTGAACAATGAGGTATTTGCCCTGGCCAGGGGAAACCGCGACGAGGAAGCCACGGCGATCTTGTTCGCCAAGGCGATCCCGGCGACCCAGAGCTGGCAGGACAGCATTCACGCCAACATCGATCTTCAGGAAAAGGCTTCCGAGGAAAACCTCGCCGCCGCGCGCGGGTCTTTCCACACCGCGCGGCTGACCATGATCGCTCTGGCGCTGGCGGCGGTAGTGGCCGGGCTGGCCATTGGCTGGCGCATCACCGTGTCCATCACCGCGCCGCTGAACCAGGCCATGGCGCTGGCGCAGGCCGTCGCCGGCGGGGATCTGACCCGCACCATCGACATCGATGGCCGCGACGAAACCGCCAGGCTGATGGCCTCGCTCAAGGAAATGAACGATAGCCTGGCGCGCATCGTGACCAATGTGCGCAGCGGAACCGCGACGATCACCACGGCGTCCGAGGAAATCGCCGCCGGCAACATCGATCTGTCCGCGCGCACCGAACAGCAGGCCGGCGCGCTGGAAGAGGCCGCCTCGTCGATGGAAGAGTTGACGGCCGCGGTCAATACCAATGCCGAGAACGCCCAGCAGGCCAATCAGCTGGCCCAGTCGGCCTCGGCGGTGGCGCGCCAGGGCGGCGACGTGGTGGCCGCCGTGGTCAGCACCATGGGCGAGATCGACCAGTCGGCGCGCCGCATCGCCGAGATCACCAGCGTCATCGACGGGATTGCCTTCCAGACCAATATCCTGGCGCTCAACGCGGCGGTGGAAGCGGCGCGTGCCGGCGAGCAGGGCCGCGGTTTTGCGGTCGTGGCCTCGGAAGTGCGCAACCTGGCCCAGCGCAGCGCCAGCGCGGCCAAGGAAATCAATGCCCTGATCAATGCTTCGGTGGAAAAGGTCGCCACCGGCAACCGCCTGGTCGACCAGGCCGGCAAGACCATGGAAGAGGTGGTGGTCAGCATTGCCCGCGTGGCCGGCCTGATGACCTCGATGTCGGATGCCGCCGCCGAGCAGGCCTGCGGCATTGCCCAGGTCAACGGCGCGGTCAGCGCCATGGACACGGTGACCCAGCAGAATGCCGCGCTGGTGGAAGAGGCCGCCGCCGCCGCCGCCTCGCTGCGCGACCAGGCCACCCGCTTGACCGAGCTGGTCGGGGTATTCCAGGTCGGCGCCGCGCCGG
>CAMLIL010000139.1 GCA_946480015.1 uncultured Oxalobacteraceae bacterium | reverse complement strand
GACATCAGGCATGCCGAGCTCCGCGAGGAAATGCAAATTGGGTTCGCGCGGGCCGACGTCAGGCCTGCCGAGCTGCGCGCGGAAATGCACAAGGGGTTCGCTGACATGGCGAAACTACTCGTTGGCACCGTTATTGGCACCACCGTTGCCTCCGTCACCATCATCACTTTCATGCTCAATTACGCAGCGCCTGCACGCCAGGCATACCGGGTCCCGCAACCACCTCCCGCCGTCAAGACGATCCCTCCCCCTGCCCCGCCACTCCAATGATTGGCTCGTCAGGCAAGGCGCAAGCGGCACCGTGGAATATTTACAACACCTGACAATTTTCGTTCCCCTCAATCAAGTTTTATGAGATCGATAACAGACAACCTGCATCCCAGCAGCCAAATTAGCGGTCGATTCTGGTCGCCAGCATAATATTGCCGCGTTTATATCGATAACAAGGCGACAATCCATGCCAAATGTATGCCAATAATGTATGGATGCACATCAACAATCTATACATCGGGTCGTTACCTTTGGATAGAATGCGTTAATAGATCGCACATGAGTGACCCCCGAAACGGTTTTTCCGACGTGATTGCATCCTGACACAATCACGCTACCGTTTGCTAAGGTCAGAAATGTTATCGATATCATGTGACGCATAGAACGTTACCAATAGGAGACGGACATGTTCTTGAAGCTTCATACGCTGAAAGCCGGTGTCGCAGCAGCTGTGGCTCGCCCACAGGCTGCCGGCGCGCCCACGTCCAGTTTCCCCATCGATACGCCGCTCCCACCGCACGCCGGACCCGACACGCCATGTTCGCTGCCCGCGGCCCCTGCCCGGCCGCGCCAGCGTGCCGCTCATGCAATCACCACACCATACCAATCTCACTTATGAAGGATCCCACCGGAACAGGCTGAAGCGACTCAACGACAAAAAACAAAACATAGACAACATCAGGAGGAGAACCAAATATGCGCAAGCTTCAACAACTCAATACGCGCAAACGTATTATTTCGGCAGTTATTTCTTTAGGATTTCTCGCCACCGCCGTACCGTACGCCGGCAGCGCACTCGCAGCCGACACCATCCAGACCCTCGTCACGGCCTATCAACCGACGATCAGCGAGACCGTGGATGCGAGCGGCTTCAAACATCCGGGCGTCGGTCTGACCAAGGATATGCTGGAGAATATGCGCGCCCAGGTGCTGGCACAGAAAGAGCCGTGGAATACCCATTTCAATGCGATGCTGACCTCCGGTGCAGCATCGAAGACGATCAATTCGAGCAATCAGGGCAGCGATCCGACCAAACCTGCCGTCTACGCTTTCAATAGCCAGGGCGTCGAATCCAAATTCATCGCCGATTCGCTGAAGGCCTACACTCAGGCCATTCTGTATTACGTCACGGGCGACGAGGTCTATCGCAGCAACGCCATGCGGCTTATCCGCATCTGGGCGCAGATGGATCCCAACCAGTATGCGTATTACAACGATGCGCATATTCACTCCGGCATTCCGCTCAACCGCATGGTGACCGCTGCCGAAATCCTTCGTTACAGCAGCTGCCAGACCGCCGACCTGCAGTGGACCGACCAGGACACCGAGAACTTCACGACCAACCTGATCACACCGGTGATCGAAGTCCTGCAGCACAAGAATTCTTACTTCATGAACCAGCACCTGTATCCGCTGCTTGGTGCCATGGCGGGCTACATCTTCACCGGCAACAAGGAACGCTATGAAGAAGGCGTCGAGTGGTTCACGGTCAACAAGACGGCGATCGACCAGGGCCAGAACGGCGCGATCAAGCAATTGTTCCGCCTGGTGGACAAGAATGACGCTACCGGTGAATCGGTCGATCCTCCGGTCGTCCAGCACGTCGAAATGGGCCGCGACCAGGCCCACGGCGCCGGCGACGTCACCAACATGGAAATTCTGGCGCGCCTGCTGATCGGCCAGGGCACCAAAGTCGATCCGGTCGACGGCACCCTTTCCACCGCGCCCAACGCGGTCGGCCCCTACGAATTCCTGAATGACCGCATCCTCGATGCGGCCGAGTTTTTCGGCAAGTACATGATGGGCTACGATGTCCCGTGGGTGCCGACCGCCTCGCACACCGACGCCAACGGCAACCCTACCGTCATCTACCGTCAACTGGCCGGCGGCTACCGCGGTCGCCTGACCCAGAACACCTGGGAACTGTACTACTACTACAAGTATGTACGCGGCATCGATATGGAGACGCGCGCCCCGTACTTCACCAAGATGTTTGCCGACCGCACTGGCTACAACTGGGATGGCGTCGACGGCGGCGGCGACTTCTGGATGTTCATCCCGGCGGCAGCTGCAGCAGAAGGCAGCAAATACCTGGTCAAGCCGATCGCCGATCCATACCGCGAGGTGGAAGACCGCTTTTCGGCGCTGGACGCCAACACGACCGCCAAGCAGGAAGGCACGGCCTCGTTCATCGAGGTCACGGCCACGGCGGCGGGCAGCAAGGTGGCCATCGTCGGCTACGGCAACGGCGCGCGCACCATCGGATTTCGCGTGCGCACCAATGGCATCGCCACCATGGAAGCGTTCGGCGACACCATCACTTTGCCGGACACCAAAGGCGAGTGGAAAAATATCACCTACGCCTTCAATATTTACCAGGGCTGGGGTGATCTGGTCTATCTGACGATCAAAGGCAGCGGCACCACGGTGCAGATCGACAATATCAACCTGCAGGCGTCCACGCTGCTGACCGCGCCGGTCTTCACCGCCGGGGCCGCCGAACTGAACATCTATACCTATGCCGCGTCGAGCAGTACGATCAACGCCAGTTTCGCCGCCACCGACGCTGCCGCGCTGACCTACCAGATCGACAATATGCCGCAAGGCGCCTCGTTCGACACCAGCACCGGGGCATTCTCCTGGAAGCCAACCCAGGCCGGCACCTATTCCTTCGTCGTCTCGGCGTCGGACGGCACCACCATGACCTCCAAGCGCGTCAGCGTGGTTGTCGCGGCCGACCGCCCCGGGGCGATTGCCGCCGCTGCCTCGGCCTATGACGCCAGCACCCTGTACGTCAGTTCCACCCTGGCCACCTACAACGCGGCCTATGCGGACGCCAACAATGCGCTCGCCGCGGCCACCGACGACGAGTTCAATCAGAAACTGGCGACCCTGAACAACGCCGTGGCCAGTCTCAAGAAGCTGACCCCGCTGATGAGCGACGGCAGCGTCGACTATTCCGGCATGCTGGTCTCGTCCACCTTCGGCACCGCCATCCCGCAGGCGCTGGACAATAATCCGGACTCGTTCGTCGGCTACTACCAGGCCGTAAACCTGGCGCACACCCTCGACTTCGGCCCGAACTTCAAGATGTCGGCCAACGCCTTCCAGCTGCAGGTCCGCTCCGGCTTCCCCGAGCGTATCGGCGGCGTGGCCATCTTCGGTTCCGACGACAAGGAAAACTGGACCCGCCTGACCCCCGGCACCACCGTGGTCGACGACCAGATGCAAACCCTGCCGGTGCAGGACGACCTCAAGAACGCCCAGTTCCGCTTCCTGAAGATCCAGATGATTCAGCCGTCGAGCTCGATGCTGGAACTGTCGGAATTCCGCATCTTCGGCGCGCGCTATGAAACGGTCAACAAGCTGGCATCGGTATCGCTCAGCTCGGATCAAGCGCTGAAGAACCGCATCGTTCCCGGCAATACCGTCAAACTGGCCTTCGTGTCGACCGAACCGATCAGCAATGTCAATGTGCTGATCCAGGGCCAGCCTGCCACAGTGACGACGACCGACAACCTGAACTGGGTAGCCACTTGGGTGGTCGACGGCAGCGCGCCGTCGGGCACGGTCAAATTCGTCCTCAACTACAAGACCGGGACGGGCGTCGATGCTGCCACGACGATCTTCACCACCGACAACACGTCGCTGCTGATTGCCGATCAGACCAACTACATGAGCAATGTACTGGCCATCACCAGCCTGAAGGATTCCAGTGGCCGCACTGCCACCGACCTGCAATCCTACGCGGGCCTGCTGTTTGACAACAACCTGGGCAGCTTCACCGACTTCCGCGTCAACGGCAGCGGCTACGGCGGCTGGCTGATGTTCGACTTCAAGGAAGGCGGCACGGCCACGATGAACCGGGTCGACATCATTGGACGCCAAGACCAGTATTCCGGCCGCATCAACGGCACCGTGGTGCAGGGTTCCAACGACAGTTCGACCTGGACGACCATTTCCAACGTCACCAACGGCAGTGCGGATTGGCAGTCCATGAACATCAACAGCACCCAGCCGTACCGCTACATCCGCATCGTCAACGGCAACCAGTGGTTCGGGAACGTGTCTGAACTGCGTTTGTACGGCACCTCGGAATCGTCGAACAAGATCGCGACCGCTTCGATCAGTTCGCCTCAAGCCTTGCGGAACCGTATCGTTCCGGGCAACACCGTCAAGGTGACGTTCACGGCCAAAGAAGCCATCAACAACGTGACGGCCACGATTCAGGGCCAGGCGGCGACGGTTGCCACGACCGACAACATCAACTTCACGGCCACGGCAACCTTGCCTCAGGGCGCGACGCCGGGCGCAGTGACCTTTGCCATCAACTACAAGCAGCAAAACGGCAAGGATGGCTTCCCTGACACGAGCACCACGGACAGCACCGGACTGGTCCTCGTCGACGAGGCCGATGTGATCAGGAACCTGGGCGGCATCACCACGCTGATCGACTCGTCGAACAACCGGCCGGCCGCGACCACCCTGGGGCAAGTGGCCAACCTGCAAGACGGCAACCTTGGTTCGATCTCCGATTTCCGGATCGGCACCAACAACTCCGGCGCGGGCAGCTACATCACCTTCGACTTCAAGGCCGGCAACCAGGCCACCTTGACGGGTGTGGAATTGATCGCGCGCCAGGATAGCAATTATGGCCGCATCAAGGGCACGGTGGTGCAGGGTTCCAACGACAACACCACCTGGACCACCCTGACGGCTGGCGCGGGATCGACCATGGATTGGCAGACCCTGCCGGTCGGTGGCGGCGTACCTTACCGTTATCTGCGCATCATTAACGGTGGCAACTGGTTCGGCAATATGTCGGAAGTGCGTTTCCATGGCCTGGTCAAAGGCGCGGACGTGACCGCGCCTGCGACCACCAGCAATGCGCCGCAAGGCTGGGTTGATCGCGGTACGGTGGTCAACTTTACCGCCACCGACGACAGCTCGGGCGTGGCAGGCACCTACTTCACGGTAGACGGCGGCACGCAGCAAGCCGGCACCTCGGTGGCATTGCCAACCTCGGGCACCCACACCCTGACGTACTGGAGCGTGGACAAGGCCGGCAATACGGAACAGGCGCACAGCGTCAGCGTGAACGTTGGCCCGCAGAATATCAGCACCAGCGTGCAGATGACGCAGCAAGGCGCCACGCTTAACCGCAGCACCGGCAAGTACGTCGGCAGCGTGACGATCACCAACACCAGCGGAACCGCGCTGACCGGACCGTTGCACGTGCAGCTGAGTGCTTTGACCAGCGGCATCACGCTCGACAATGCCACCGGTACCGATGCGGGCAAGCCTTACATCACCCTGTCCGGCAACCTGGCCGTGGGCGCCAGCGTCAATGTGCCGCTGACGTTCACCAACCCGAATCGCAGCGTGGTCGGCTACACGCCAATCTTCTACCAGGGCGCTTTCTAAGGAAACCAATCATGTTTATCGACATCAATCATAAAATCACCTCGCTGGTACGCCGCGTCGCCCTGGCCATGGCACTGGCGGCAGGCACGAGCCTGGCGTCGGCCGGCGTCATCCACGTCGCCGTCGACACCTCCAACTTCGGGGTCGCCAGCGGCTTCCTCGACATGCAGCTCAGCGCCAGCAGCAATGTACCGCTGGCCACCGCAGTCGTGAGCAACATGGTCGGCTTCGACAGTAACGCCTTCATCGACTCCTGGGGCGTGACCCCGGTGGCCGGCGGCTATCAGTTCCGCAACGACACGTCCAATGACCTGTTCCACGCCGTGGCATTCGGTGGCATCCTGTCGTTCGACCTGACCTTCGACGGCGTCTACGATCCGGTGACCCAGTATGTGTCGCACTTCGTCGTCTCGGCATTCAGCGAGGCCAATGCCTTGCTGGGCAACTACGATCCGGTGACCGGCGCCCTGGCCGAGTTCACCTGGACCCCGGCCCTGATGGCTGGCGGTGAAGGCAGCGTTGGCGTCGGCCTGTCCGATCCGGGCGTGCACATCGTGCCCGAGCCGGCCGACGCGCTGCTGATGGGTGTGGCGCTGGCCGCCATGGCGGTCATGCTGCGGCGCCGCGCCCCGCGGCAAAACCAGAGCGCCCTGCCCTTGGCCGCCTAAGCCCGCCTGACGCTGGCTGAACCGGCCCCGGCCATTCCGTTCGCGGGATGGCCGGGGTTTTTCATTGGGCGAGCCGGCCTGACAAATTGATACAAAGCGGTGACGACGCGGCTGAACCCGTCACGCGCAAACCGGCGTATATTGGTATATATCGACGTCAACTAACGCAGCAAAGGAATCGCCATGAGCAAGCTCATTCAACATGCCATACTCGCCGCCGCTTTCCTGGCGGCATCTGCGCACGCGTCGGCGACGGCGACGGTTACTTACGTCAATCCCGAAAAGATGACCGATGTGCCGCGCCACCAGGCCGACCTCGAGTTTATGGAAGAGGATTTGCGCGAGTACCTCAACACCTTGTCGGCCAAGCTACCGGCTGGGCAACAGTTGCAGGTGGAAATACTCGACATCGACCTGGCTGGCGACGTGTTCCCGCGCGTCGCGATCCGCGACGTGCGCGTGTACCGGGGCCGCGCAGACTGGCCGCGTATGCATTTACGCTACAACATCGAACAGGATGGCAAGGTGCTCAGCAGCGGCGAACGGCGCTTGAGCGACCCGAACTATCAGATGGGCTTTAGCCGCCAAGACAACGACATGTTCCGGTACGAGAAGCAGATGCTCGACGATTGGTTCCGCAAGGAGATACTGGCGGCACGCTAGGGAAAGCTGGAACAGCCCCCTGATACTGGCCAGTGACCAGGGGCACCGCCTACTGCTCGAGAAAGTCCGCCATGAGCGCCGACGCCCGGCGCAGGCGCCGCGACAGCAAGCGCGCCAGGCTCGCCATCAAGTGATAGGCCAGCGTCGGGCGCTCCAGGCCCATCTTGGTCAAATTGGCACTGGTTAAAATCAGCAATTCGCAATCGGTCTCGGCCACGCAGGTGGCCGACCTGGGCTCGTGATCGAGCACCGCCATCTCGCCGACAATGCGTCCCTTCATCTCACTGGACAGCAATTGCCGTCCATGCTCGCTGCTTTTGTAGATGGAAATGCGTCCGTCGAGGACGATCAGCATGAAGTTGCCCGGCTCTCCCTCCTGGAAGATCACCTTGCCCTTGTCCGCCTCCTCGTGCGTGACATATCCCGCAATGAGCTCGAGTTCGGCGTAGGTGAAATCCTGAACTAGCTCCAGTCCGTCAAGCAGGTCGGCAATCTTCATCGTGTTTTCCTTTATGCAGCCGGCCTGGGTCAGGGCGCGGGGGGGGGGCCGGGGGACATTATAGGACGAAAAAACCGCACTACCACCTCGGAGACAAATACATGAATTTTTCAAAAAAGCGGGCGCGCAGAATTCTGCGCGCCTTTTTCGCTAAAAGTTCGCAGCGGGCCAACGGCGCTCCCTCACACCCCAGCCGGCCATAGGTACTTTGGCACGACCGTCATCGCTGATCCGGTGACGATCAACACCTCGCGGTGCGGCAGGATCTCGATCTGGTACGGATCGCCGTCGTACCGGATGATTGTCCCGTTCTCGATGATATAGAAGCGCACCGGCCCGGCAAGTCCAGCCACGCCGTCCCGCGATAGCGCTTGCTTCCATAGTGAGAACCACTGCCCGAGTTTGAATCGCTTCGCCACGTCGGCTTCGATGTGGATAATGCCCGTCACATCATGCACGTGCATTTCGTATGCGTGATAGCAGCCTGCATGGACACGGCCAATGCCGTCCGGGAACCCAAGCCGCTTGCCGTTGTTGTAAATCGAAATGAGCGCGTGCTTGTGGTAGTTCCCGTTGATCAGGCAATTGACGCCATCGACGGGCTTTCCGGTACCGTACCAGACCGGCCAATATGGCGTTGCGTTGCTGGTTCCTGTCACCAGCGGCGTGTAGGTCGACGCCAACCGGATGGTTTCGACCACTGCCGTTGCCAGCGTTCCGGCTTGGCCTGCGTCGACCGGAGCTTGGGGCGGCGCGCTCGCGGCGGCCTCGGCAGGCAATCCGACGGACGGCTCCTCCGACGAGCTTGGCAGGTGCCCCTCGTCGGGTAAGGCCGCTTCGGGCGTGGCTGCTGCGTTGACTGCTTCAGGCGCCGCCTGTTGGGGCGAAGCCGGCGGTGCGTCGCCCCCTCCGCAGCCGCTGAACATCAGCGATGGAAGGAGAGCGGCATAGGCGAACAATGCACGGGGTGACTTATCTAGAAACATATCCTGTTCCTAATGATTGACGGTTGAAGGAACGTCTTTGCGAAAATGCCCACGCAGCAACTCCTGTCGTTGAGCGAATTACACGCAATAGAAATTGCTGCACCTTCCTATGCTTGAGCAAGCGACCACTCGGACCTTACGCTACCCGAACATTGCAGCGGGAAGCGGTGCTTCGACATAAACTTTAATCAACACATTTCCCAAGCGAATTTTCGGCGGGAAAAAGTGGCATATCGGGACACGTAGCGAGCGATACCATCAGCTCGAGCACGCGGATTTGGCGTGAGAATAATCGGGAACATCACCGGATGGCCTGTGCCATCGCGTCTTTGGCTGTCGGCGCACCACGCTGGACAGTGAAAAACAAAAAACCCGCGACCTCCTAGGGGGAGATGCGGGTTTCTTGACAGCCCTGGAAGATCCAGGACAATGTTTTGGCGGAGAGGGTGGGATTCGAACCCACGGTAGGGGGAAACCCTACGCCTGATTTCGAGTCAGGTACATTCGACCACTCTGCCACCTCTCCGGTGTTCTATTCGAGCTCTTGGCTAGCTAAGCAGCACAAGGGTGGTCTATTACTTCTACAACTTGCTTTACAGTTTCGCTTGCTGCTGCGAGGACAAAATTATAGCAAGAACTGGAGAAAACGGAAGGCCAAATCGCGAAATAATTTCAGAAATTTGTTCTTCGCGTCATTTTTCTCACGCGGATGGACTCAGGCGCTCCTGCCCGCCCAGGTAGGGACGCAGCACCTCCGGGATCACCACGCCGCCGTCGGCCTGCTGATAATTTTCCAGCACGGCCACCAGGGTGCGGCCGACGGCCAGACCCGAGCCATTGAGCGTGTGCACCAACTCCGGCTTGCCGCTGGCATTGCGAAAGCGTGCCTGCATGCGGCGGGCCTGGAAGGATTCACAATTGGACAGCGACGAAATTTCGCGATACGTCTGTTGGGCCGGCAACCACACTTCCAGGTCGAAGGTCTTGGCCGCGCCGAAGCCCATGTCGCCGGTGCACAGCGACACCACGCGGTACGGCAGGCCCAGGCCTTGCAAAATGGCTTCGGCATGGCCGACCATATCGTCGAGCGCCGCGTACGAGCTGTCCGGATGCACCACCTGCACCATCTCGACCTTGTCGAACTGATGCTGGCGGATCATGCCGCGCGTATCGCGGCCATAGCTGCCCGCTTCCGAACGGAAGCATGGCGTGTGCGCGGTCATCTTGATCGGCAACTGGTCGAGCGCGACGATCTCATCGCGCACGGTATTGGTAAGCGTCACTTCCGAGGTCGGGATCAAATAAAACTGTTCGCCCTCGCCTTCCGCACCGCCCTTCTTCACCGAGAACAGATCGGCTTCGAACTTCGGCAGCTGGCCGGTGCCGCGCAGCGAATCGGCGTTGACCATGTAAGGCGTGTAGTACTCGGTGTAGCCGTGCTTGTCCGTATGGGTATCGAGCATGTATTGCGCCAGGGCGCGGTGCAGGCGCGCGATACCGCCCTTCATGACCGAAAAACGCGATCCGGTCAGCTTGGTCGCCACATCGAAATCCAGGCCCAGTCCGGCGCCCACGTCGACGTGGTCGCGCACCTCGAAGTCGAAGCTGCGCGGCGCGCCGACCTTGCGCACTTCCACATTGCCGCTTTCATCGCTGCCCAGCGGTACCGAAGCGTGCGGCAGGTTCGGCACCGCTTCCATGAAGGCGGCCAGCTTGGCTTGCAGCGCGGCCAGTGCGACTTCGTTGGCCTTGAGCTCGTCGCCCAGGCCCGCCACTTCCGCCATCACGGCGCTGGTATCCTCGCCTTTGCCCTTGAGCATACCGATTTGTTTGGACAGCGAATTCCGCTTGCCTTGCAGTTCTTCCGTGCGCGTCTGGATCGTCTTGCGTTCCGCTTCAAGGGCGTTAAATCCCGCCACGTCCAGCTGGAACTTGCGCGTCGCCAGGCGCGCCGCAACATTGTCGATATCTTTGCGAAGAAGTTGGATGTCTATCATGGGAACGATTGCTGTATGTCGAAACCGCAATTGTACCAAGCGGACAGCCAGTTCCAGCGATTTAAAGCTGGCTGCGCATCAGGCCAGCGCGGCTTTCTGCGCCGGGCTCAGCCGCTTTGCCTTGACCACCACCACTTGCATCGGCGCATCGCTTACGACGGCGCTCTCCTGCACAGGAAGCGAACGTTGCTGCAGTGCCGAGCTGGCGCCGGCCACGGAGGTAAACAGCACGGTAGCGGCAAGGAACAGGGCTTCGAAGTTACGTGGGATTTTCATGATCGCCTCCTGGGCACAAGTGAGTTGGTATGGAGGTACTGTACTCAGCGCGTTCAGGAGGCGCCATCGAGTTGCGATGGGGCGGCAAAAAGTGCGGACGGAT
>CAMLIL010000138.1 GCA_946480015.1 uncultured Oxalobacteraceae bacterium | reverse complement strand
TCAGCGACATCATCATTCATCAGAACAGTCCGCTGATGCTGCGCCAGCCGAAGGGGCTGGTGGCGGTGACGGATTCGCCGATTACGAAGGAAGAACTGGAAGAGTTTTTCGAGGTGATCGAGCCGAACTGGTCGGTGCGCATTGCCGACCGCGCCTTCGACCGCTCGATCGATCTGCACACGGCGCGCATCCGCGCCAACTGCTTTTCCTTCCAGGGCAAGAAGCGCCTGGGCTGCGTGGTGCGGCGCTTTCCCAAGGAGCCGCTGGCGCTGGACACGCTGGGGCTGCGCGCGGCCGAGCAGGATTTCGCCAGGCTCACCAGCGGGCTGGTGCTGATCATCGGCGACACCTGCCAGGGTAAATCGACCACGATCGCGTCGATGCTCGACGAGATCAACAAGACCCGTTCGGGACACATCATCACGATTGAAGACCCGGTCGAGACGCTGATCCCGCAGCGCAAATGCATCATCACCCAGCGCGAGGTGGGCTTCGATGGCGACGTCGAGAGCTACTATCTGGGCGCGCTCGACGCGCTGCGCGAGCGCCCGGACGTGATCGTGATCGGCGAGATCCGCGACGCCCAGACGGCGCAGGAGGCGCTGGCGCTGGCCGAATCCGGGCCGCTGGTGCTCGCTTCGCTGCATGCGCGTTCGACCGAACTGGGCTTGCAGAAGATGGCGCGCCTGCTGGGCAATAGCGAAGCGCAGTCGCAGGCGCTGGCCAATGCGCTGCGCGGGGTGCTGTGCCAGGCTTTGCTGCCGTCCCTGGAAGGCGAGCGCTATTACCTGGCGACCGAATGCCTGACCGCCAATCCGGAAGTGGTGCGGATGATCGAGTCGGGCCGGCTGGGCGAGGTCCGTACCCTGATGGATGGCGGAACCGGCAAGTTCAACGCGGGCTGCCATTCGATGAACAGTGCGCTCATCAATCTGCTGCGTGAGAAGAAGATCAGCATGACCGACGCGCGCAACGCGACCACGGACCGGATCGGGTTCGCCGATGCGTGCTATTCGGCGATGCTGGACGCGGAAACGAGCTAGTCGAGCGGCACGCTGCGATACTTGTTCACCTCATTGGCCGTCACCGGTGGCGCCTTGTTCCCCCAGCTGTTGCGCAGGTAGCTTACCAGGGCCGCCACTTCGTAGTCGTCCAGCAGGTGGCTGTAGGGAGGCATGCCGTAGGGCCGCGGATTGCCGGCCGTCCCTGGTGCGAACCCGCCATTTAACACGATCCGGATTGGATTGACCGCCGAGACCATGGTCAGCGCGCGGTTGCCCGCCAGCGGCGGGTAGTGCGGCGGCAGCCCTTTGCCGTCGCTGCCATGGCAGTCGATGCACTGCGTCTCGTATAGCCTCTTACCCTGCGCGACGACCTGGTCGAATTGCGGCCCACTGACCGGCTCGGGCGTCTCGGCCGGCGTGGCTGGCAGCGACTTCAGATACACCGCCATCGCATTCACATCCTGGTCCGACAGGTGCTGCAGGCTGCGCTGCACGACTTCGGCCATCGGCCCGAACACGGTGGCGCGCGGCGAGATGCCGCTCTTGAGCAGCTGCGCGATGTGCGGCACTTCCCACGAGCCCAGGCCGGCTTCGGCATCGGAGGTGAGCGAAGGCGCATACCAGCCCAGCGTTTGAATCAGCCCGCCCGAGAGCTTGTCGTCGGCCGCGCCCAGCGAATTGCGCCCGGCGTGGCAAGCCGCGCAGTGGCCCAGCCCTTCGACCAGATACGCGCCGCGATTCCAGTCGGCGTTCTGGCCGTTGGCGGCACTGTACACGCCCGGCTTGAAGTACAGCACGCGCCACGCGGCCAGGGCGATCTGCTGGTTGTAGGGAAAGCGCAGTTCATGCGGCTGGCGCCGGGTTTGTTGGGGCGGGATGCTTTGCATGAAGGCGAACAGGGCGTCGGCATCGTCGCGCGTGATTTTGGTGTAGTTCGTGTACGGGAACGCCGGATACAGCAGGCGGCCATCGCGGCCCACGCCGTTGTGCAGCGCGTTCCAGAACTGGTCGGCAGTCCATGCGCCGATGCCGCTGTCGCGGTCCGAGGTGATGTTGGGCGCGATCAGGCGTCCGAACGGGGTGTCGAGCGCGCGTCCGCCGGCGTAGTCGGCGCCGCCGCGCGTGGTGTGGCAGGCGATGCAGTCGCCGGCCGTGGCGAGATAGGCGCCGCGCGCGATGTTTTCCGGCGTGCCGGCATAGGCCGCGGGCGAGCTGGCGGCGACCATTTGCGCGCGCGGCCAGGACAGGCCGATGGCCACGGCGGCGATGATCACGAGGGCAAGGACGATGAGCGGGAGGCGTTTCATGGCTCTAGTGGGGCACGCTGCCGCATGGGAGTGGGAGCGGGAGGGCGACCGCCGTGGCGGGGCGGGCGTCCGGGGAAACCGGCTGGCTGGCGATCCAGCCGCTGATGGCGGTGACGTCGGACAGCGACAGGCGGGCGGCGATCTCGCCCATGCAGTCCGGGGCGCTGGCGTGGCGGGTCTTGTTGCGCCACGCGCCCAGCTGGGCGTTCATGTAGTCGCGCGGCAGGCCGGCCAGGCCAGGGATGGCGGGCGCCACGCCGGTCAGCTTGTCGCCGTGGCAGGCGACGCAGGCGGGGACCTTGCGCGCGGCGTCGCCCTGCATGACGAGCTGGCGTCCGCGTTCGAGCACGGCGTGAGTGGCGTCCACGGGTTTGCGCGCCAGCGGCGCCAGGTGTTGCGACGAGA
Organism: uncultured Oxalobacteraceae bacterium; assembly: GCA_946480015.1. The sequence goes on along the minus strand of CAMLIL010000138.1, from coordinate 8,764 downwards.
AGTACCCGGCGATTTCTTTCAGGTAGGCGTCAGGCAGGCGGTCGACCATGTAGGTCATCATGGGAAACTGGCGGCGCCCTTCGCGAAAGTTCAGCAGCTGGTTATACAGGTAGCCGGCCGGTTTGCCGGAGATGCGCGGGAAGAAGGCATCGTCCACGTCGGTCCTGGCGTGGCACGAAATGCAGGCGGCCAGGCGCTGCTCGATGGTGTCGGGCAGGACGGCGGGGCGGTCGGCGGCGGCGGCGCTGCCGAACAGCGCCGCCAGCATCAGGGCGGACAGGGTGCGCGGGGTCATGTGGCTTCCATAGTGGGTGACGTCAGCGCCAGATGCGATACATCCAGTAGCTCTCGTCATGCTCCATCGCGTGTTTCAGTTCGGTCGGCGACAGGCCGGTGATGGCGCGCGTTTCGCGCGACAGGTGGGCCTGGTCGGCATAGCCGCTGTCGGCGGCGACGTCGACCCACGAGACCCGGGCTTCGGCGCGTGCGGCCAGCAGTGCCTGTTCGGCGCGGCGCGATCAGGCGGGTGACTGGGGCTGGGGGCATCGGACTCCTTGTCTGGCTGATTGTATTGTACCGACGCCAGCGGCGCGGTGTCGCAAACGTTCAAGACAAATTGTCCACCCCTTCGCATAATGGGACCACATTCACGAAAAAGGGACGAGGCCATGCACAATGCCGCTGTTCGATCGCTACGCCAATTGACCGATCTGCCCGGGCCGCCGAGCTGGCCGCTGGTGGGCAATCTGCCGCAGATGCAACTGGGGCGGGTGCACCGGGACCTGGAACGCTGGAGCCGACAGTATGGCGCGCTGTACCGGGTGCGCTTGCCGGGATCGACTCTGCTGGTGGTGTCCGACCATGTCTTGATCGGGCAGATCCTGCGCGAGCGTCCCGGGCTATTCCGGCGCCCCTCCATCGCGGCCGAGGTGGCCGCCGAGATGGGCGGCATTCCCGGCGTGTTCGAGGCCGAAGGCACAAGCTGGCGCAATCAGCGCCGCATGGTGATGCAGGCCTTCGCGCCGCAGGCTGTCAAGAGCTACTTCGCCTCGCTGGTGACGGTGGCCCGGCGGCTGCAGCGGCGCTGGGAAGACGCGGCGAGCGCAAAGCGCGCAATCGATCTGAACGCCGATCTGCGCCTTTACACCATCGATATCGTGGCCGGACTGGCTTTCGGCAGCGATGTGAACACGATCGAAAACGGCGACAACGCGATTCAGCGCGATCTGGACGTGATCCTGCCGGCGGTGGCACGGCGATGCCTGGCGCCGTTCCCGTACTGGCGCTACTTCAGGTTGCCGGCCGACCGGCGCCTGGAGCGCAGCGTGACGGCGGTGCACGCGGCTGTCAGCGACCTGGTGGGGCAGGCGAAGCAACGCATGCTCGCTCACCCCGAGCGCGCACTGGCGCCGGCGAATATGCTCGAATCGATGCTGGCCGCCGCGGCGCAGCCCGACAGTGGCGTGAGCGAGCGCGACGTGAGTGGCAATGTGCTGACCATGCTGCTGGCGGGCGAGGACACCACGTCGAACGCCCTGGCGTGGCTGATCTATCTGCTGGAGCGCCATCCGCAGGCGCTGGCGCGCGCCAGCGAGGAGGTGCTGCGGGTGGCGCCGGATCTGGGGTCATTGAGCATCGAGCAGGTCGATCAGCTGGACTATCTGGAAGCGTGCGCGCACGAGGCGATGCGCTTGAAACCGCCGGTGCCGTATCTGCCGGTGGAGGCGTTGGAGGATACGGTGGTGGCCGACGTCGAGGTGCCGAAAGGGACGGTGGTGTCGTGCGTGATGCGCCACCATAGTGTGGACGATGCTTACTTCCCCGATGCGGCCAGCTTCAGGCCGGAGCGCTGGCTCGATCCGCAGGTCGAGCGCAAGGCGGCGATGGCGTTCGGCGCGGGGCCGCGTACCTGTCCGGGGCGCTACCTGGCGCTGCTGGAGATGAAGCTCGCCATGTGCATGCTGCTGGCGCGTTTCGAGCTGGTGTCGGTGGCGACGCCGGACGGCGCCGAGCCCGAAGAGCGCATGGGCTTCGTGATGGCGCCGTCGATGCTGGAGCTGCGCCTGCGCTTGCGCTAGGAGGCGGGCAGGGCGCGCCAGTGGCGGTAGATTTTCAGCGCCACGTGGGCGTCGTCGGCGGCGTACAGGATCTGCTTTTCCGACAGGCGCGGCAAGGCCCAGTTGGTGGTGGTGATCTTCTTGGACTTTTGCAGCTTCTGGCCGAAGTAGCGCGCCACGGCGGTCTTGGCGCCGAGCGTGTTGCGCTCGCCCTTGCGCAGGGCGGTCGACAGGTCGAGCACGTTGACTGCGTCGATGCCGAGCTTGCCGCGCAGGCGCTTGAGATCGTCGGCCAGGCCGAAGCCGACCTTGAGGATGACGGGCGACTCCAGCACCGCCTTGAGCACTTCCACGGCCGGGGCGGCGCCGATCTGGAACAGGTAGGCGCGCTGGTCGGTGGCCAACTGCACCAGGTGCGGGCCGGTCGACACCTCGCCTTTGAGGAAGGTGGGCTTGGATTCGGTGTCGAAGCCGACCACGTCGCTGGTGGACAGGGCCGCGAAGGCCTCGGCCGCATCCTTGTCGGACTTGACCAGGCGTACGTCGGCCAGCTTGATGCCGTCGTAAGGCGGCAGCAACTCGTCCTGATCGGGCGTCATGGGGAGATTAGCCGTTGCGCGAAAACTTGTTGGCCAGCTGGAGCAGTTTTTCCTGGCGCAGGCGGTTGGCTTCTTGTTCGGCGGCGGCCTCGCGCTCGGCTTTCTTGCGCTCGGCTTCTTTCTTGAAGCGCTGCTGCAAGGTTTCCTTGGCGTGGGCCCGGTGGGTGTCGGTCACTTCGGCGCCCTGGGTGCCGTCGAGGTTGAAACGGACGCTGGCTTTTTCCATGGCGCGCAGATAACGCAGCGAGCCGGTGTGAATGCCGAGCGCGGCGCGCATGGCTTTGCGGTCCAGGCCGGGCAGTTTGGCGAGCAGTTGCTTGTCGATCCCGATGGCCAAGGGCAGGCAATCGCGAAACGGCGGGAATTGCTGCTGCAGTTGCTTGAGCAGGGCACGTGGACTTGGCCCGGCCACTGCGGCCGGTGCGTTGGCGGCAGGTGCGGTTGCGGGGACGGCTTCAGGCGCCGCTTCCGGTGCCAGCGCTGGCGCTGGCGTGTCGCCGGACTCGGCGGCATTGCTGTTAGGGTTCATTGACATCATAGGAAAAGCGGGAAGCGAAAGGATAGCATGGTCAGATTGGCATGTGCTTGGATTTTATTCGCGTGTGCTTGATGGGCGACGAGCCGAGAGGGGCGAAATCGTGTATGATCCGCCCCTTGCTTTGCGAGCGGCTTGATACAACGCAGGGCAGGCGGAAGGTGATGGGCGACGGGATGGATTATCAGTATCAATGATATCTGATATTCGCATTATTAATTATCGCGATATCTACTAATGATGCATAATTGCACCGTCTCCTCTATTCTTCTTCCGAAAAATAGATTCAAGCCCGTTTTAACTGACGGGCTTTTTTTCGTTCTGCCATGACCAGCGCCAAATTGACCACTGCACACCTACTGCGCGTCTGCCCTTCCGGGCAGCGCTGCCCGTCGTGCTTGCAATCCGGCGACTTTGCCCTAAGTAGGTAGCAGGGCCTTCCTGATGCACCGTCCAGCGAGCGCGCCTCATGTCGCGCCGGGTGGATTATTGACTGGAGTTTTAATGAAGAACACCGCGAAAACCTTGACCCTCACCACGACCAAAGCGCCGCGCAAAGGCAGCGCGCCACTGGCCGTGCCGAAAACCGCCACCTCGTATTTTGTGGAAACGGAAGCGGCGGCCAAGGTCACCGTGGTGAAGAAGGGCTCGCGCCTGGCGGCGGCTGCGGTCGAGGCCGAAGTGCCGGCCAGCGTGAACGAGGCGCCGGCGCCGGTGGTCGTGCGCAAGCGTTCCAAACTGGCCGCTGTGCAGGAAGCGGCGGTTGCCGCTGAAGCGCCGCCGGCCGCGCCGAAACCGGCCGTCAAGCGTGCCGTGCGCAAGCCCGAGATCGAGCCGACCGTGATCATTCCAACCGCCGGCCAGGCCGTCAGCCAGACCACCGACGCGGCCGCGCTGGCCGCTATCGATACCTCCGGCTATCTGCTGCCGTCGGTCAAGGTGCCGGGCCGGCGCGGCCGCAAGCCGAGCGAATTTACGCCTGAGAACGACGAAGTGGCGGCGCTGAACGCGGTCGAGCGCGCCGAACTGAAGGCGGTCTCGAAGGCCAAGGAACGCAAGGCCAAGAGCGGCCTGGCGAGCGCGCTGTCGGGCGACGACAAGACCTCGGAAGCGGATCTGGAGCGCCGCCGCCAGCAGATCAAGAACCTGATCAACATGGGCAAGGAGCGCGGCTTCCTGACCTATGCCGAGATCAACGACCAGCTGCCGGAAAACATCATCGATCCGGAAGCGATCGAAGGCATCATCGCGACCTTCAACGACATGGGCATCGCCGTCTACGAGCGCGCGCCGGACGCGGAAATGATGCTGCTGACCGACACCGTGGCCACCGCGACCAGCGACGATGAAGTCGAAGCGGCTGCGGCGACGGCGCTGTCGACGGTCGACTCGGATTTCGGCCGCACCACCGACCCGGTGCGGATGTATATGCGCGAGATGGGCGCCGTGGCGCTGCTCACGCGCGAGGGCGAGATCGAGATCGCCAAGCGCATCGAGGAAGGCTTGAAGGACATGGTGCAAGCTATCTCCGCCTGCCCGACCACGATCGCCGAAATCATCGCCCTGTCGCACAAGATCGCCAGTGATGAAATCAAGGTCGACGAAGTGGTCGACGGCTTTGTCGATTTGAACGAATCGAACGCTCCGGCCCCGGCCGCCGCGCACGCGCATGACGACGAGGACGACGAGGAAGAGGAAGACGAAGAGGAAGATGGCGACGCCAACGGCGGCGCGGCCGGCTTTTCGGCCGAGCAGCTGGCGCAGTTGAAGCGCGGCGCGCTGGAAAAATTCGGCGTCATCCAGGAAGAATTCGAGAAGATGGCCAAGGCCTTCGAGAAGGATGGCTACGGCTCGAAGAATTACGTCAAGGCGCAGGAAGTCATTTCCAACGAACTGCTGGGCATCCGCTTTACCGCCAAGGTCGTCGAAAAGCTGTGCGACACCCTGCGCGGCCAGATGGACGAAGTGCGCCACATCGAAAAAGCCGTGCTCGATATCTGCGTGAACCGCTGCGGCATGCCGCGCGCGCACTTCATCAAGGTGTTCCCGGGTAATGAGACGGATCTGGACTGGGTCGATGGCGAAGTCGATTGCGCGTATCCGTACAGCGCCGTGCTGGGCCGGAACGTGCCTGCCGTGAAGGAACTGCAAAAGCGCATGATCGACCTGCAGGCGCGCGTGGCGCTGCCGCTGGCCGATCTGCGCAAGATTAACAAGCAGATGGCGGCCGGCGAGAAGCGTGCGCGTCACGCCAAGCGCGAAATGACGGTGGCCAACCTGCGTCTGGTGATTTCGATCGCGAAGAAATACATCAACCGCGGCCTGCAGTTCCTGGATCTGATCCAGGAAGGCAATATCGGTCTGCTGAAGGCGGTGGACAAGTTCGAATATCGCCGTGGCTACAAGTTCTCGACCTATGCGACCTGGTGGATTCGCCAGGCCATCACGCGCTCGATCGCCGACATGGCGCGCACCATCCGCGTGCCGGTGCACATGATCGAGACGATCAACAAGATGAACCGCATCTCGCGCCAGATCATGCAGGAAACCGGCAGCGAGCCGGATCTGGCGACCCTGGCGGAAAAGATGGAAATGCCGGAGAACAAGGTCCGCGAGATCATGAAGATCGCCAAGGAACCGATTTCGATGGAAACGCCGATGGGCGAGGATGGCGATTCGCAGCTGGGCGACTTCATCGAAGACAACACCACCCTGGCACCGCTCGACGCGGCGCTGCATGCGTCGATGCGCAATGTGATCAAGGAAGTGCTGGACTCGCTGACCCCGCGCGAAGCGAAAGTGCTGCGCATGCGCTATGGCGTGGAAATGTCGAACGACCACACGCTGGAAGAAGTGGGCAAGCAGTTCGACGTGACGCGCGAGCGGATTCGCCAGATTGAAGCGAAGGCCATGAGCAAGCTGCGTCAGCCGTCGCGCTCGGATAAGCTGAAGAGCTTCCTGCATAACCACTAAGCGCTGTCCGGATTATTGAAAGCCTGCGGCGGGAGCGATTCTGTTGCAGGCTGATGTATGTCCAGTTTGGACGATATGCCGCGCAAAAGTGTCGGAATCGTGGAATGCGAAAGCCGGAAACATTCGACTTTCCGGGGTTTGCGCACTGCTGTCGACAATATTGTGGAGAATAGGCTGCCGTGGTCACGGCTCGATTGGCTGGTCATGAAATACCGGCCGCCATGTCGAGTAGTCCACCCGCTCCCACACAAGCGGTTTGACGTCATCACGTTTGGCGGGCGCCCGCTTAACATGCAGATCCCTGAAACAAACAAAAGCTTGTCATTTTCCACATCCGCAATTGACACCGGACTTGCTGAAATTACACTTTCAATGTGTCATGCGTAGGGCCAAAAAAAATGCGCACCCGGGATAACCGGATGCGCAAACAGGGGTAGTCAACGGCGGCAGGTGGTTTCCCGGTCTGCGCAACCATCAGCAGCGGCCATTGTAGCCCCGTTCACATTGTTAGCGAAATTTAACCATTTCATTTTCCGTATTGTTGTAGCTAAGCCGGTATTTGGTCGATATCGACCTTGTTTGCGAGCGGGATTCTGAACGATAGGCAAGTTCCCAGGCTCGGCCGGGGTTGCACATGCAATCTGCCGCCGAACAGGTTGACACGTTCGCGGATGCCGTCGAGCACCAATTGTGCCGCCTTGCTGCGCGCGGCCGAGCGGATGCCGATGCCGTCGTCCATGATGATGACGGTCACTGCGCTTTCTTCGATGCTCAAGCTGACCTCGACCTGGGTGGCGCGGGCGTGGTGCAGGATATTGACCAGCGATTCCTGGATGATGCGGAAGATAAGGGCGCCGCGCTGCTGGTCGGGCAGCTCGCGCTCCTCGCCCTTGACCGTCAGGTAGCAGGCGATGCCGCTGCGCTTTTCGAACTGGTCGACCAGCCATTCGGTGGCGGCGGGCAAGCCCAGTTCGAGCGTGCTGGGGTGCAGGTCGTTGATGATCGCGCGTACCGAGCGGATCGTCGCGTCGAGGGTGTCGAGTGCCTGGCCGACCCGGCACTTGAGGAGCGAGTGGGGGCCGCAGCGCTGATAGAGCATCTGTACGTCGATTTTCAGGGCCAGCAGGTTCTGGCCCAGGTCGTCGTGGATATCGAGCGCGATGCGCTTGCGCTCCTCTTCCTTGGCGGTCTCGAGGTGGGCGGTGAGGCGGCGCAGCTGCGCATAGGAGCGCGCCAGCGCCTGTTCGGTGGCCTGGCGCTCGCTGACCTCGATGCTCAGCTGTTCATTGATGCGTTGCAGCTCGGCGGTGCGCTTGCGGATGCGTACTTCCAGGCCGATCTGTACGGCCGCCAATTCCAGCTCGGCGGCTTTGCGCTCGGAAATGTCGGTCAGCAGCAGCAGGGTGCCATTGGCCAGCCCGTCGTCCAGTGGGGCAGGGCGGCCGCTGGCGATGGCCCAGCCGACGGTGCCGTCGCGCCGGCGGTAGCACAGGTCGAAGGTGCGCACGGTGGGGCTGTCGACGTGGGACAGCAGGCCTGCGAGCGACTGGCGCGGATTGTCGCCAAAAAAATCGTGCACGGTGTGGTAATTGAGTTGCTCGACGGTGCAGCCGAACATGCCGGCCAGGCGCGCGTTGGCGAACACGGTTTTACCCGCGGCATCGACCATCCAGATGCCCTCATGGGCCGTGTTGACGAAGTGGCTGTAGCGGCGCTTCAAGGTGCGCGCCCGGCGCAGCGCGGCATCGTGCGCGCGCGCCATGGCACGAATGCGCAGGGCCGCCAGCATCACGGCGCCCGTGGCGACGCTGACGGCGGCAAGGACCAGCCGCGGGATGGCGTGCACATCGCTGACGGCAACGAGCGCGACCGAGCCTGCCATCGTCAGGACAATGACGGCAATGGCCAGGCACAGCGATCCCACGCTCCACGATTTCATGCGCCTCCCAAACGGTTGTGCTTGCTCCATTTTATGCCAGTTTCTAGCGAGGTCAGCGCTCCGCAGGATTGTTGTTACAAAGAAAATAAAAAAACGGCCCGACCGTTTCCGATCGAGCCGCCGTGTGACGAAGTTGCGCGCCGTTTAGCCGGTGTTGCGCAGGCCGGCGGCGACGCCGTTGATCGACAGGTGGATGCCGCGGTGCACGCGCTCGTCGATCCGGGTCGGGTCGCCCGCCACGGCGCGGTGACGGTGGATCAGTTCAACCTGCAAGTGGTTGAGCGGATCGAGGTAGGCGAAGCGGTTCTGGATCGAACGCGCCAGCAGCGGATTTGCGCTCAGGCGCTCCTGGGCGCCGGTGATGGCTTCCAGGCATTTGAGCGTGGTCCCGTGCTCGGCCGCGATGCGCTTGAAGATGCGCTCGCGCAGTTCGACGTCGGCCACCAGTTCGGCATAGCGCGAAGCGATGGCCAGGTCGCTCTTGGCCAGCACCATGTCCATGTTCGAGAGCAGGGTGGCGAAGAATGGCCATTCCTTGAACATCGCTTGCAGGGTGGCGGTTTTCTCGTCGCGCTGGCCTTCGTCCAGCCAGGACGAGACGGCGGCGCCGAAGCCGTACCAGCCGTTGAGCAGCAGGCGGCACTGGCCCCAGGAAAAGCTC
>CAMLIL010000137.1 GCA_946480015.1 uncultured Oxalobacteraceae bacterium | reverse complement strand
CCAGCAGCGCACCCCAGCCGCCCGTGCCCGGATTGCCCTTGCAGGCGCCATCCGTGAAAATTTCTACCTTTGTTGTCATGCCTGCTTTCTATTTTCGATTGGTTGCCGGTACCGCTTGCGGCGCCGTGGCGCCTTTTCGGCTCCAGACCGGGCCGATGATGGTCATGCCCTTGACCCGCTTGATGGCGTGCACGATGTACACGGCTCCCACATAGGGCCACCAGCGCGCGCCGGCCGGCTCCATGAAGGAAAACCGTTCGATCCACCGTTCGGTCCGGCATGGCGGCGCATAACAGCCGAAATGGCTGCGGCTGGGCGCCAGATTCAACAATTTTAACCAGTCTTTCAGGCGCGGCATAGAGATGAATTCGCCGGCCGCCGGCAGGTAGTGCGAGCTTGTCAGGCGGCCCACGCCCTGGCGCAAGCCCCACAGACTGGCCGGATTGAAGCCGCAGATGATCACCTGGCCTTCGGGAATGAGCACGCGTTCGACCTCGCGCAGCACCTGGTGCGGCTCGGCGGCGAACTCCAGCACGTGCGGCAGCACCACCAGGTCCAGGCTTTGCGAGGCGAACGGCAGTTCGGCGAAGTCGAGCGCAACGGCGATCTGCCGCCCGCCGGGGGCGCGCGCCAGTTGCTCGATCGACGAGGTGCGCGTGGCCGCCTGCCACTTGTTGGGCATGCGGTTGGCGGCCAGCGCGTCGACTTGCGGCAGGCCGATCTGCACCGCGTTGAAGCCGAAAATATCGGCTGTCAATTCGTCAAGACAGGCCTGCTCCCAGGCCCGCACATACGCGCCCGCCGGCGTCTGGAGCCAGGTGTCGAGCGCTATAATGGACTTTTCGGATGCCGTGCTATCCATGCCTTTCCTCTTGTCCCATTCATCGAAAAACCCGCTACCACTATGACGACTTCGCCGCGCCGCGACTTGCGCGTCATCGCCATCCCCGCCTTCCGGGATAATTACCTTTGGCTCATCCAGGATGGCGTCCATGCCGCCGTGGTCGATCCGGGCGATGGTCCGGCAGTACTGGCCGCGCTCGCCAAGCATGGACTGACCCTGACCGCCATTCTACTCACCCATCACCATGCTGACCACATTGGTGGCGTGCCAACCCTGCTGGCGCACGCCGCGGTGCCGGTGTTCGGTCCGCGCGGCGAAGCCATCGCGGCGGTCACTCACCCGCTCGGCGAAGGCGCGCGCGTCGATGTGCCGGGCCTGGACCTGAGCCTGACCGTGCTCGACATCCCCGGCCACACCGCCGGCCACATCGCCTACCTGCACGCGCCGTGGCTGTTCTGCGGCGACACCCTGTTTGGCGCCGGTTGCGGCCGGCTGTTCGAAGGCACGCCGGCCCAGATGCTGCACTCGCTGGCCAGGCTGGCCGCCCTGCCCGACGATACCCTGGTGTATTGCGCGCACGAATACACGCTGGCCAATCTGGGTTTCGCGCTGGCGGCCGAACCGGACAGCGACGCCATCGCCACCCGCCAGCAAGCCGACAGCGCAAGGCGTGCCCGCAGCGAGCCCACCGTGCCGTCGACCATCGGCCTGGAAAAAGCCACCAATCCCTTTTTGCGCCATGAACAGCCAGCCGTGCGCGCCAACCTGATTGCGCTGGGCAAGATGCCGGCTGACGGTTCCGCGCTGGACAGCTTTACCGCCCTGCGCACCTGGAAGAATACGTTTTAAGCCTGAACGATACCCAAGACCGCGTAAACCAGATAACATGTTCCCTTAGGAAACACTTCCAATACAACATGATGAACGCGCCGTTGCATGCCGCATAAGCTTGCGCCCGTAGCCGACCAGCCCGACCGCGCCCCGCGGCCGGCGCGGCGCCGCGCCCTGCTGCTGCTGGGCGCGGCCATCCTGCCGGCGCGCGCATGGGCGCAAAGCGCGCCCGCGCCACGTCCTGTCAGCGCTGAGCCGATCGGCGTGTTATTCCCTGATATTGGCGAGCCCTTCCGTAAAGTATTTACCGAAATTATCGAAGGCATCGAAGACCAGGCGCATGTGAAAGTACGCGCCTATCCGGTCACCGCGGCCCAGGATCCGGCGGAATTGGCGGCCGCGCTCAAGCGCGCCGGCACCAGGGTGGTGATCGCCCTGGGGCGCCAGGGATTGAAGGCCGCCAGCACGCTCGAGGCGCCGGTGATTATCAGCGGCGTGTCTTCGGTGCCGGATGGCGAGCGCCAGCTGGGCATTTGCCTCACGCCCGACCCGGCCCTGCAGTTCGCCCATCTGAAGAACCTGATGCCGACCGTGCGCCGGGTCATGATTGTCTACAATCCACAGAATAACGAGTGGCTGCTCAAGCTGGCGCGCGAAGCGGCCCGCGCCAGCAATCTGGAACTGGTCGGGCTCGAAGCGCGCGACCTGGCCAGCGCCGCGCGCCTGTACGAATCCGCGTTCGCCGGTGCGGACCGCAAGCGCGACGCGCTGTGGCTGCCGATCGACGCCACCACGGTCGATGAGGCGACCATCCTGCCGCTGGTGCTGCGCGAAGCGTGGAATCGCAGTGTGCCGGTATTTTCCAGCAGTATTGTTCACGTCAAGCGCGGCGCCTTGTTCGCGCTGTCGCCCAACAATCTCGACCTGGGCCGCAATCTTGCCAATCTCGCCACGGCCACCCTGGCCGGCGCGCCCCCGCCGCGCGGCATCATGCCGCTGCGCGACGTGCACTCCGCCCTCAATCTGCGCACCGCCAGCCACATCGGGATCAGCATTTCCGCCCGTGTCCAGCGCAGTTTCAATTTTCTGTATCCAGAACCGTAAGAAATTCGGTCGAAATACCACAATTCAAAATACTTTCTTTCGGGCACCTTGCCTGTCGTATACTGTTGCATTGTTTTGGGGTAAAACTTTCACTCCAAATTGACGAACATGCACCTCCCCTGCTGTTGAGCAATGATGAAATATTTTTACGATGCCAGCCGTCTGTTCGCGGCTGGAGCTTGCCTGTTGCTCGCCTTCCTGGCGCTTCTGCTGGGGCCGGCGAGCCAGGCCCGCGCCGAGGCGCTCGCTGGCGCCGGGCCGGGGTCCGCTTCGCCTTCGTCCGACCTGTTCGAACGGCTCGACAGCCCGGCCGGTGCCGGCCGCGGTGGCTATAACCTGCGCCCGATCACGGTGGCGCAGCTGGAAGACCAGTTGCGCCGCCCGGAATTGCAAGCCTCGGTCGGCAAGGGAGCGCTGGCGGTGCTCTATCCAAATGTATCCGAACCGTTTCGCAGCGCTTTCATCAGCATGATTCAGGGCATCGAGGACCGTACCCGCCTGCGCGTGCGCAGCTACCCGGTCGATGCCAAGGTCGACACGGCCGAATTGAATACCCAGCTCAAACGCAACGGGACCAGGCTGGTCATCGCACTGGGCCGCCAGGGCTTGACCGTCGCCTCCAGCCTGGACCGCGACATCACCGTGCTCGTCGGCGGCGCCCTGCTGCTGTCGGACGCGGAGATCGTCAACGTCAACGGCATCAGCCTGACGCCCGACCCGGCCCTGCTGTTTACCCGCCTGCGCACCCTGCTGCCCGATATCAAACGGGTGCTGGTGGTGTACGACCCCAAGAAGACCGAATGGCTGCTGCGCCTGGCGCGCGAGGCGGCCCGTGCGCAGGGGCTCGAGCTGGTGGCGCACGAAGCGCGTGACCTGAGCCACGCCGCCCATATCTACAGCACCCTGTTCGCCAATGCCGAAGCCAAGCGCGACGCGGTCTGGCTGCCGCACGATACCACCACGGTCGAAGAAAGCACCCTGCTGCCGCTGATCCTGAAGGAAGCCTGGAACAGCGGCGTGCCCATTTTTTCCAGCAATGTGCTGCACGTGAAAAAGGGCGCGCTGTTCGCCATGAGCCCGAACAACGTGGAACTGGGCCGCTCGCTGGCCAGCTCGGCGCTGGGCCTGATGGCCGGCGAAGTGCGCAAGAAAGGCGTGCAGCCTCTGCGCGAACTGCATACCGCCATCAATCTGCGTACTGCCAGCCACGTCGGCCTGACGATCGGGTACCAGCAGCAACGCACCTTCGACTTCATCTATCCGGAGCCATGATCTGATGTTCCATCACTTCCTACGCCGCACCGGATTTCGCCGCCAGCTGACCGTGCTTGTGTCGGCGGCGATTCTTGTCCTGGCGCTGTTCTCCTCGCTGATCAACTCCTGGGAAGCCAGTTCGCGCATGCGCGACTATTTCGTCGAGCAGGGCCAGCGCATTGCCGAGAACCTGGCGCGCCAGAGCACCCTGACGCTGCTGTATCACTCGGCCGAGAATGCCCATGAGGGGGTGGCCACCACCCTGGCCTTTCCCGACGTGCTGAGCGTGCAGATCACCGACGCCAGGCAGGTGGTCCTGCTGTCGAAGAGCCAGCCCGGCGGCAGCACCGACGCCGCGCCGGTCCTGGGCCAGCCGCTGGCCCACGCCGCGCTGGCGGCCGAGTCGGACGATGCCTGGCGCTTCGCCGCGCCGGTGTACGGCGGCCAGGGCGACGCCTCGCCCTTCGAGCTGCAGGAATCCAAGCCGCAGCTGCTCGGCTATGTGCATGTGGCCATCGGCAAGGGCACGCTCAAGCGCCTGACCTGGTCGCTCCTGCTCGGCAATCTGGTCATCACCCTGTCGTTCGCGGTGATCCTGCTGGCCGTGGTGCGCCTGCTCACGCGCCACATGATCAACCCGCTCAACGCGCTGTCGAACCTGATGCGGCGCGCCGAGTCGGGCGAGTCGGGCATGCGCGCCGCGCCGGCCGGCCCGCGCGACCTGATCGAAATGGCGGTCGCCTTCAACAAGATGATGAACGTGCTGGAACAGCGCGAGGCCGAGCTGAAGCAATCGCGCGACGCCGCCGTCAGCATGGCGCACATGAAGGCGCAATTTGCCGCCACCGTCAGCCACGAAGTGCGCACGCCGCTCAACGGCGTGGTCGGCATGCTCGACATGCTCAAGGAAATGAGCCTGAACAAGCGCCAGGCCGAATGCGTCGACGTGGCCTGGAATTCCTCGCGCACCCTGATCGAGCTGATCAACAATATTCTCGATTTCTCCAAGATGGAAGCGGGCAAGCTGTCGCTCGACGAGGTCGATTTCGACCTGCGCAAACTGCTCGAGGAAGTGATCGAACTGGTGGCCAAGCAGGCCCAGATGCGCGACGTCGAGCTGGGCTATCTGCTGGCCGCCGACGTGCCGGCGCGCGTGCGCGGCGACTCGCTGCGCCTGCGCCAGCTGCTCATCAACCTGCTCGGCAATGCGGTCAAGTTCACCGAACACGGCGAAGTGTCGGTGATGATCGACCGCGCGCCCCAGGTGGCCTTCGGTCTGCGCTTCGCAGTGCGCGACACCGGCATCGGCATGAGTCGCGAGCAGCAGGAAAACCTGTTCCAGTCCTTCGCCCAGGCCGACCCGTCCACCACCCGCAAATACGGCGGCACCGGGCTTGGGCTGGCGATCTGCAAGCAGCTGGTCGGTCTGATGGGCGGCGACATCGGCGTGGCCAGCAAGCTGGGCGAAGGCACCACGTTCACTTTCACGGTGCTGTGCGGCCATGCCCAGGAGCGGGTGGCCGAGCCGGTCTACCCTGCGCTGCAAGGCGTGCGCGTGGTCGTCGTCGACGCCAGCCAGGTGGTGCGCGACTTCGTCGGCCAGACCCTGCACCGGCACGGACTCGATTGCCACGCCACCCGCTGGGGCGGCGAAGCGTTGCGCCAGCTGGCGCTGGGCGCCGCCGAAGAGCGGCCGTACCAGGTCCTGATCATGGACATCGGCGCACTCGACGACGACGGCCACGATCTCGCGCGCCAGGCCGAACTGCAGGCGCCGGCCACCCGCATCCTGATTCTCGACCGCTTCGGTTCCCCCGCCGGCGGCACCCTGATCGACGGCTACGCCTCGCTCGGCAAGCCGCTGCGCGAAGAGCGCCTGCTGCACGCCGTGCAGGATCTGCTGGCCGGCGCGCCCGCCGCCGAGGCGGAACTGCGGGCCGAGCGGGCCGCCCCGGACCGCAAGGGCTTCCGCATCCTGGTGGCCGAGGACAACCGCACCAACCAGATGGTGGCGGCGGGCATGCTGGCGATGAACGGCTGCTCCTGCGAATTCGCCTCCAACGGCCGCGAAGCGCTGGAAGCGGCGCGCGCGCGCGAGTTCGATCTGATCCTGATGGATTGCAGCATGCCGGAGATGGACGGCTATGAAGCGACGGCCCATATCCGCGCCCATGAAGAAAGCACCGGGCGGCGCACGCCGCTGGTGGCGATGACCGCCAACACCCAGCGCGGCGACGCCGAGAAGTGCCTGGCGGCCGGGATGGACGATTATCTGGCCAAGCCGATCACGCTGGTGGAATTGCGCCACAAGCTCGAACGCTGGCTGCCGCGCGGCGACGACGAAGCGCTGCCGTCCGGCCTTGGCGATCGCACCGACGAGTATGTCGACGGCGCGCTCGATCCGGACATCTTCGCCAAGCTGCGCGAGATCATGGGACCGTCGCTGCCGCAGGCGATCAGCCCCTTCCTGGAGGACACGCCGCAGTATCTGCACGACCTGGAACAGGCGGTGGCGGACGGCGACAGCGAAGCGGCGCGTGCCAAGGCCCACGCCATCAAAGGCTCGTCCGGCAATCTGGGCGCTGTCCACCTGGCCCAGCTGGCCAAGGAGGCCGAAGAGTTCGCGCTGGCCGGTTCGCCCGAACTGGTCGCGCCGCTGCTGCCGCGCCTGCGCATCGCCTACAACGTCGTGGCGCACGCACTGGCGCGCGAAGCCGGCAGCGACGACGCGGTCAGCGAAAGCGGCGCCGACGATCTGCCGCAGGTGCTCATCGTCGACGACGACCGCAGCACCCGCAGCACGCTGCGCCATACCCTGCAGCGCGACGGCTTCCGGGTCGAGGAAGCGGCCGACGGCGCCCAGGCGCTCGCCATGCTCAAGCGCTTCCGCCCGGACGTCATCCTGATGGATGCCGTGATGCCGGTGATGGACGGCTTCAGCGCCTGCGCGCGCCTGCAGGAGATGCCGGGCGGGACCGCGATTCCGGTCTTGATGATCACCGCGCTGGAGGACAATTCCTCGGTCGAGCGGGCCTTCGCGGCCGGCGCCAGCGACTACATCCCCAAACCGATCCACTACGCCGTGCTGTCGCAGCGCGTACGCCGCATCATCGAAGCCAACCGCGCCGAGAAGCGCATTCGCCACCTGGCCTACAACGATCTGCTGACCGGCCTGCCCAACCGCACCCTGTTCTTCGACCTGCTGGGCCAATCGGTCGAGCAGGCGCGCAACAAGGACGCGCTGCTGGCGGTGCTGTTCATGGACCTGGACCGCTTCAAGTATGTCAACGATAACCTCGGCCACGATGTCGGCGACCGCCTGCTGATAGCGGTGGCCCAGCGGGTGCGCCGCGCGGTGCGCAGTATCGACATGGTGGCGCGCCTGGGCGGGGACGAATTCACGGTGGTGCTGAGCGAGATCGACGGGCCGGCCCCGGCCGCCGCCGCGGCACAGAGCATCTGCCGCGTACTGGCGGCGCCGTTCCAGATCGACGGCCACGATATTTTCGTCACCAGCAGCGTCGGTATCGCCATGTACCCGCACGACGGCACCGATGTGCCCAGCCTGGTCAAGCATGCCGACAGCGCCATGTACCGCGCCAAGAAGACCAACACCGGCTTCCAGTTCTACGAAGCGTCGATGGAGCAGACCATTTCCGAGCACGTGCGCCTGGAAAGCGACCTGCGCCGCGCGCTCGAACACCAGGAACTGGAAGTGTATTACCAGCCGCAGGCGCGCCTGGATACCCAGCAGATCGTCGGCATGGAAGCGCTGGTGCGCTGGAAGCACGCCACCCGCGGCATGGTCTCGCCGGTCGAATTCATCCCGCTGGCCGAGGAAACCGGCCTGATTAATCCGCTCGGCGAATTCGTCCTGCGCACCGCCTGCGCCCAGCTGCGCGTGTGGCTCGACCAGGGCTTGCCGCCGATGCGCGTGGCGGTCAACCTGTCGGTGCGCCAGCTGCTGCAAAAAAATTTCGCCGACACGGTGGAAAGCGTGCTGCGCGATACCGACCTGCCGGCCGGCCTGCTGGAGCTGGAGATCACCGAGAGCACGCTGATGGAGCATGCGCAGGATACCCTGCAGGCGCTGCATCGCCTGCGCCAGCTCGGCGTGCGCCTGTCGATCGACGACTTCGGCACCGGCTACTCGTCGCTGTCGTATCTGAAGCGCTTCCCGGTCGATATCATCAAGATCGACCGCTCCTTCGTGCGCGACGTGCCGCAGGACGCGGACGACGCGGCCATCATCGCCGGCATCATCGCGCTGGCGCACAGTCTGCGTCTGGAGGTGGTGGCCGAAGGCGTGGAGACCGAAGCCCAGCTGACCTTCCTGAGGGCGCAGCATTGCGACCTGCTGCAGGGGTATTATCTGAGTCAGGCGGTGCCGGCGGCGCAGTTTGCCGACCTGATTCGGGCCAGCCAGACCAAGCTGCTGCGGGCCTGAACCCGGTCGCCCCCCGCATCGGCGGGGGACGACAGGTTCAGATTTCTTCGTACAGCGGCAGGGTGAGGAACTCGGCAAACGATTCCGACGTCGACATCTCTTCGAAGATCTCGGCCGCGCGCGCATAGCTGGGGTTGTCGCCGTTCGGCGCCACCTGCTTGACCTTGACCAGTTCATCCGCAATCATCTCCCGCACCATCCCTGCCGTGACCTTGCGGCCGTCTTCCAGCACGCCCTTGGGCGACCGGATCCACTGCCACACCTGGGAACGGCTGATTTCGGCGGTGGCGGCGTCTTCCATCAGGTTATGGATCGGTACGCAGCCATTCCCGCTCAGCCAGCTGCCCAGGTAGTGGATCCCGACGTTGATGTTGTAGCGCAGGCCCGCCTCGGTGATCGGGGTCTCGGGCTTGAACTCCAGCAGTTCGGCGGCGCTGACGTTGACGTCGTCGCGCCGCTTGTCGATCTGGTTGGGACGATCGCCCAGCACCTTCTTGAATTCGCCCATCGCCAGCTCGACCAGCCCCGGGTGCGCGACCCAGCCGCCGTCGTAGCCATCGGCAGCGTCGCGCGCCTTGTCGGTGCGTACGCCGCCCATGGCAATCTCGTTTTTCTCCGGATCGTTCTTGATCGGAATCAGGGCCGACATGCCGCCGATGGCCGGTGCGCCGCGCTTGTGGCACGTCTTGAGCAGCAGCAGCGCGTAGGCGCGCATGAAGGGCGAAGTCATCGTCACCTTGGGACGGTCGGCCAGGCAGAAGTCCTTGTCGCGCTTGAACTTCTTGATGCACGAGAAGATGTAATCCCAGCGGCCGGCATTCAGGCCGGCGCTGTGTTCGCGCAGTTCGTACAGGATCTCGTCCATCTCGAAAGCGGCGAGGATGGTTTCGATCAGGACCGTGGCCTTGATGGTGCCTTGCGCCAGGCCCAGCTCCTGCTGGGTCATCACGAAGATGTCGTTCCACAGGCGCGCTTCCAGGTGCGATTCCATCTTCGGCAGGTAGAAGTACGGACCGGCGCCGCGCGCCAGCTGCTCCTTGGCGTTGTGCACCATGAACAGGGCGAAGTCGAAGATGCCGCCGGAGATGCGCTTGCCGTCCACCAGCACGTGCTTTTCGTCCAGGTGCCAGCCGCGCGGACGCACCACCAGGGTGGCGATCTTGTCGTTGAGCCGATACACCTTGCCGTTCTGTTCCAGCGAGATAGTGCGGCGCACCGCGTCACGCATATTGATCTGGCCGGTGATCTGGTTGTCCCAGTTGGGCGTGTTCGAGTCTTCAAAGTCGGTCATGTAGCTGTCGGCGCCCGAATTGAAGGCGTTGATGACCATCTTGCGCTCGACCGGGCCGGTGATTTCCACGCGGCGGCATTCCAGCGCCTTGGGGATCGGGGCGATCTTCCAGTCGCCGGCGCGGATGTGCGCGGTATCGGCCAGGAAGTCGGGACGCTCGCCGGCGTCCAGCCGCCGGGCCCGCTCGGCGCGCGTGGCCAGCAGTTCCTGGCGGCGCGGCTCGAACGCGCGCGTCAGCTTGGCCACCAGCGCCAGGGCTTCAGGGGTGAGAATCTGTTCGTAGCCCGGTTTGATCTCGGCGGTAATCTGCATACCCTGCGGGATGGCGATGGTCATGGGTGCTCCTGTTTGATGTAAATAAATGGAAAGATTGGGGCCGCACAAACACCTTCAGTATAGGTGAGGATTGTGCGCTGCACATGACATCCAGTATATTGACTGTCAGGTAGCTAAACGAGACATTTTATACATTCATCTGTGCGTTTTTGTCATAGATGCAGGGAGCCGAAAACATGGGCCAGTTCCGCCAGATTGCCACTTTTGTCGAGGTCGTCGCGCGCGGGAGCCTGTCGGCGGCCGCGCGCGCCGAAGGGATCGCCCCGGCCATGATCGGACGCCGCCTGGACGCGCTGGAGCAGCGTCTGGGGGTCAAACTGCTGCAGCGCACCACCCGCAAGCTGGCCCTCACCGACGAAGGCAGCGCCTTTCTGGAAGACTGCCAGCGCATCCTGGCCGAGCTGGAAGAAGCCGAGACGGCCGTGGCGGCGCGCAGCGCCAGGGCCACCGGCCACCTGCTGGTGTCGGCGCCGGCCGGCTTCGGGCGCCAGCACGTGGCGCCGCTGCTGCCTTCCTTCCTGGCCGAGCACCGCGAAGTGACGGTCAATCTCAACCTGAACGACCGCGTGGTCGACGTGGTGGGCGAAGGCGTGGACGTGGCGATCCGCATCGCCAGCCTGTCCGATTCCAGCCTGGTGGCAGTCAACCTGGCCGACAACCACCGGGTGGTGGTGGCCGCGCCGGATTATCTGCGCCGCCACGGCGCGCCGGCCAGCTTGGGCGAGCTGGCGCGCCACAATTGCCTGGCGATCAGCAGCGAAGGCAGCCAGCGCGGCTGGACCTTCCGCGAACACGGCAAGCTGGTGACCTTGAAAGTGGCGGGCAATATGGTGTGCAACGACGGCGAAGTGCTGCACGACTGGGCCTTGGCGGGCAAGGGCCTGGCGTGGCGTTCGATGTGGGAAGTGGGTGGCGAAATCCAGGCTGGGCGCCTGTGTACGGTGCTGGACGCGTATGCGGCGCCGGGCAACGATATCCATGCCGTGTTCGCCCAGCGGCGCCATCTGCCGCTGCGCATCCGGGCCCTGGTCGACTTTCTGCGCCACACCTACGCCCAGGCCGATTACTGGAAGAAAGCCGGAAAATGACGTCGATGCGGCAAGTACAGACGAAAAAAAATCCCCGGAAACCGAGGATTTTCTTAGTCGTAGACTCAGCTAATATTACAGCGGCTGAATGTTCGAAGCTTGCTTACCCTTAGGGCCGGCGGTCACTTCGAAAGAGACGCGCTGGTTCTCTTGCAGCGATTTGAAGCCGGCCGACTGGATTGCCGAGAAGTGAGCGAACAGATCTTCGCCGCCTTCGTCAGGGGTGATAAAGCCGAAACCCTTCGAATCATTGAACCATTTTACGATGCCAGTTGCCATTACAATTTCCTATTTCAGTTAAGTTGGGCTTGCGCCCGTTTTAGATCGTTTGAAGAAGCAAGAAAGAAATGACAGACAGACTGCACTACTACCTCGAATCCAACGATCCCGCATTATACCCAATAAAACACAAAAAGCACGCTCCACTCGAAAACAATCGTGCGGGCGTT
>CAMLIL010000136.1 GCA_946480015.1 uncultured Oxalobacteraceae bacterium | reverse complement strand
TCCGACCTGGGCGGCACCATGCGCCTGGGCGCGCAAGCCTGCGCCGTCAATCCCGGCACCCTGGCGGCCGAAATCTACGGCAGCGTCGTGACCGAGCGCCATCGTCACCGCTACGAAGCCAACAACCACTACCTGTCGCGCGTGGAAGAGGCCGGCCTGATCGTATCGGCCCGCACCCCCACCGAATCCCTGTGCGAAATCATGGAATTGCCGCGCAGCGGAGACAACGGCCACCCATGGTATATGGGCGTGCAGTTCCACCCTGAATTCAAGTCGACCCCGCGCAGCGGCCATCCGCTGTTCACCTCGTTCATCAAGGCCGCGCTGGCGCACAAGGCCGCCCACAGCCAGTCCAAGGCAGCCAATGCCGAGCTGGCATTGCAAGGAGACGCAGCATGAAGCTTTGCGGTTTTGACGTCGGGCTCGAGCAGCCGATTTTCCTCATCGCCGGCACCTGTGTGATCGAATCGCGTCAGATGGCGCTCGACACGGCCGGCACCCTGAAGGAAATCACTGCGGCCCTGGGCATCCCCTTCATCTATAAATCCTCGTTCGACAAGGCCAACCGTTCCTCGGGCAGTTCCTACCGCGGCCTGGGGATGGAAAAGGGCCTGGAGATCCTGGCCGACGTCAAGCGCGAAATCGGCGTGCCGGTTCTGACCGACATCCACACGATCGAAGAAATCCCGGCCGTCGCGGCCGTGGTCGACGTGCTGCAAACCCCGGCCTTCCTGTGCCGCCAGACCGACTTCATCGTCGCCTGCGCGCAATCGGGCCTGCCGGTCAATATCAAGAAGGGCCAGTTCCTCGCCCCCGGCGACATGAAAAACGTCATCGACAAGGCCAGAGCCGCCGCCAAGGCAGCCGGCCTGAACGAAGACAACTTCATGGCCTGCGAGCGCGGCGTGTCTTTCGGCTACAACAACCTCGTTTCCGACATGCGCTCACTGGCGATCATGCGGGAATCGAACTGCCCGGTCGTGTTCGATGCGACCCATTCGGTACAGCTGCCGGGCGGACAAGGCACCTCATCAGGTGGCCAGCGCGAGCACATCCCCGTGCTCTCGCGCGCAGCCGTGGCAGCCGGTATCGCCGGCCTGTTCATGGAAACGCACCCGAACCCGGCGCAAGCCTTATCCGACGGACCGAACGCGGTCCCGCTGGGGCGCATGAAGGAACTGCTGTCGACCCTGGTCGACCTTGACCGCGTGGTCAAGAAAGCTGGTTTCCTCGAATCGAGCTTCACCGCCTGACCACGGCATTCCAGGGCTTGTAACGGGTTCGTCCATCGGCCGGTTCCACACGGACCGGCCCGCCATTTTCTTACCATTGGAGAATTAAATGAGTGCTATCGTTGATATTATCG
Source organism: uncultured Oxalobacteraceae bacterium (assembly GCA_946480015.1). Next base: position 10,408 of record CAMLIL010000136.1, on the reverse strand, counting down.
GCCGTGAAGTGATCGACTCGCGCGGCAACCCTACCGTCGAATGCGACGTGCTGCTCGAATCGGGCGTGATGGGCCGCGCCGCCGTACCGTCGGGCGCCTCGACCGGTTCGCGCGAAGCGATCGAACTGCGCGACGGCGACAAGAGCCGCTACTTCGGCAAGGGCGTGCTGAAGGCTTGCGAAAATATCAATACCGAAATTTCCGAAGCGATCATGGGTCTGGATGCCAACGAACAGGCTTTCCTGGACCGCACCTTGATCGACCTCGATGGCACTGAAAACAAGAGCCGCCTGGGCGCCAACGCCATGCTGGCGGTGTCGATGGCCGTGGCCAAGGCTGCCGCTGAAGAAGCCGGCCTGCCGCTGTACCGCTACTTTGGCGGTTCGGGCGCGATGCAAATGCCGGTACCGATGATGAACGTCATCAACGGCGGCGCCCACGCCGACAACAACCTGGACATCCAGGAATTCATGATCATCCCGGTGGGTGCACCGAGCTTCAAGGAAGCCGTCCGCTATGGCGCGGAAGTGTTCCACACCCTGAAAAAAATCCTGCACGACAAAGGCCTGGCCACCTCGGTGGGCGACGAAGGCGGCTTTGCCCCTTCCGTGGCCAACCATGAAGAAGCCATCAAGCTGATCATGCAAGCGATCGAGCAGGCCGGTTACGTGCCGGGCGAGCAGATCTGCCTGGGCCTGGACTGCGCCGCCAGCGAGTTCTTCAAGGACGGCAAGTACCAGCTCGAAGGCGAAGGCCTGGCCTTGACCGCCACCGAGTTCACCAACATGCTGGCGACCTGGTGCGACAAGTACCCGATCATCTCGATCGAAGACGCGATGGCCGAAGGCGACTGGGATGGCTGGAAAATCCTGACCGAAGCACTGGGCAAGAAAGTTCAGCTGGTGGGCGACGATCTGTACGTCACCAACACCAAGATCCTGAAAGAAGGCATCGACAAGGGCATCGCCAACTCGATCCTCATCAAGATCAACCAGATCGGCACCCTGACCGAAACCTTCGCCGCCATCGAAATGGCCAAGCGCGCCGGCTACACCGCCGTGATCTCGCACCGTTCGGGCGAGACCGAAGATTCGACCATCGCTGACATCGCTGTCGGTACCAACGCCTTGCAGATCAAGACCGGCTCGCTGTCGCGTTCGGACCGCATGGCCAAGTACAACCAGCTGCTGCGCATCGAGGAAGATCTGGGCGACATCGCCAGCTACCCAGGCCGTAGCGCGTTCTACAATCTGAAGAACCTGTAATTTAAGTATGACCGGCCAGCGCCATGCTGGCCGGTTGGAGCATCATGCGCCTCATCACGCTCGCCCTCGCCGCCTTGCTGCTGCTGATCCAATATCCATTATGGCTGGGGAAGGGGGGCTGGCTGCGGGTACACGAGATGGAAGCGCAAGTCGATGCCGCCCGCCAGAAGTCCGACGAACTCAGAGCCCGCAACGCCAAGCTCGAATCCGAAGTGCTGGATTTGAAGGAGGGCACCGGCGCCGTGGAAGAACGCGCGCGCCTGGAGCTAGGCATGATCAAGCAGGACGAAATCTACATCCAGGTTCTCGGCGCCAATGGCGCGCCCAAGGAATCCGCGACTCCGCTGCCGCCGCCGCCGCCGCCGAAGGAAGAGGGCAAGCATTGATGTAGTCAACGCGTCAGTAGTCGTTGGCGACTCCTACTTGATGTTCTGCTAAAGTAGACCTCCCTCGGCCACTTCGATTACTCATGCACATCAAGTCCATCGTCCCGGCGCTCGCCGCCGCGACCGCCTTCCTCGCGCTGTCCGTTCAGGCCGCGCCTGCCAAGCCCGTGCGGGTGCTGATCGTCAGCGGCGGTGGCTATCATAATTACCCGGAGCAGCGCCGCCTGCTGGAAAACGGCCTGAAGGCGCAGCTCAACGTCGAGGTGTCGCACGCGTATTACGACCCGAGCGGCACCGATCGGCCAACCCGTCCCAAGCTCCCCATCCTGACCGATCCGCACTACGGCGACGGCTACGACGTCATCATCCATGACGAATGCGCGGCCGATGAAGACGATGCGGCAGCGCTCGACAATGTGCTCGCACCGCACCGGCGCGGCATCCCGGCCGTCAACCTGCACTGCGCCATGCATTCGTACCGCTCGGGCACCTGGCGCGAGCCGGTGAAGCCAGGCGCTGCCAATGCCCGCTGGTTCGCCCTGACCGGCATGCAGTCGACCGGCCACGGACCGCAGCTACCGATTAAATTGAGCTTCGCGAACCCCGATCACCCGATCGCCAAGGGGCTGGAACTGTGGACCACCCCGAACGAAGAGTTGTACAACAACCTGAGCAATTTCGGCGTCACCCCCATCCTGGCCGGCGTCCAGCCGAACGCCGCCGATGAACGCGAGCGTAGCCAGCAGTTCACGGTCGCCTGGACCCACGAGTACGGTCCGGCCAAAGCCAAAGTGTTCAGCCTGACCCTGGCCCATAACGAAGCCACCATCGCCGACCCGCGCTACCTGAACCTGGTCGCGCGCGGCGTTGCCTGGGCGACTGGCCATCTGAAGGCCGACGGCAGCTTCGACGCCGCCATCCGCGCGCAAAAGTAAGGCGATTAGTCTTTGACATTCCGTCAAATTCGGAGTCTAATTTCTGCATCGACAGAAATTACTGAAATGGCGGAATATCATGACCTTAAGTCCAACCGAACAGAAATTCGTCCTTCACTGGGGCGAGATGGGCACGCGCTGGGGCGTCAACCGCACCGTGGCGCAGATCCACGCGCTGCTGTTCCTGGCCAACCGGCCGCTGAACGCCGAGGACATCGCCGAATCGCTGGGCGTGGCGCGCTCGAACGTCAGCAACAGCCTGAAAGAGTTGCAGAGCTGGAAGTTAATCAAGGTCAGCCACGTGATGGGCGACCGGCGCGACCACTTCATTGCCCTTCACGATGTGTGGGAAATCTTCCGCGTCATCGTGGAGGAGCGCAAACGCCGTGAAATCGATCCGACCTTGACCGTGCTGCGGGAATGCGCCATCGAAGGCGAGCACGACGCCGAGCTGGACGCCGCATCACTGAAGCGCATGAGCGAAGTGCTGGCCTTCCTCGACATGCTCAGCGCCACCTTTGAAGACTACAAAGGCTTGCCGCCGGCGACCCTGCAGCGCTTTTTGTCGATGGGCGGAAAGGTTGCGCGCCTGCTTGGCAACGGTAAGGAGAAATGACCATGGCCACCCCCGCACTGACCATGTACTTCGACGGTGATTGTCCGTTCTGCCGCACCGAAACCGACCGCATCCGCCGTTGGGACCGCGCCGGCAAGCTGGCCTTCGTCGATATCAGCGCGCCCGGTTTCGATCCCTCCGCATTGAACCTGAGCATGGCCGACTTCCACCGTGAAGTGATCAGCCGCACCAGCGACGGCACGCTGCTGGCCGGTATCGACACGATCTGGGCGGTGTATTCGCTGGTTGGCCGCGGCTGGCTGGTCTGGCCGCTGGGCGTGCCGGGCGTGCGCACCCTGTTCGCCCGGCCATACCACTGGTTCGCGCGCAACCGCTACACGCTCTCGCGCGTGCTGGGTTACCGCGCCGGGCCGCCGTGCCGCGATGGCGTGTGCTTCCGGAGCGTGTCATGAGACGCGCCGCCGTCTGGTGGCTGTACGCCTGCGTCGCCTGGCATCTGCTGGTGGGCCTGCTGCTGGCATCGATGGCCGATGCCCCGTTGCTCGACAATTACCATCGCGGCATCGAAAGCGCTTTCTGGCACGGCGCCGCGCCGGCCGCAGCGCGCCAGCAGCAAGCCTGGTGGCTGGCGCTGTTCGGCCCGACCGTGCAGGCTGCCGCGCTGTGGATGGCGGGGCTGGTCTGGATCGGCAACCGCGAGCGCAGCACCGCCGCGTGGATAGCCTTGCTGGCCGGCCTGGCAGTGTGGGCGCCGCAAGACATGCTGATCTCGCTGCGCGCCGGTGCCGTGGTGCACGTGTGGATCGACGCGGTCGCCCTGGCGCTGATGGTGCCGCCGCTTGTCTATCTAAGCTATATCGACTTCGGCAAGGATCGCGATGCTGGTCGTATCGGAGGTGAATTATGAACACGCATCATCTCGCCTTGCAGTTGATGGCGGCACAGGGCTGCCTGGGCGCTTTCGATACTGTCTACCACCACGAGCTGACCGAAGCGCTGCCCCGGCGCGACACGGCGCGCACGGAACTGGCGATCCACGCACTGCGCGCGGCGCTGTACAGCGCGCTGTTCATCGGTCTGTCGTCATGGCAGTTTCACGGTTGGTGGGCAGTTGCCGTCATCGTGGTATTCGCCGTCGAGATCGGCCTGACCTTGTGGGATTTCGTGGTCGAGGACCGCACGCGCCTGTTGCCAGCGACCGAGCGCGTCACGCATACGGTTCTGGCGATCAATGGTGGCGCCTTTCTCGCCTTGCTCGCACTGGACGCGCCCGCGTGGCTGGCCTTGCCCACTGCGCTGGCATGGCATCCCAACGGTTTGCTGGGCGCCTTCCTTGCGCTGTGCGGCGTCGGTGTCGGCATGTCGGCAATTCGCGACGCGCTGGCCGCGCGCGCCATCGGGCGGCACGAGGCGCCGCGCGTGCACTTCAGCGATACCGCTTCCAGCGTGCTGGTCACTGGAGGAACCGGCTTCATCGGCCAGCGCCTGGTGCGCGCCTTGCTGGCCGACCAGCACCGCGTCACCCTGCTTACCCGCCAGCCGCGCGCGGCGGCATGGATGTTTGACGGCCGCGTCGAGTGCGTTGCCAGTCTGGACCAGTTGCCACCGTCGCGCCGCTTCGACGTGGTGATCAATCTGGCCGGCGCGCGCATTCTCGGCTGGCGCTGGAGCGCGGCGCGCAAGGCAAGCTTGCGCGCCAGCCGGATCGGACTGACGCGCAAGCTGGTCAACTGGATGGCCAGTGCCGACCACAAGCCCGCCATGCTGCTGTCGGCCTCGGCGATCGGCTACTACGGCGTGCAGGCGCGCGGCGACGACCGCAGCCTCACCGAGGATGCGCCTGCGCGGGCAATGTTCATGTCGGACCTGTGCCGCGAGTGGGAACAGGCCGCGTCGGGCGCGGCGGCATTCGGCGTCAAGGTGGCCTGCATGCGCTTCGGGCTGGTGCTGGGCACGCAGGGCGCGCTGCCGATGATGCTCTTGCCGATCAAGCTGGGCCTGGGCGGCGCTCTGGGCGATGGGCGCCAATGGCTGTCGTGGATCCATGTCGACGACCTGATCGGCGCCATCGCGCATGTGTGGCGCCATCAGGAGGGCGGGGCCTTCAATTTCACCGCGCCCGAGAGTGTGCCGCAGAAGCAGTTCAGCAAGGTTGCAGCCACGCTCCTGCACCGCCCTTGCTTCATGCCCACGCCCGCCTGGCCAATGCGCCTGGTCCTGGGCGAACAGGCCGATCTGCTGCTGGAAGGCCAGCGCGTGGTGCCCGCGCGCCTGGCCGGCAGCGGTTTCAGCTTCCGCTATCCCGGCTTGCAGGCGGCATTGGCCAGTATTGTCCTGTAACACTTCTTACTGAAGTCGGCTAGGTTGTACATGGCTTCCGGGGTTTAATACATACATGGACGAACGTATTGTTCTCCATGTCCCAGAAGGAGCAGAACTCTTGCGGGACTGTCGAAACGCCTTGCGTTTTATCTGACCACAGGAGCAAGTATGACTACCAAAGCCATCGTGTTTGCCGTTGCCGCCGTTTGTCTGGGCTCGGCTTCTTCCGCCTTCGCGCAACAGTACGGCGGCGATTACCGCAGCCAGCGCGACGGGCAGGTCCAGCGCGACAATCGTTATGATCGCGATAGCCGCTACGACAACGACCATCGTGACGATCACCGCCGCGATCATACCGAGCGCCAGCGGGAAGGGCGCCAGGAACCGGTCTATGGCAGCTACAGCCGCCGCGGCGCCGGTCCGCGCAATGATCTGTACCAGGGTCGACGCCTGCCCGGCACGTACTACAGCGACCGCTACGTCGTCAGCGACTGGCACCGCTACAACCTGAGCGCGCCACCGCGCGGCACGCACTGGGTACGCGCCGGGAATGATTACGTGCTCGTTGCGCTCGCCACCGGGATCATCGCTCAGGTGCTGCTGAATAACTAAGCGACGGGCTGCTTAAGAAACACCGCCATTCGTACCTGCGGTGTTTTTTCGCTATAGCGTTTCCCCGGCGTGCAGTCCCGCTCCATTCGTTCTAGCTCGATCAGATCCGGCACTGCCATACGCGGTGCATGACGGTGTCGCGGTCAATGCTTCACATCGCTGGCCGGCAGCAGCGCCTCGACGGGCGCGCTGCTGGCAAACAATTGTGCGCAGTCGACCTTGTCGAAGGCGTAATGCTTGCCGCAAAAATCGCAATTGATCGCCAACTGGCCCAGCTCGGACAGGGCCGACTCGACTTCCGCGCTGCCCAGTATCTTGAGCATATTGCCGACTTTCTCGCGCGTGCAGCTGCAATGAAATTGCGGATGGGCCGGTTCGAACACGCGAATGGTTTCTTCCCAAAACAGCCGGTTCATCAGGGTTTCGATGTCGGTCGTGAGCAGCTCATCCTGCTTCAGGGTCGACGCCAGCACCACGGCGCGGTTCCAGGTTTCCAGGTCTTCCTCTTCGCTCGCCTGCGCGCGCTGATCATCCTTGCCGCTGTGGCGCGGCAGTTTTTGCAGCAGCAGTCCGCGCGAGACGGCGTTGTCCGCCGCCAGCCACAGGCGCGTGTCCATCTGCTCCGAACGCAGCATATAGTTTTCGATCACGGTGGCCATGTCGGCCCCGTCCAGCGGCACGATACCCTGATAGGGTTGCTGGCCCGGCACCTTGTCGAGCGGATCGAGGGTGATCACAAAGCGCCCATGCCCGGTGGCGTTGAGCATGCTGCTCAGGTCGGCGTCGTCCGCCACCTCGGCGCCTTCGGCCACCTTGGCGGTGGCGCGCAGGCGCAGTTCGGAATCGCACTCGACCACCAGCAAACGCACCGGCCCGTCGCCGTGGATTTGCATGACGATGGCGCCATTGAACTTGAGATTGGCCGACAGCAGCGCCGCCGCCGCCACCATCTCGCCGAGCACCTTGCGCACGGCCGGCGGGTAAGCGTGCCGGTTCTGGATTTCGCGCCAGGTGTCGGAGATCTCGACAAACTCGCCGCGCACGGCGGCGTTGTCGAAGATGAATTTCTGCAGGGTGTCGTTGCTGGTCGTTGAAGTCATGTCTTATCCAATTTTCTTGAGTGCCGTCTTGAACAGCTGGGCGCGCGCGATGTAATTGGCGGCGTTGGCTTCCAGCTTGGCGAGGTCGTCCGCCGTGAGCGTGCGCACCGCCTTGGCGGGCGCGCCGATGATCAGCGTATGGTCCGGGAATTCTTTGCCTTCCGTGACCAGGGCGCCGGCGCCGACCAGGCATCCCTTGCCGATCTTCGCGCCATTGAGCACCACCGCCTGGATGCCGATCAGCGCGCCGTCGCCCACCGTGCAGCCATGCAGCATGGCCTGGTGGCCGATGGTGACGTGGCTGCCGATGGTCAGCGGGTAGCCCATGTCGGTGTGCATCACCGTGCCTTCCTGCACATTGCTGCCGGCGCCGATGGTGATGCGCTCGTTGTCGCCGCGTAGCGTTACGCCCGGCCACACCGAGGTGTTTTCCGCCAGCGTGACCTTGCCGATCACCGTGGCGGCGTCGGCCACGTAGGCGGATGCGTCGATCTCGGGCGCGTCGTCGCCCAGTTGGTAAATTGCCATGGTGATCGCTGTGGAAAGAGTGGAGGGGAAAGCCGATATTTTACGCCGTCGCCCGTGTTGCCGGCGGCATCGCTTGGAAATGGGGATGTCGAGCAGGAATTCAACACGCCGGTATAATGCGAACGGTCGTTCGATTCATTGTCCAGTCCGAGGTTGCCATGCTTCCATCCCGCTCCGAATTTGTTCCCATCCGCGGCCTGCGCACCCACGTGCGCCAGTGGGGCCGGCAGGGCGCACCCAAGCTGTTCATGGTGCACGGCTGGATGGATGTGGCCGCCTCCTTTCAGTTCGTGGTCGATTGCCTCAAAAACGAGTGGCACGTGATCGCCCCGGACTGGCGCGGGTTCGGCCTGTCGGACTGGTCGCAGGCCGACACCTACTGGTTTCCCGACTACCTGGCCGACCTCGACGCGCTGCTCGACCATTACGCGCCCGGCGAAGCGGTCAACCTGCTCGGTCACAGCATGGGCGGCAATGTCGTCAGCCTGTACGCGGGCGTGCGGCCCGAACGGGTACGCCGCCTGATCAACCTGGAGGGGTTCGGCCTGAAGGCGGCCACACCGGCGCAGGCGCCAGGCCAGTTGCGCCGCTGGCTCGACGGCCTGCGCGAGCCCGCCACCTTGCGCAGCTATCCCAGCGCGGAGGCGGTCGCCGCGCGCTTGCAGAAAACCAACCCGCGCCTGTCCGATGAGCGCGCCGCGTTTCTGTCGCGCCACTGGGCGGCGCAAAATGAAGCGGGCGAATGGGAGATCCTCGGCGATCCCGCCCACAAGCAGCCGGGCCCGCTGCTATACCAGGTCGAGGAAGTGCTGGCCTGCTGGAAGAACATCACCGCCCCGGTGCTGTGGGTGGAAGCGGAAGACACCAATATGTGGCTATGGATGGGGCCGAAGGAACAGGCGCGCGCCGAGGTCGACCGCCGCCTCGCCCATGTGCGGCATGTCACGCCGCACATGATGCTGGACGCTGGTCACATGCTCCATCACGACCAACCCGAGGCATTGGCGCAACTACTGGAAGATTTCCTGAGCGAATCATGACGCCGTAAAAACGATCCGGCGCGGGCAGCGTACAATGAAGGCTTGTCGAATCCTCGCGCCGCTGGGCGTGTTTTATTGAGTATGCCGAGTTTGCCGAACGTCGATCTGCACTGCCATTCCAACGTATCCGACGGGGTACTGGCTCCGGCCGCCGTGGCGAAGTACGCGCACAAGGCGGGCGTGAACGTGTGGGCCCTGACCGACCACGATGAAGTCGGCGGGGTCGGGCGTGCGCGCGAAGCGGCGCTGGCGCTGGGCATGCGCTTCGTGGCCGGGGTCGAGATTTCGATCACCTGGGCCAGCGAAACCGTGCACATCGTCGGTTTGCAGGTCGACGAAACCAACCCGGTGCTGCTGCAAGGACTGGCCGCCACCCGCAACGGGCGCGACGCGCGCGGACGCGAAATGGCCGCGCAGCTGGCCCGCGCCGGCATTCCCGGCGCCTACGAAGGGGCGCTCAAATACGTCGACAATCCCGACCTGATGTCGCGCACCCATTTCGCCCGCTACCTGATCGAAATCGGCGCCTGCGCCAACATTCCCGAAGTGTTTCGCAAGTACCTGACCGAAGGCAAGCCGGGCTATGTGCCGCACCGCTGGGCCAGCCTGACCGACGCGGTCGGCTGGATCCGCGCCGCCGGCGGCATCGCCGTGGTGGCCCATCCGGGCCGCTACCGGTTCAGCGAGCTGGAGGAGGGCGCCCTGTTCGACGAGTTCAAGCAACTGGGCGGCACCGCCATCGAAGTGGTCACCGGCAGTCACAGCCCCGACCAGTATGCCGAGTATGCCGAAAAAGCCCGGCGCGGCGGCTTTCTGGCCTCGCGCGGCACCGACTTCCACGCCCCCGGCGAAGCGCGCCTGGACTTCGCCGTCCTGCCGCCCTTGCCGGCGGGACTCAAACCGGTCTGGCACGACTGGTTCTAAGAGGCTGTTTCAAAATGGGCATGGCGTCGTTGCAGCGCCTTGCCGTGCAGGCGCACTGTCTTCGTCGCTGCGCCTAGCCCTGCCCATTTTGAAACAGCCTCTAAGGCGGCGCCAGGCGGCATGACCGGTTCGCCTTAAGCCAAGCTTAGCGCGAGCTTGTTTTTTATCGCCGCCAACCTTATCTTAGCAGCCTGTCAAACATTTCCGTCGCCGGAGTCCTGTCATGAAGCGAATCGTGCTGTTCATTCTCACCAACCTGGCTGTGATGCTGGTGCTGTCGATCGTCTTGAACGTCCTCGGTATCGGGCGCGGCGTGGGGCCGGGGGGCATCAATGTCGGCTCCTTGCTGGTGTTCTCGGCCGTGGTCGGCTTCACCGGCTCGATTTTTTCCCTGCTGATCAGCAAACCCATGGCCAAGTGGTCGACCGGCGCGCGCGTGATCGAGCAGCCCTCCAACTCGACCGAGCTGTGGCTTGTCAATACGGTGCGCCAGCTGGCCGAGCGCGCCGGCATCGGCATGCCCGAAGTGGCGGTCTACGACGGCGAGCCGAACGCGTTTGCCACCGGCGCCTTCAAGAATTCCGCGCTGGTGGCGGTGTCGACCGGCCTGCTGCAGGGCATGAACCGTGACGAAGTCGAAGCCGTGCTGGGCCACGAAGTGGCGCACATCGCCAACGGCGACATGGTCACCCTGACCCTGATCCAGGGCGTGGTCAATA
>CAMLIL010000135.1 GCA_946480015.1 uncultured Oxalobacteraceae bacterium | reverse complement strand
GGGGTGGCCTTCGTGCTCGACCTGACCGAGCGCAAGCAGGCCGAAGCCGAGCGCGAAGCGCGCAAGAGCGCCGAAGCGGCGAATGCGGCCAAGAGCGCATTCCTTGCCAACATGAGCCATGAGCTGCGCACGCCGCTCAATGGCATCCTGGGCTATGCTCAGATTTTGCAGCGCGATACTGCCCTGGGGGAACGGCAACGCGCGGGCGTCAACGTGATCCGGCAAAGCGGCGAGCATCTGCTGACCCTCATCAACGACATCCTCGATCTGGCCAAGATCGAAGCGGGCAAGATGGAGCTTCACCTCGCCGACATCGAGCTTGGCGCGTTTGTGCGCGGCATCGGCGAGATCGTCGCCATGAAAGCGGCGCAGAAGGAGCTGGCGTTTGTCTGCGAACAGGCGCCGGATTTACCCCGGGCGGTCCGGGCCGACGAAAAGCGCCTGCGCCAGGTGCTGCTCAACCTATTGTCGAATGCCGTCAAGTTCACCGACCGCGGCCAGGTGACACTGCGGGTGTGCTGCGCCGCGCCTGGCCGGTTGCGCTTCGACGTGGCCGATACCGGAGTCGGCATCGCCGCCGATCAACTGGACACCATCTTCCAGCCCTTCATGCAGTCGGGCGACCCGCAGCGCCGGCTCGGCGGCACCGGCCTGGGCTTGTCCATCAGCCGGCAGTATGTGCGCCTGATGGGCGACGAGATCCGCATCGAGAGCGCGCTTGGGCGGGGCAGCACCTTCTGGTTCGAACTGGAGGCGCCGGCGGTGGCGCTTGAAACGGCAACAGCAGCTGAGCCTGTTCCGACCGGCTACACCGGGCCATGCAGGAAGGTCCTGGTGGTGGACGATGTCGCCGACAACCGGCTGGTGGTGGCCGATCTGTTGACGCCGCTCGGCTTTGACGTGGCCCTTGCGGCGGACGGTCTCGAGGGACTGGAGCGCGCGCAACGCGAGCGGCCGCACTTGATCCTGATGGACCTCGCCATGCCGGTCATGGACGGCCTGGAAGCGACGCGCCGCCTGCGCCGCCTGGTTCCCTTCAAGGACGTGCCGATCATCGCGATGTCGGCCAGCGTCTCGGCCGGCGACAGCCAGCAAAGCCTGGACGCCGGCATGAACGCCTTTCTGACGAAGCCGCTCGACGCGAACAAGCTGCTGGGCCTTATCGCGGCGCTGCTGCAGCTTGCCTGGACCTATGGCCCGCGCAATGAGCAATCATCATCCGAACCTGGCGTGGACGGGCCCATCGTGCCGCCGCCGGCGCCAGAGATGGAAGTCCTGCACCGCCTGGCCAAACTGGGAAACATGCACGACATCCTGTCGCATGCCGATTATCTGGCCGGACTCGACGAGCGCTATCGCCCCTTTGCCAGCCAATTGAGCAAACTGGCCAGGAATTTCCAGTCCAAGGCTATTTTGCTCCTGGTCGAACAGTTTCTGGACTAGCTACTCCGGCTGGCCACGCTCGCGCATCAGGTCGGCCAGGCTGCGTTTGGCCGGCACCAGCGGTGCGCGGTGGGCGGTCCAGCCCAGCTGGCCCGACGGCGACAGCTTGCGCAGACGCGTGGCGGCCCAGCGGAACAGGCGGTACACCGCCGGGTGCGCAAACGCCCCGCTCCAGAAGCGCCACACCAGGTGCTCGCTGCGGCTGAATTTGGCGCCCTGGCCGCGCAGCGGATGGGCCACCTGCTCGTGCGGATTGCGGTTCGCCTCGGTGCGCAGGCGCACCAGCAGCGCGGGAATCGGAATGCGCACCGGGCACACCTCGCCGCACGCGCCGCACAGGCTCGACGCGGTGGCCAGGTCCGCCGTCGCGTCCAGTCCCAGCAGGTGCGGCGAAATGATCTTGCCGATCGGGCCGGGGTAGGTGGTGCCGTAGGCGTGCCCGCCGATGCGCGCATACACCGGACAATGGTTCATGCAGGCGCCGCAGCGGATGCATTGCAGGGTCGAACGCAGCTGCTCGTCGGCATACGCCTGCGTGCGGCCATTGTCGAGCAGGACCAGATGCACCGCGCGCGGGCCATCGAGCTCGTTGCCGCGGCGCGGGCCGGAAATCAGATTGAAGTAGGTGGTGATCGGCTGGCCGGTGGCCGAGCGCGTGAGCAGGCTGGCCAGCGGCACGATGTGCTCGATGCTGGCCACCACCTTCTCCATGCCCATGATCGCGATGTGCACGTCCGGCACCGTGGTCGAAAGGCGCCCGTTGCCCTCGTTCTCGACCAGCCACAGGGTACCGGTATCGGCGGCCGCGAAATTTACGCCCGACAGGCCGATGTCGGCATCGACGAACTCCTGGCGCAGCGCGCGCCGGCCGGTCTGGATCAGCGTGTCCACGTCTTCGGTGAAGGCGGTGTCGGGAATATGCTCGGCGAACAGTTCGCCGATATCGCGCTTGGTCTTGTGAATGGCCGGCATGACGATGTGCGACGGCTTCTCGCCCGCCATCTGCACGATGTACTCGCCCATGTCCGACTCGATGCAGCGCACGCCGTGCTCCTGCATGTAATGATTGAGCTCGATCTCCTCGCTGGCCATCGACTTGCCCTTGATGATGGTGCGCGCGCTGGCCGCCTGGGCGATCTCCAGCACGATGCGGTTGGCATCGTCCGCCGTCTCGGCCCAGTGCACCACCACGCCGGCCGCCGTCATCGTCTCTTCCAGCTGCACCAGCAGCGAGGGCAGATTGGCCAGCGCGTGCTGGCGCACCGCCTCGCCCAGGTCGCGCAGGCGTTCCAGCTCGTCGCCATCGGGGAACTGCACGGTGCGCTTGTTCTGCAGGAAGTCCATGGCGCCGCGAAAGCTCGCGCGCAGCTTGGGATCGTCCAGCGCCTGTTTGGCGCGCTGGCGGAAGTCCGCCGACGGCACGAAGTGTAGTGGGGTCGTATTCATGCCGCCTCTCCATCCATCACGATAATCACCCACATCCAGCGCGGACCGTGCGCCCCGTAGGCCAGGGTCTGCTGGATGTCGGAGGTCTTGGAAGGCCCCGACGCCAGCACCAGGTTGCCCGGCATGCCGGCGCTCCAGCGCTCTGCGCGCACGGCCGCGTGCATGTCCGCGTGCAGCGTGCTGGCGTACACCAGCGCCACGTGCAGCGGCGGCGCCAGCGACACGGTGCGCGGCGTGCCGTGATCGGGCGCGATGATCAGGGTACCGGTGGCCGCGATGCCCGAACGCGCCACCGTGAAACCGGCGTCGACGTCATCGAACAGCTCCTGCTTCCATGCTTCGATCGGTTGTCCATAAGCCAGCGCCGCCATCCCGTCCGGCAGCGCAGCGCGCAAGGCCGCGCCTTCCGCGCGCGCCGCGTCCAGCAGCACGCGCCGGGCGCCATGCTGCGCCAGCCTGGCCGCCAACTGCGCCGGCCACTCCTCACGCGTGGCGCACCAGATATCGGCGCGTACCGCCGTCATGGCTTTCACCATCGCCTCCACGCGCGCGCTCACCGAGGGCGGCGCCGCGTCGGCGTAGTGGGCGGCGATGCGCGCATCGATATCGGCGCGCGCCGGTCCCTGGGCTTTTACAGTGGCGGCGCGCAGCTTGCCGAGCATGCGTTCGCGTGCAGTCATGGCCGTCATTGCGCACCTCCATTGGCGCGGCGCCACAGGAAACTGGCCAGGTGTTCGACTTCGAGCGGCGCGCCCTGCCCCTTGGCCGCGTGGCCGATATTGAGCAGGCAGCCGCAATCGGCCGACACCAGCCGCTTTGCGCCGGTGGCGCAGGCTGAAGCCAGCTTGTCCTTGACCATCGCGCCCGAAATGTCGGCGTGCTTGAGACAGAAGGTGCCGCCGAAGCCGCAGCATTCGGACTCGCGCACATGCTCGAGCCGCTCCACGCCGGCCAGGCTGTCGACGATCTCGACCCCATGCACGCGCGTGCCCATTTCGCGGCGCGCGCCGCACGAGGTGTGCAAGACCACCTGTTCGGCCGCCTGTTCGCGCTCGGGATAACGCACATGCAGCACCCGCACCAGGTATTCGGTCAACTCGAAAATCCGCTCGCTCAGCGCCTCGGCCTTGGCGGTCGCGGCGGCATCGCCCTCGAACAGCTTGGGCCAGTGGTGGCGCATCATCCCCCCGCACGAACCGGACGGCACGATCACCGGCCAGTCCTGAGGGAACAGGTCGAGCTGGGCCAGGGCCACCGCGCGCGCCTGCTCCGGATTGCCGCTGCTGTAGGCCGGCTGCCCGCAGCAGCTCTGGCCGCGCGGGTAGTGCACCGTGATGCCCTCGCGCTCCAGCAGGCGCACCGCGTCCAGGCCGGCTTCGGGCATGAACAGATCGATCACACAGGTGCCGAAAAAGTAGACGTCGCGGGACGCCGGGGGATATTGCCGTTCTTTCATGGGGACTCCAGGACTTGCGCTGGCCCCCATGATTGTCCGATACTGGGCGTCTTGCAAATTGGTTGGACCAATTCCAATGAAAGACAACGTAGGGCGGGTGGAGGCGATCATGCGCCAGCTCGAGAGCAAGCTGCTGGACGGCAGCTATGCGGCCAACGCGCGCATGCCGGCCGAGCGGGTGCTGGCCGGGCAGTTCGGCGTCTCGCGCAACACGGTGCGCGAAGCGCTGCAGCGCCTGGCCGCGCGCGGGCTGCTGCGCATCCGGCCCGGCGCCGGCGTGTTCGTCACCGACCAGCTGCGCACCGGCACCGTGTCGCCCTGGCGCCAGCTGGTCGCCGACCACCCCGCCGTGCGCGCCGACGTGCTCGAATTTCGCCGCGTACTGGAAGGCGCCACCGCCTATTTCGCCGCCGAACGCGCCGACGACACCGACCGGGCGCGCATCCGCGCCGAGCTGAAGGCACTGGCCGAGGCGCGCGCGGCCAACGACAAGCAGGCCGAGGCAGCGGCCGACACGCGCCTGCACGAAGCCATCGCCCTCGCCTCGCACAACAGCATGTTCCTGCACCTGCATAACAGCGTGATCGTCATGCTGCGCGAGCACATTACCCAGAGCGGCAACAGCCTGCGCTCGCTGCATGGCGGGCTGGCCGACGAACTGCTGGCGCAGCACCGCGCGATCTGCGAGGCCATCTGCGGGGGCCAGGCCGAAGCGGCCCGGGACGCCATGCAGCGGCACATCGATTTCGTCTCGGCGCGGGTGGAAGCCGGCTAGCGGTCCATGACCACGTGGGCGCTGGCGAACAGATTGACCCCGAAGATGCGCAGCGTATCGATCCACTGCTTTGCCTGTGTGAGGGAGGCTCCGGCGTGGTGTTGAGCCGCTTCCTGCAGCAGACAGAATTCGTTCTGCAGGGTGGTCGGAAAGATGCCAGGGTCGTCCGTGTTCACGCAGACCGGTACGATCCCCTTGCGCAGCCCGAAGCGATTGAATTGTTTTCCCGCATCGAGGACGGATTCGACCGGCGGATGCCAACGGAAGATCGGGTGCTGATGGTAATCGTCGATGCGGCCCACATAGACGTTACTCGATGGGTTGGCTTCGATCACGATGCCACGCTCGGCATACTGCGTCATCAGATAGTCCTGCAAGGCCTCGGTGAATTCGATCTCCAGAGCCGACATCCAGTCTTCGAGCGGGCGTTCGGCGGACGGCAAATGCTCGCCCTGGCGAATCAGCACGATGTCGTTGTTGCCGGGAGCCGTACGCCGATCGGCCGGTGGTCGGCGCAGCATCCGGTGATAGTACGAGTACAGGCGCCCCGCGACAGCCTCCTGATCATTCAGTACATCGATGTCGGGTACCCAGTGTGTCCTGCGATGGGCGCCGCCGTGGTTGCGGCCCTCCATGCGCAAATGAACCGGACAATTGCGCCGCAGCTGCCAGGCGCGAAACAGATCATGTGGATCAAGGCGGGCGAAGGTTTTGCCATAGACGATGGGAGCATAAATCCGGATGCGGTGTTCGAGGCGCATGGCCACGGCGGCGGCATCGCGCCAATGGGCCGATAACAGGCAGGCGTGATGCCACGCCCAGACCAGATTGTCGAGATGCTCCTCGCACGTAATGAACGATTCCTGCTGTTCCCACCAGTGCTGGGGGCGTATTCCCAGGGCGAGCGCGTGGCCGAGCCGGTCGTTGACACCGAAGTCGCAAAACGTGACGGTCTCGTCGATCTTGCGCATCCCGCTGTACGGATGACCGAAATCCTCGCCGGCGTGCACGCTGAGAATCAGGCCGCGCCGCACAGTAGCTGGCGCGGCGGCGTGGGAACGTATCGGTGTTCGGCGCAGCCACCGGAGCGCGGGTGCGAATGCTTCGATTGGCCCGTCGACCTCGTCACCGGCCACGTCGAGACAGCGAACCAGTCCGCTGAGATCCAGGCGCGCGCCGTCGACAACCGCAAAGCGCAGCGAGGAGCGGCGCAGGAACGCGTCGATCTGCCGGGCGCCGTCGAACGACCGATAGCGCAGCGAGCGAAAACGGACCGCACTGCCGCCGGCACCGTCGTTACCGGTTCCTCCATTATCACGCACAAAATGGATACACATGTGCATGCGACGGGTGGTGCGCCGCACGGCATCGGCGCGCTCTGTGCGCACTGGTCGATACAGCAGGCGCGACGCTTGGCTCAGCAACGACTCCGCCTTGCCCGGCGCGACATCGCCGGGGCTGAACTTGATCTCCGCGAAGGACTGGTCGGCGCCCAACAAGTGCTTCAGGCCGGCCGCGTCACGGTCACGTGAGCCGGCCGCCTTGCGTACTGGGCTGCTGAAGTAACGCACGAAGCGGCTCAGGCCTGCGCCATCATGGATCATATCGTTGCGCAGCAGGTGCGCAAGGTTGAGGAATGCCAGCACCGCGTGGCGCTCGACGATCAGCTTGGCGCCGCGATAGAACACGCACAGCGATGTGAGCCAGTAAAGCCATGCGGCGTGCACGTCGCCGTCCTCGAACGCCTCCATTGCACGGTAGGCCAGCTGTGCGCCGCCCTGCGGCGCAACTTGATGCAACTTCAGCCATGCGCCGGGCTGGATTGGTGAGCACGTCGACGAACCGAGTTCCCAGGCGTGGCGCAAATCGGCCTTGGATAGCCAGACCGGATCTTCCGGAGACGCTGGCTGCAACATGCGCGTCAACAGCGTGGCAAACAGCGTGGAGAAGCATGCCAGCAGGTTGCGCATCGGCCGCGCATCGCCGTTGCGATGGTCGTGCGAAGGATGGTCTTCATGCCCATTCAAGCGCTTGCTGCCCAAGGCGAGTGTGAAGAGCGCCAAGGCGCTATCCTGCGATCCGCCGAGATGAACGTGCATGTCAGCCCACTGGCGCGTGTCCTTCGCGTCAGGCAGAAAGCTGGGCGCGGCGTTGCCAATCAGGCGCTCCACGTCTGTCATCGACAGATCGGATTGCAGCAATCCGGACAGCCTCCATGCGACCACCATCGATGGATGCAGCTTGGCGCACAGACGCGAATAGCCGATGCGGCGGGTCGGCCGTGCGGCGATGTGGTCGCCGTCGAAGTGGAAGTAATCCTCGAACAGCGGATCAAGCCAGTCCAGCGACACCGGATGCGATTGGCCGCGATGAATGCGGCGGGTAGCCGCGTCCAAATCGTTTTCCCGGAAACGGCGGGCGTAGCGCGATTCGATGGAGGTGCGCGATACATCGCGTATCCATGTAGCGCTACCCGGCCGGACAGCGGCCGTATCGTCGAGCAGGCGCTCCATCAGATGCTGCAAAATGGCGGCATCGCCAAGAGGAATGGCGCGCGCCAGCAGATTAAGTGATGCGCCGATCATCCTTTCTTGAATCCGTCGGCGATGACGCGGATGTATTTGGGGTTAATGCCGAGTAAGCCAAGAGCATTTCCCACCCCATGCGAGGTTGACAGTACCTCCACGCCAAATTGGTCAATGAGCTGTTTGCTCACCAAATCGAGCCACTCAGCCAGCTCGTCGTCCAAGCGTTTCCCGTTCGCGAGCGACGCGCCAATGCTGCGCAAAATCCGATTGCGCTTGACAGCGCTCACGGCATTTCGCTTCCTTAGCATGTTTTCGAGCTGGGTCCAGAACTCGTTTGTGTTCGTTTCGGGCATGACGTCGTCTGCGGTCTCACGAATCTCTTGCGCAAGATACCAGAGCCGTTTGAAGACCGGATGATCGTCGAGGGCAGTTGAGAACGGCATCTTCGACTTGCCGTCCTTCTCGAGGTGGACGAACGGGAAAATATTTAGATAATAACTTGGATTCGGAAAGAGGTTCTCGCCGGTTTTGCTGTAAAAGGCAGAGAAGTTGGTGTGCGAAACCCTCGGAGCTTGACCAAAATAAAATTTACTCGCCTCAAAGCTTCCCATCGATGACCAGTAACTGTAGATCGCCCGCAGACCAATCTCGGCCAACAGATGCCGTCCATTGCCGACGAGCCGCTCCACCCGCACCTTTCTCTTTCCCTTGCCGTATCCCTGTTTCTTGAACAAATTATTCTGGTTGAAGTATTTTGACTGAACGGCAGAAATCAGAGCAAGGTCCAGGAATGCTGGAGTGTCGGACAAATATTCCCTTCGAAATGAATTAATTTCCTCAACCAAGGTTCGAATATAGTCGGGCGAAATCAGCGAGGTCGCCGGTGCTTCGCCGTGCTCATCGACCTCGTCGAAATCCTCGTCCCAATCATAGGTCTTGGTGGCATTGGCTGCCAAAATTGAGAGATATGGCGGACGGGCTAGTAGCGTCCACAACCACTCCTCATCGATATCCCGAAGCAGGCTAGTGGTGATCAGTTCAAAAAAGCGGCCGAAAAAGATGAGGCGCGCAGTTTGATAGCTGGTATAGAAGTCCGTCGTCGAGAAGAGAGTGACGAAAAATCGTTCGTCCTCGCCGACATTATCCAGCCGATAGCTTTGTACAAATTTCAGCTTCCGGTCGATGGGCTCAAACGCCGGCATGGGCGCGAACGAATGCACCTTCGACTCTCGTAGTTCCTTGGGGAGATGCTTGCGCTGCGCGGCGAATTCGGAATCGTCGTTCAGGTAGAGCGGGAAATTCTCGTTGTCGCGTTCGGGCGCGTTCGACGTGCCCATGTTAGCGGCAGGATTCAAATAGTCCAGATCGGTCAATTGAACGGTATTGCTGTCGCTCGCGTTGTTCAACCGCGCCAAGTCTTTGCACAAAGCGCTTTCTCGTGGTGCATCAAATTCGAAGTAGGCACCCAGGATGCTCGCAATCGAGTTCACCGTATCTTGGGATTGACCGGTCCACCATGCCAGTGCCTTTTCCAGCGAATCGAAGGATATTGCTTGGTCCGGCAAGATTGATTTCAGCGGTAAGGCAATGGTGCGCACGAACTGTAGCAATTGCCTGGCAGTCGCCGGGCGAAAACGTGTCCGGCTGTTCTCCTCCCCGTTTACTGTTCCGTTCAATACCGCGTCAACGAGATGACCGAGACTCTTCAGATCGATCAGTTCGCGTCCGTCGATGTGCACAGCCGCCCGGCATGGATTCCCATCATCGGAAAACCCGTCGAAATAGCGCTCGATCGTGGGAACGGCATGGCGTCGGTCAACGGGGAAAACCTTACGCAAATACTCCGTTGCGAGCTCGCGTGCGTCCCTCTGTAACTTCCGCTGATCATCACCCGACCGATGCTTGTTGACCAACTTCTCGGAGAAGTGATTCGACATGAGCTCGTCGTAGAGCTCAAAATGACCACTGACGAGAGGAAGAATGTAAGGGGAGCACAGAAACTTGCGGATCACATCCAGAACGTGTAGCCCTTTATCGAGGGACATGTCCACATCGTCGACAGCCAATACGATCAGCTTGGTCCCGGTGAGGGTCAATACTTCTTTGAAGTACCGGTGCGAAAGCTGCGAGATTTCCAGGCCGCCTTGATACGAAAGAAGGCGATCGAGGCCGGAACGGTCATGCGCCAGTTGCTCGTTTTCCAGCGCGCTCGCAAGCTCATCCAGCGCCCGGTAATACGCTTCGACGCTCTCCGGCCGGCACGCGCGGATCTTGTCGGCGACAGCACAATTGCGATTGATCTGGCTGACGACGATACTGAGAAAATCCTCGCCATCATTCAACAAGGTTGGGTCGACCGGGTCGAGAAACAGGACTTCTCTGAATTTGCCAGCGAAGGCATCGCTCGCCCGCATGTAGGGACGCAGATTAAACAGCATCGAGGTCTTGCCGACGCCCCGATCCCCGTGCAGCAGAATGGCATCGTGACTGCCGCTTCCATTCAAGGTCGACGAGCAGTCCGAATACGCCCGCGTACTCTTTTCGAGCTGGTCGACTACCCGGTTGGCGATACGCTCATAAATCCGGCGGTGAAACAGATGTTGGTTGTTATCGAAGCTGGCTTTTTCCGACTTGCTGAGATCGATGATGACGCTGGCGTTGTCCATGTGGCTCCAAGTAAATTGGATGCCGACTCACCAAGCAGCATCCATTGCTAACATTTACCAAAGGAAAATGTTTCCATGATGCACATATTCAAACCGATCGTAGCAAAAGTCAAGTTACCGGCCTACAAATCCAGCACCAGCCGCGCACTGCGCGCGCGCGAACAGCACGGAGTGAACTGGTCGTTGGCGGCACGCTCCTCGTCGGTCAGGTAATTGTCGCGGTGCTCCGGCACCCCGTCGAGCACCGGCGTGAGGCAGGTGCCGCACACGCCTTCCCCGCACGAGGTCATGATGTCGACGCCATGACCGGCCAGCGCGTCCACCACGCTCTGGCCGGCCAGCACGGGAATCACCCGCCCGCTCTTGGCCAGACAAACCTCGAAGGCGCGGTCGCCGGCCGTGTCCACCACCGCGCCGCTGAAGTATTCGCGGTGCAGCTGCGCGTCGGGCCAGCCGCGCGCGCCGGCGGTCCCCAGCACATGCTCGATGAAGCCGCCCGGTCCGCACACATAGATATGCGTGGCGGGATCGGCGCCGGCCAGCAGGCTATCCAGATCGAGCTGGCTGCCGGCGCGGTCGTCCAGGTGCAGGTGCACATCGGCGGCGTACGGCTTGGCCAGCAGTTCGCCGGCAAACGCGGCGCGCCCGTGCGAGCGGGCGCAGTAGTGAAGCGCGAACGGACGGCCCTGCGCATGCAGCGCCTCGGCCATGGCCAGCAGGGGCGTGATGCCGATGCCGCCGGCCAGCAGCAGTGCGCGCGCGCCGTCTTCGAGCGGAAAATGATTGCGCGGTAAGCTGATCGTCAGGGTGCCGCCCTGCTCCACCTGTTCGTGCATGGCGCGCGAGCCGCCGCGCGAATCGGGCGTATGCAGCACAGCGATCTGATAGCGGTGCCGCTCGTGCGGCGCGTTGCACAGGGAGTACTGGCGCACCAGACCATCGCCCAGGTGGACGTCGACGTGAGCGCCGGCGGTGAATGGCGGCAGATCCGCGCCGTCAGGCGCCGCCAGTTCGAACAGCGCCACGCCCTCGGCCGCCTGGCGTTTGGCCAGCACCTTCACGTCGATGGTGTTCATGCCACGTTCTCCTGCGCCAGCAAGGCGTCGATCAGGCGGCGCGACTGCACGCCGCCGGCGTCGATGTTGAGCGACAGCAGTTTGCGCTGCGGATGGCGCAGCAGGTTTTGCTGCTGCAGTTCCAGCATGGCGCGGTCTTCGCTGAAGATCTTGCCCTGGCCGGCGCGGATGGCATCGGTCAGCTCCTGGTCGTGCGGCTTGAACTTGCGCGCCATGCCCCAGAAGTACCAGTGGGTGGTTTCGGTTTCGGGGGTGATGAAGTCGACCACGATGCTCGAGGCCTTGAATTCGTCCGGCGCGTTCACGCCGCCCCTGCCGGCGTGCGCCACGCCCACTTCGATCATGACGTGGCTGGGATTGGAGAAGCGGCAGATCTGCCAGCGGTCGACCGGCACGTCGTCGGCCAGGCCGTTGGCGCGCAGGGCCGCGCGCCAGAACGGCGGCGCGCTGATGTTCTCCATGAAGCGGCTGGTGATCACCTGGTTGCCTTCGGTGCGCGTGTTGACCGGAGCCTCGTCGATCTCCTTCTGCCCGATGCTGTCGGCGTGCACATACGTCTCGTGGGTCAGGTCCATCAGGTTGTCGACCATCAGCCGGTAGTCGCACGCGATGTGAAACAGGCC
>CAMLIL010000134.1 GCA_946480015.1 uncultured Oxalobacteraceae bacterium | reverse complement strand
CGTCGGCGAAGTTGAACGGGTCCATGCCCATGTCGAGCAGGCGCACGATCGATTCCGGCGCGCTGTTGGTGTGCAGCGTTGCCAGCACCAGGTGGCCGGTCAGCGAGGCTTCGATGCCCATGCCGACGGTTTCCTTGTCACGCATCTCGCCGACCATGATCACATCCGGATCGGCGCGCAGGAAAGCCCGCATCACGGTGGCGAAATCCAGCCCGGCCTTGCGGTTGACCTGCACCTGGCGCAAGCCCTTCTGGGTGATCTCGACCGGGTCCTCGGCGGTCCAGATCTTGGTCTCGGGAGTATTGAGGTAATTGAGCACCGAGTGCAAGGTGGTGGTCTTGCCCGAGCCGGTCGGACCGCACACGAAAAACAGGCCGTACGGCTTGTCGATCGCGCTTTTCAGGCGCGTCAGGTTGGCCGGCAGCACACCCAGCTTGTCCAGCGGGATCGGCTCGCCCGCCGCCAGGATGCGCATCACGATATCCTCGACGCCGCCGGTGGACGGAATGGTCGCCACCCGCAGCTCGATGTCGAGCGGGCCATACTTCTTGAACTTGATCTTGCCGTCCTGCGGCTTGCGGCGTTCGGAGATATCCAGGTCGCACATGATCTTCACGCGCGCCACCAGCGACGAGCGGTAGCTGGCCGGGATTTCGATGTAGGGCACCAGCGAGCCGTCCTTGCGGAAGCGCACCACGGTCTTGCCTTTGCCGGGCGAGGGCTCGATATGAATGTCCGACACGCCCTGGCGATAGGCGTCGGTGATGATCTTGTTGAGCAGCTTGACCAGCTCGTTCTCGACCGCTTCGGACACCTCGGCCGCGTCGCTGTCCTCGCTGTCGTCGTGGTCCAGGCCCGACAGCAGCTCGCTCACCGAGCTGGAATCGCCGTCGCCGGCGCCACCGAAGAACTGGTCGCGGGTCTGGGCGAATTCCTGGCGCGTGGTGACGCGGTAGAGCAGTTTCGACTTGGGGAAAACCTGCGCCACGATGCGGCTGGCATTGACCCGCTCAGGGTCGAGCGCCATCACCACCAGGCCGTCGGCATGTTCTTCCAGCGGCAGCCACTGGTTTTCTTCGACATACTGGTTTTTCAGATTGCGCAGCAGTTCCACCGGCTTGATCCGGTCCGGCTTGAACGGCTCGTACGGCACGCCGAAAAAGCTGCTCAGCGCGCGCCCGATGTCGGCCAGCCTGACCTTGAATTCGTCGGCCAGCACCTCTTCGATGTCGCGCTCGTTCTTGCGCGCCGAGCGCACCGCCAGTTCCAGCTCCGGCGCGGCCAGCACGGCGGCCGTGACGAGGCCGTCGTAGCGGGTCGGCATCGGCAGCGCGCTGCGCAGGCGCTGGCTCAAGGCCACCGACAGGGTCTCGCACAGCTCCTTGACCCCCTCGGTGCAGATGGACGAAAAAGGCTTGTTGTCGCGCGTGTTGATGAACTGGACCACCCCCAGCAGGTCGCTGCCGCGCTGGCCCAGCAAGGGCGCCACCAGCATCTGGCGGGTGCGGTAGCCGGTGCGCTGGTCCACGCCGCTCTGGAAATGCAGCTCGGGCGACAGGCGCTTGAGTTCGGCCTCGTCGTACACGTCGTTGATGTTGACCAGGCGCCGGCTGTAGGCCACGAAGCCGGCGATGCTCGACGGCGCGATGCGCAGGCGCAGATCGCGGAAGGTCGTCAGGCCGGTCTTGACCTTGGAGATGATGTGGTCGCGTTCCGGCGTGACCGCATACAGCGTGAAGCGGTCGCAGTCGAACAGGTCGCAGAACTCCATGCCCAGGTCGAGCATGATCTCGTCCAGGTTGCTGGTGGCGTGAATCTTGGTGGTGACGGCCTGCAGCTTGCGGAAGAATTCCAGGCGCAGGGAGGTATCGGCGCTCGCGTTCATGCCAGCTCGACCTCCAGGCCTTCGTAGGCCAGCACCACGTTAAAGCCGGGCGGCAGCGGCGCGTGGCGCGCCATCACGTCGGCGAACACGGCTTCGAGTTCATCGTCGCCGCGGGTCGGTTCGTGGTGGGTGCAGTACAGGGTCCGGGCGCCGACCCGCAGCGCGGTGGCAAAGGCGGCATCGAAGGTGCCGTGCCCCCAGCCCTGCTTGGCCGGATATTCTTCGCGGGTGTACGAGCAGTCCACGATCAGCGCATCGACGCCCTGCATGGCGCGGTCGATCTCGGCCTGGCGCTCGGCCATGTGCAGCGCGTAGGGCGCGTGGCGCTCGTCGTCGGCCGGATACAGGTTGTAGAACGGTTCATGGTCGCCGGTGAAAAACAGCGACTTGCCGTTGCAGCTGATGCGGTAGCCCAGATTGGTGACCGGATGGTTCATCACCACATTGTCGACCGTGGCGTCGCCCACATCGATGGCCGTGCCGAACTCCAGCGTGCGGTAGTCGATGGTGGCGTCGAGCTGGGCTTCGGACACCGGGAAGTAGCTGTTTTGCAGCTGCACGCCCATCACGTGTTCGATGCCGTTGCCCGTGACCGGATCGACCGCGCCATGCAGGCGCACCTTGCTGCCGCGGATGAACAGGGGCGAGAAGAAGGGCAGGCCGTGGATGTGGTCCCAGTGGCTGTGGGTGATGAAGATATTGGCGTGCACCGGCTGGCGCTTGAGCAGATTCTGCGCCAGCGCAAAAATGCCGGTACCGCCGTCCAGGATCAGCAGGGTGCCGTTATCGGTGCACACTTCGATGCAGGTGGTATTGCCACCGTAGCGCGCAGTGCGCGGACCCGGTGACGGGATCGAGCCGCGTACTCCCCAAAAACGGAATTTCATACAATTGCTCCCTAGCTTACTGATGTGGTACGCCGTCGATGCGGCCATCGAATGTTGCGCGATGATAGCGTTTTTCGCGGGGCTGGCGCCAAAAATGTGGGGCTGGCGCTGCGTCCGCCACACGATTGCCGCCAAAACGTGGCAAATTGCCCGTGGGCGATGTACAGTGCGGGCGCGGGGCGTTACACTTTGAGATATTTCGCTCTGGAAATACTTTATTGCCCGGATGCTATTAATGGCCCACCGATGACCAAGCAATTCCTGCATCCTACGCGCATCGCGCAGCGGCTCGAGCAACTGACCGAAGTTGCGGTCGAACTGGGCCGCAGCGCCGATGTCGGCGCCCTGCTCGAACGCATCCTGCGCGTGGCCAAAGGCATGACCCAAGCCGACGGCGCCACCCTGTACCGTCCGACCCCGGACCGCAAGGCCCTGAGTTTTTCGATTTCCATCAACGATAGCCTGGGCCTGTACCACGGCGGCGCCAGCGGGCAGCCGATCGATTTGCCCGCGGTGCCCCTGTTCGACGCCGCCGGCAAGCCGATCCACGATTCGGTGGCGGCCTTCGCGGCCAACTTCGGCAAGTCGGTCAACATCGCCGACGTCTACCAGGCCGGCGTCTTCAACTTTTCCGGCATGCGCTCCTTCGACGCGGCCTTCGGCTACCGCACCCAGTCGATCCTGACCGTGCCCATGAGCGACCACCAGGGCGAACTGGTGGGCGTGCTCCAGCTGATCAACGCCACCGATGCCGGCAGCGGCGCGGTGATCGCCTTTTCCGACACCGACCAGCGCTTCATCGAGGCGCTGGCGGCGCAGGCGGCGGTGGCCATCACGCGCCATCAACTGGTGCTGCAGCTGGAAGAACTGCTCGAATCGGTGGTCAAGCTGATCAACCTTGGGCTGGATGAAAAATCCCCCTACACCGGACGCCATTGCCAGCTGGTGCCGGAACTGACCATGATGCTGGCCGAGGCGGTGCACGCCACCACCACCGGGCCGATGGCGCAGTTCCGCATGAGCGACGGCGACCGCAAGGAACTGCGCCTGGCCGGCCTGCTGCACGACTGCGGCAAGATCACCACCCCGGTGCACGTGGTCGACAAGGCCACCAAGCTCGAAACCATCTTCGACCGCATCCACATGATCGACCAGCGCTTCGAAGTGCTGCTGCGCGATGCCGAGATCGCCGCCCTGCGCGAAAAATGCGCCGGCGCCGACCCGCAAGCCGTGGATGCGCGCCTGGCCGCGGAGCAGGCCGCACTGCGCGACGAGCGCGAGTTCCTGCGCCATGCCAACAACGGCAGCGAGGGCATGAGCGCGGACGACCAGGAACGCGTGCGCACGATCGCACGCCGCCGCTGGGTCGGCCCCGACGGCGCCGAGCGCGACTTCCTGTCGGCCGAAGAAGCCGGCAACCTGACCATCCGCTTCGGCACCCTCAACGACGCCGAGCGCAAGATCATCAACAACCACATCGTGGTATCGATCCGCATGCTCGAATCGCTGCCCTGGCCAAAGCACCTGAAGAACGTGCCGGAATACGCGGGCGGGCACCACGAACGCATGGACGGCAAAGGCTATCCGCGCGGCCTCACGCGCGAGCAGATGCCGGTGCAGGCGAGGGTGATGGCCATCGCCGACATCTTCGAAGCGCTGACCGCGCGCGACCGCCCCTACAAGAAAGGCAAGATGCTGTCCGAATCGCTGCGCATCCTCGGCAACTTCGCCCTCAACGGGCATATCGATCCCGACCTGTTCGACATTTTCATTCGCGCCAAGGTCTATCTCGACTACGCCCGCAAAACCATGGACCCGCGCCAGATCGATGCGGTCGACGAAGCGCTGATCCCGGGCTACCGGCCGTAAGCCATGGGACGATTCAAACGCCTGCTTGCCCGCTACGCTCTGCGCTGGACGCTGGGCCTGCTCCTGACCGCGCTGGCGGTGACGTACGCGCTTGACGGATGGAGCAGCGACTCGGTCAAACGGCTGGACGGCTTTCTGGACGGCCTGCGCATGCGCCTGGACCGCCCGGTGCTCGATCCGCGCATCGTCATCGTCGACATCGACGACAAGAGCCTGGCCCAGGTCGGACGCTTTCCCTGGCCGCGCAACGTGCAGGCCGATCTGGTGCGGCGCCTGACCACGCACTACCACGTGGGCGCGGTCGGCTTCGACGTCTCCTTCCCGGAAGAGGACAATTCGTCCGGCTTCCAGGTGCTGGAACGCCTGGCGCACGGCCCGCTCGACCGGGTCGAAGGGCTCAAGCGCGAACTCGACGCGCTGCGTCCGGAAATGGATTACGACGGCCTGCTGGCGGCGGCCATGCGCGGCCAGCCGGTGGTGCTGGGCTACAGCGTCTCCGCCACCACCGTCAAAGGCAAGCTGCCGCCGCCCGAATTCACCGTCGACAGCGTGAACGGACGCGAAGCGCTGGCCTACAGCTCGCGCGGGTACGAAGCCAATATCGCGCGCCTGCAGGACGCCGCCGCCGGCGCCGGCATCTACACCGCGCTGACCGATCCCGACGGCGTGATCCGTTCGTCGCCGCTGCTGCGCCGCATCGGCGACGGCTACTACCCGTCGCTGGCCCTGGCCACCGCCAAGGTCTACCTCAAGGCGCGCGCGGTGTCGCCGCTGTTCTACAGTACCGTCGACAGCCTGTCGCAAGGCGAACGCGAGACCGAGGGGGTGGAACGCCTGCTGATGTTCCTGCCCGAACGCGCCGTCGAGATTCCGGTCGGCGAAGCCATGACCACCACCATTTACTACCGCGGCACGGGCGGCCCCAAGGGCGGAGCGTTCCGCTACGTGCCGGCGGTCGATGTGCTGACCGGGGCGGCGCCGCGCGCGCTGCTGGAGAACACCATCGTCCTGGTCGGCACCACCGCCGCCGGCCTTCAGGATATCCGGGTCACGCCGGTCAGCGCCGAATATCCCGGGGTCGAGGTGCACGCCAATCTGATCAAATCCATCCTCGACCGGCGCTTCAAGACCCGCCTGTCCGACGGCGGGACGCTCGAGGCGGCGCTGGCCCTGGCTGTCGGCCTGCTGCTGTCGCTGGCGCTGGCCGTGCTCGCGCCCCTGCGCGCCGTGCTGCTGTCCGCGCTGGCGCTGGGCGCCGCCGTCTGGATCAACCTGTACCTGTACCGCGAGCTCGACCTGATCGTCAACGTCGCCGCGCAGCTGCTGCTGATCGGCGCGCTGTTCGTGCTCAACATCGCCTACGGCTACTTCTTCGAGGTGCGCAAGGGGCGGGCGCTGGTATCGCGCTTCGGCGAATATGTCGCGCCCGAACTGGTGGCCGAAATGGCCGAGAATCCGGAAAGCTACAACATGGATGGCGAGAGCCGCGAGCTGTCGGTCATGTTCGTCGACGTGCGCGGCTTCACCACCATCTCCGAGTCGCTCGACCCCAAGACCCTGCGCGAATACATCAACCAGTACCTGACCGCGATGTCGGCCGACATCCGCGACAGCCACCGCGGCACGCTCGACAAATACATCGGCGACGCCGTCATGGCGTTCTGGGGCGCGCCGGTGGCCTTCGACGATCACGCGTACCGGGCCGTGGCCACGGCCCTGCTGATGCAGGACAGCGCGCGCCGCCTCAACGACAGCTTCGGTGCGCGCGGCTGGCCCGCGCTGGCCATCGGCATCGGCGTCAACAGCGGCTTGATGCACGTGGGCGACATGGGCTCGGCGGTGCGGCGCGCCTACACGGTCATGGGCGACGCGGTCAACCTGGCCTCGCGCCTGGAGGGCATCACCAAGGTGTATGGCGTCGGCATCGCGGTCGGCCAGGCCACGCGCGCGGCCGCGCCGCAGTTCGCCTACCGCGAGCTGGACCTGGTGCGGGTCAAGGGCAAGAACGAGCCGGTGGCGATCTTCGAGCCGCTGGCACGCAGCGAGGACATCGATGCCGCCAGCGCGGCCACGCTGGCCCGATGGCATGCGGCGCTGGCGCTGGTGCGCGCCCAGGACTGGGACGGCGCCGAGCGCGCCATCGGCGCCTTGCTGGAAGCCGATCCGGGGCGCCGGCTGTACGCGCTGTACCTGGAGCGGATCGCCGTCTACCGCGCCGATCCGCCCGGACCGCACTGGGATGGCGTGACCGCCTTCGACACCAAATAATGCATATCTGATTACCCTTCCGTGGTGCGATTGACAATCAATTGCCAATCTGGCGTTGCGTCCGCACCATTTATGGAACATTTACGTTATTTCCCTATGATAAATGTTCCGGCGTCGGACTATCATAAGCAGTCTCGTCTCGCTTTGACTGCCCACATGCCCAAATCCGTTTTCCCCGATTGTTTGCCGCGCGTCCTGGCCGGCGCCGTCCTCGCCGCCGCCGTCAGCGCGGCCTGGGCGGCCGAGCCGCCCGACAGCGGCATCGTCCACTTCGACATTTCGCGTTTCGACGTCAGCGGCAACAGCCTGCTGAGCCAGGCGGAGGTCGACGCCGCCGTGGCGCCCTTTACGGGCCGCCAGCGCGATTTCGGCGACGTCCAGCAAGCCCTGGACGCGCTCGAAGCGGCCTACCAGGCACGCGGCTACCAGCTGGTCAAGGTGCAGCTGCCCGAGCAGGAACTCAACGGCGGGGTGGTGCGCCTGGTGGTCCTGCAGACCAGCGTCAAGCGGGTCAGCGTCAGCGGCAACCGCCATTTCAGCGAAGACAATATCCGGCGCAGCCTGCCCGGCCTGCGCGAAGGGGCGAGCCCGAACCTGGAAGCCGTCTCGGCAAGCCTGCGCCTGGCCAACGAAAGCCCGGCCAAGCAGGTGCAGATGAAACTGCAAAGCGTGGACGATAGCGACGACGCGGTCGAAGCCCGCGTCACGGTAAGCGACCAGTCGCCATGGCGCGTGGCGCTCAACCTGGACAACACCGGCACCGGCACGACCGGCAAGACCCATATCGGCACCGTCCTGCAGCACGCCAACCTGTGGGGGCGCGACCATGTCGCCAGCCTGCAGTACACCACCACCGCCGAGGAGCCGAGCAAGGTGGCCGTGTGGGGCGCCGGCTATCACGTCCCGCTGTACGGCCTGGGCGATTCGGTCGACCTGTACGCCAGCTACTCGAATATCGATTCCGGCTCGGTGACGGCCGGTCTGTTCAACCTGGCCGTCAGCGGCAGGGGCAGCGTGGCTGGCCTGCGCTACAACCACACCCTGGCGCGCCGCGGCGAGCTCGATGGCCGCATCGTCGGCGGCGTCGAAGTCAAGGCCTACAAGAACAGCGTGCTGTTCGCCGGCGAAAACTTCGGCAACGACGTTACCGTGCGGCCGCTCTCGCTCGGCTATGTGGCCAGCCTGCCGCTGCAAGCCGGCTCGCTCAATACCTCGCTGACCGTGGTGCGCAACCTGCCGGGCGGCAGCCGCGGCGGCGACGCCGACTTCGCGCGTGCCCGTACCGGCGCCGACCCCGGTTACGCCTTGCTGCGCTTTGCCGGCGCCTATGCGCGCGCGCTGCCGCGCGACTGGCAGATGCGCCTGCTGGTCAACGGCCAGCTGAGCGGCGACGCGCTGGTGCCCGGCGAACAGTTCGGCGCCGGCGGCGGCTCGTCCGTGCGCGGACTGGAAGAACGCGCTCTGGCGACCGATAGCGGCGCGCTGCTCAACGCCGAACTGTATTCCCCTGGACTGTGCGCCTCGCCGAACTGGCAGTGCCGCGTGCTGGTGTTCGCCGATGCCGCCCACGGCCGCCGCCGCCATGCGCTGCCAGGTGAACTGCGCAGCGCCAGCGTGGCCAGCGCGGGCGTGGGCGTGCGCCTGGCCATGGGCCAGTCGTTCAGCCTGCAGGCCGATTACGGCCACGTCCTGAACGACGGCGGCATTGCCGGCGCCGGCACCAACAAACTTCATGTCCGTGTGGGCCTGTCCTACTAGGAGTGCAACGATGACAAGCAAACCTTTACTTCCCCTGCTGCTGGCCCTGGCCGTCAGCGGCGCCTATGCCGCGCCCACCTCGCCGCAGGTGGCCGCCGGCCAGGCCACCTTTGCCCAGCAGGGCAATGTGTTTTCGATTACGAACACGCCCAACACCGTCATCAACTGGCAAAGCTTCTCGGTCAACGCGGGGGAGATCACCCGCTTCGTCCAGCAAAGCGCGGACAGTGCGGTGCTCAACCGGATCGTCGGCCAGGACCCGTCGCGCATTCTCGGCGCGCTGCAGTCGAACGGCCACGTATTCCTGATTAACCCGAACGGCATTGTGTTCGGCAAGGATGCGCGGGTGGACGTGAACGGCCTGACCGCCTCGACCCTGGGCATGAGCGACGCCGATTTCCTGGCCGGACGGCGCAAGTTCGACGCCGGTGCGGGTGCCGGCAGTATCGTCAACCAGGGCAGCATCGCTACCCCCAGCGGCGGCAAGGTCTTCCTGATCGCGCCCGACATCGACAACAGCGGCATCGTCACCGCGCCGGACGGCAGCGTGGTACTGGCGGCCGGGCGCAGCGTGACCCTGGCCGATTCCGGCAATCCCGACCTGCACGTGGTGGTATCGGCGCCGCAGGACCAGGCCATCAACCTGGGCCAGATCGTCGCCGCCGGCGGGCGCATCGGCATCTACGGCGCGCTGGTACGCCAGCGCGGCGTGGTCAACGCCAACAGCGCGCAGGTCGGCGCCAACGGCCAGATCGTCCTCAAGGCCAGCGCCGACACCACGGTCGAAGCGGGCAGCGTGACCAGCGCCACCGGCGCCGGCAGCGGCGGCGCCATCGCGGTGCTGGGCCAGCGCGTCGGCATCACCGGCAACGCGCTGCTCGACGCCAGCGGCGGCCTTGGGGGCGGCAGCGTGCTGGTGGGCGGCGACTACCAGGGCGCCAATGCGCAGGTGCCGAACGCGCGCGTGACGTATTTCGGCCAGCAGGCCAGCATCCGCGCCGACGCCCTTGGCAACGGCAACGGCGGCAAGGTGGTGCTGTGGTCGCAGGACGCCACGCGCGCCTACGGCAGCATCTCGGCGCGCGGCGGTGCCTTGGGCGGCAACGGCGGACTGGTGGAAACCTCGGGCCACTACCTGGACGTGAACGGCCTCGTGGTCAAGGCCGGCGCGCCCAAGGGCCTGGCCGGCACCTGGCTGCTCGACCCCTACGATATCGACGTCGTCTCCAGCGGCGGCACCGCGATCCTGACTGACGTCGACCAGTTCGCCGACGGCGCCGCCAGCGGCACCACCAACGTCGATGCGGACGCCCTGAGTAGCGTGGACAAGGCCACCAATATCGTCCTGCAGGCACAGAACGACGTCACCTTCCTGTATCCGGTGCAGCGCTTCGCGTCCACCACCGGCAGCCTGACAGTCGAGGCGGGCAACAACGTCACGATCTCCAGCGCGCTCGATACCAATGGCGGCGCCCTGATCCTCAGGGCCAATGCGGCGCCGTATGCGGCCGATGGCGTGGGCGGGGTGTACGTCTTTTCCGGGGTCAAGACCGGCGGCGGCACGTTCTCCGCCAGCGGCGAGGAGGTCGTCATCGGATCGAACGGCGCCTTCGACGCCGGCGGCGGCAGCGTCAACCTGAGCACCACCTCGCTCGTCCGCATCGAAGCCGGCGGCACGCTGGCCGGCAGCGGTGCGATCACCGTCGCATCGCCCAGCATCAGCCTGCTGGGCACCATCGGCCCGTCCGCCACCCAGCTGCCGGCCGTGACGTTCCTGCCGGCGGTGTCGAGCGATGGCATCACGGTCTCCACCGTCGCCTCCGGCAGTGCGCTGAACCTGCTGCCGGCCGACCTGGCGCGCATCCACGCCGGCAGCCTCAGCCTGGGCGATCAGACCACCATGGGCGATGTGTCGGTGCTGTCCCAGCTGTCGCTGGCGCCCGCCCAGATCAATACGCTCAAAATCGAGACCCAGGGCAGCATTGCGATCAATGCCCAGCTGAACATGGGCGCCGGCTCCAGCCTGACCTTGCGCCGCTATCTTGCCAACGGCGGCAATATCGCGGTCGGCAGCGGCGGATCGCTGGCTGCCGACAGCATCACGCTGGCCTCGGATAACATCCAGCTCGACGGCGGCGTCAGCACCACCACCAACGGCAATACCGGCATGGTCAAGATCGCACCGCACTCCAATACGGCCACGGTCACCCTCGGCACTGGCGCCACCGACAGCGCCAACGGGCTGGGCCTGGACGGCATCGAACTGAGCAGGATCACGACCGGCCAGCTGGGGATCGGCGGCACGGCCGCCGTGACCGTCGCCGGCCTCGATCTGACGTCCACCCCGCTGGCCAGCACCATGCTGTGGCTGGGCAGCGCCGACGCCTACATCGACTTCAACGGTCCCCTGACCACGGCGGGCAATGTCACGCTGGCCGCGCCGACCATCAAAGGCGCGGGCGCGTCCGGTACCGTCACGGCCCCCTCGGTCACGTTCGAGGCCAAAGGCAGCATCGGCTCGACCGCCACGCCGTTTTACACGGCGACCAGCCTGATCAAGGCGACCAACGACAATGGCGGCGGCAGCACCCCGGTGGTGATCGAGAACACCGGCACGCTCAATCTGGCCGGTATCTATCAGACCGGCACCGGCAACCAGGGCGATATCAGCGTGTCCAACACCG
Organism: uncultured Oxalobacteraceae bacterium; assembly: GCA_946480015.1. Next base: position 1,107 of record CAMLIL010000134.1, on the reverse strand, counting down.
GCGGCATGACCCTGCTCGGCGGCGACACCGTGCTCGCGCAGGGAAGCGGCCAGGTCAAACTGGTCACCCACAGCCCGCTGACCATCAACGGCACGGTCACCAGCGGCGCCGGCACGATCACCCTGGAAGCGGGCAATGCCGGCGTGCTGACCATCGCTCAAACCGGCAGCGTGGCATCGACCAGCGGCGCCATTTCGGTGACGGGCGGTTCGGTGGTCAACAACGGCAATGTGACCAGTTCAACCGGCAACATCGCCGTGTCCGGCACCGTGTCCGGTACGGGGGCGTTCAGCACCGGCGGTACGCTGAGCGGCGTCCCGACCAACGTGTCGATCTGCCAGTCCAATCCGAACGCGCCAAATTGCAGCAGCGATCTGCCGTCGCTCTCGACCTGCGTGGACGCCCCTTCCACGGCCGGCTGCGATTCGGTCCTGCCCAGTCTGTCGCAATGCGTGAGCGCACCGTCCAGCAAAGGCTGTTCGGTGGTCTTGCCGAGCCTCGACAGCTGCATCGCCAACCCAAGCGCGGCCGGTTGCAGCGTGGTGCTGCCATCCTTGTCGCAGTGCACGACCGCGCCCGCCACCACGGGCTGCTCGGTGGTGCTGCCGACCTTGTCGGCCTGCGTCGCCGATCCGGCCGCGGCGGGATGCACGGCCGTGCTGCCCAGCCTGGACAGCTGCGTTTCCACGCCAACCGCGCCGGGCTGCACCGTAGTACTGCCGAGCCTGGCGAGCTGCGTGGCGGCGCCCATGACGGCCGGCTGCACGGTGGTGTTGCCGACCCTGACAAGCTGCATCGCCAACCCGGCCGCCACCGGTTGCAGCGTGGTGCTGCCGACATTGAGCTCGTGCATCGCCGCGCCGGCCACCAGCGGTTGCAGCGTGGTGCTGCCGACATTGAACGCGTGCATCGCCGCGCCGGCCACCAGCGGCTGCAGCGTCGTACTGCCGAGTCTCATTGCCTGTACCGCCAACCCTGCGGCCTCGGGCTGCACCGTGGTGCTGCCAACCCTGTCGCAATGCACCTCGATCCCGACCTTGCCGGGCTGCTCGGTGGTGCTGCCAACCCTGTCGCAATGCACCTCGATCCCGACCTTGCCGGGCTGCT
>CAMLIL010000133.1 GCA_946480015.1 uncultured Oxalobacteraceae bacterium | reverse complement strand
CGGAACCGGCCAGCAGGTGGGCGCGGCGGCGGCGAATGTGGTGCTGGTCCTCGGCGATGTTGGCCAGGTGCGAGAAATAGGAAAACGCCCGGACCACGGAAATGGTCTGGTTGCGCGTCAGTTTGTGCAGCAAGGTGGTCAGGTCCTGGCCAGCCTGGGCATCGTCCTCGCGGCGAAAGCGCACGGCGGTCTGGCGGATCGTTTCGACGACTTCGAATACCTCGTCGCCTTCCTGGTCGCGCAGCACGTCGCCGAGCAGGCGTCCGAGCAGGCGGATATCTTCTTTCAATGGCGCGTCCTTGTCGAGGACCGCATTCGTTTCTTGAGCAGCAGCTTGATTAACCATGTTAGACCACAGAGTGAATTGTTGGTGCAAAGGCTTTTGGCCTCGGTCTGCAAAGAGGGCGCATGATAAAATTTCTGATCTTATCCATGCACCGAAAAAACTGGCATAAACCGGTATGGATTTAACGACAGTGAAAGAATCCGATTTGAAAGCTACTGAACTGCCCTCCAAGTTGGTCATCGCATCGCGCGAGAGTCGCCTTGCTATGTGGCAATCCAATCATGTGCGTGACCAATTAGCAGTATTATATCCGCAGTGCAGCATAAATATTCTTGGAATGACCACGCGCGGGGACCAGATTCTGGACCGTGCCCTCAGCAAGGTCGGTGGCAAGGGATTGTTCGTCAAGGAGCTGGAAGTGGCGATGGCCGAGGGGCGCGCCGATCTGGCCGTGCACTCGCTCAAGGATGTGCCGATGGACTTGCCGGACGGCTTCGTGCTGGCCGCCGTGCTGGAGCGTGAAGATCCGCGCGATGCCTTCGTGTCCAACGATTATGCCGGTCTGGACGAGTTGCCGGCCGGCGCCGTGGTGGGCACCAGCAGCCTGCGCCGCCAGTCGCTGATCGCGGCGCGCTATCCGCATCTGGTGATCCGTCCGCTGCGCGGCAATCTGGACACCCGCCTGGGCAAGCTGGACCGCGGCGAATATGCGGCCATCATCCTGGCCGCGGCCGGTCTCAAGCGCCTCGGCCTGCCGCAGCGCATCCGCGCACTGCTGGCGCCGGAATACAGCCTGCCGGCGGCCGGGCAGGGCGCCATGGCAATTGAAATTCTCGCCCAGCCGCCGGGCGGCATCGATCTGGCCGCCGTGCTGGCGCCGCTCAACCATGTGCCGACCGCGCTGGCGGTGCGGGCCGAACGCACCGTGTCGAAAGCCTTCGGCGGCAGTTGCCAGATTCCGCTCGCGGCGTTTGCCACTATCGAGGGCGCCACCATGCGCCTGCGCGCCATGGTGGCCACGCCGGACGGTACGCGCATGGCCAGCGCCGAATTGAGCGGTCCGGCCGATGCGCCGGAAGCGCTGGGCCAGCAGGTCGCGGCCTTGCTGCAGGGGCAGGATGCGCATGACATTCTGGCGGCCTGCGCGGCTGCCGCCAGCATTGGCGAGGCCGGTACCGGCGGGCATGCCTGATCCGGTTGTCATTACGCGCCCGCGTGCCCAGGCCGATGCCTTGGCCGAACAGGTACGCCGGGCCGGGCGCGAGGCGGTCCTGCTGCCCCTGCTCGACATCGCGCCGCTGGCCGATCCCGCCGCGCTCAAGGCGACCTTGGCCGGCCTGGCTTCGTTCGACCTGGTGGCGTTCGTGTCGCCGAATGCCATCGATGCGGCGTTCGCCTGTCTGGACCGGTGGCCGGCGACGGTCGCCATCGCGGTGCTGGGGGAGAGCAGCCGGGCGGCGCTGGCGGCGCATGGCGTCGACCTGGCCGCAACGGTCGTTCATCAGCCTCCCGGCGACGGCCCCAGCGACTCGGAACATTTGCTGGGCGCGCTCGATCTGGCGGCCTTGCGCGGCCGGCGCGTGCTGATCGTGCGCGGCGACAGCGGGCGCGAGCTGATGGCCGATGGCTTGCGCGCCGCCGGCGCCGAGGTGACGACGGTGGCGGCGTACCGGCGCAGCGTGCCGCTGCTGACGCCGGAACTGGCCGCGCAGCTGGCGCGCTTGCTGGCGCGTCCGCATGACTGGATCGTCACCAGTTCGGAAGCGCTGCGCGGCCTGGTGATGCTGGTACGGGCGGCGGGCGGCGAGGAAGCTGTCGCGAAATTGCAACAACAACACCTTCTGGTGCCGCACCAACGCATTGCCGACAGTGCCGCCGCGCTGGGCTTTACCCGACTGACGCAGAGCGGTTCAGGCGACGAACGCCTGCTTGCCGCGTTACAATCACGAGCATGAACGAATTGCCTACCTTACCAGAACATAATTCCGCCTCCGCCTCCGCCGCCGCGCCGCAGATCGACCCGGCGGCAGCCCCGGAGCGCATCAGCAAGCCACCCGTGGAACCGAGCGTGACCGACATGCTGCAGCGGCCGCTCACGGTGGCCGTGATCGTGCTGTTCATTCTGCTGGCGGCGCAGGCGTTTTCAACGCGCAACCATCTGCAAACCTTGCGCATGGAAACGGCCAAGAACCTGCAGCGTTCGGAACTGATCAGTACGGAAGCCAATACGCTGGTGAAAAGCGTACTGGACCAGACCAAGGATTTGCAGGCCAAGGTGGCGCTGCTGGAAAGCCGGCAGAGCGAGGCGCAAAGCCAGCAGCTGGCGCTCGAGCAGCTGTATCAGGACCTGTCGAAAAACCGCGACGAGTGGGCGCTGGCGGAAATCGAGCAGGTGCTGTCGACCGCCAGCCAGCAATTGCAACTGGCCGGCAATGTGCAGGGCGCACTGATCGCGCTGCAAAACGCCGACCGTTCGCTGTCGCGCGCGGACAAGCCGCAGTTCATCAATATCCGTCGCGCCATCGCCAAGGACACCGAAAAGCTGAAAGCCTTGCCAACCCTGGATCTGGCCGGCGTGGCGCTGCGTCTGGACAACGTGATTGCCGAGATCGATACCTTGCCGATGCTGGCCGACGAAAAGCCGGCCGCGCCGCTTGAGCCGGTACGCGCCGGCAGTCCAGCCAAGCCGGGCGTGGCGGCGAAACCGTCCACCCTGGGCGAGCGCATGCGCGATACCTGGCGCAACTGGAGCGCCGAAATGTGGGGCGACATCGGCCAGCTGATCCGGGTGCGCAGTGTCGACACGCCGGACGCGCTGATGATGTCGCCGACCCAGTCGTATTTTCTGCGCGAAAACCTGAAGCTGCGCCTGCTGAACGCCCGCCTGGCGCTGCTGTCGCGCAATGAGGAAGCGTTCCGGACCGACCTGATCGCGGCCCAGGATGCGTTGACCAAGTACTTCGACGTCAAGGCGCGCGACACGCAGACCGCGCAAGCGCTGCTGCGCCAGGTGCAGGCGAACAATCTGGCGATCGAGATGCCGTCCTTGGCCGATAGCCTGAACGCCGTGCGCAATTTCAAGGCGAAGCCTTAACACCGACTGAAGCGATCCCCAATTCATGCGTTTACTCCTCTGGTTAGTTGCGCTGATGGCAGGCGCCATCGGCATCGCCGTCACGGCGCGCTTCAATCCCGGCAACGTGGTGTTTTTCTATCCGCCGCACCGGATCGACCTGTCGTTGAATCTGTTCCTGGTGCTGACGGCGCTGCTGTTTCTGGTTGTGTACGGTTTGCTGCGCGCGCTGCGCGCCACTGTGGCGATGCCGCGGCGGGTGGCGGCCTACCGCCAGCGCAAGCGCGAGCGGGACGGCAACAAGGGTTTGCGCGACGCCCTCAAGGCCCTGTTTGAGGGGCGCTTCGGCCACGCCGAGAAGGCCGCCATCCGCGCCGCCGAGCTGCCGGAAAACGAGGGCCTGGCGGCGCTGATCGGCGCCCGGGCGGCGCATCGGATGCGCCAGTCGGCCCGGCGCGATCAGTGGCTGGCCGGCATTGCACACGACAATGCGATGAAAACCGCGCGCCTGATGACGATGACGGAGCTGCTGGTCGACGACCATCAGCCGGAAGCGGCGCTGGAAGCGGTGGCGGAACTGAACGCCAGCGGCACCCGCCATATCCACGCGCTGCAATGGTCGCTCAAGGCACAGCAGCAGGCCAAGAACTGGCCGGAAGTGCTGCGCCTGGTGCGTTTGCTGGACAAACACAAGGCGCTGCATCCGGCGCTGTCGGCGCGTCTGCGCGAGCTGGCCTACGACGCCATGCTGTCCGACGGCGCCCACGATGCCGAGTCGATCCAGCGGGTGTGGTCGACCGTGCCCAGCGCCGACCGGATCCAGCCGTTCATCGCTGCGCGCGCGGTCGCGGCCTTCAACGCCCGCGGCCTGCACGATGAAGCGCGCCAGAGCGCCGAACAGGCCCTGGCCGCGTCCTGGGACGAGCGGGTGGTGCGCGCCTATCGCGATTCAGCTGCCCAGGCCGGTTCGCCGTCGCTGCTGGCCCAGATCGAACATTGCGAAGCCTGGATGCGCGAACGGCCCACCGACGCCGAACTGGCGCTCACGCTCGGTTCGCTGTGCCTGAAGCAGAAGCTGTGGGGCAAGGCCCAGCGTTATCTGGAGCAGGCCCTGTCGGACGCCACCGAAGCGCGCATGGTGCGCGAAGCCCACCTGAAGCTGGCCCAGATGCACGAGGCGCTCGGCCAGACCGAGGAAGCGACCGCGCATTACCGCCAGTGCGCACTGGCCAGCATTTTGTGACACGCCTGGCGTGGGCCTGGCGCCGGCCGGCCTGACTGGTGCGCTCGCCGCTTGCTGCATCGCACAAGCTTACCCTCATTGGTTATAATTCGTCATTAACCCTTTCGTCATCCCCGCTTTCAAGGAAACCCCATGAGCTTGAACAAAGTATCTTCCGGCCGCGACGTGCCTAACGATTTCAACGTGATCATTGAAATCCCGATGAACGCCGATCCGATCAAGTACGAAGTCGACAAAGAATCGGGCGCGATTTTCGTCGACCGCTTCATGGGTACGGCCATGCACTATCCGTGCAACTACGGCTACGTGCCGAACACCATCGCCGACGACGGCGACCCCTGCGACGTGCTGGTCATCACGCCGTTCCCGCTGATCCCGGGCGTGGTGGTGCGCTGCCGTGCCATCGGCGTGCTGAAGATGACGGACGAAGCCGGCGGCGACGCCAAGATCCTGGCCGTTCCAGTCGACAAGATCCTGCCGATCTACAAGCACTGGCAAAAGCCGGAAGACCTGCAAGACCTGCGCCTGCAGCAGATCCAGCACTTCTTCGAGCACTACAAGGATCTGGAACCCGGCAAGTGGGTCAAGATCGAAGGCTGGTTCGGTCCGGAAGATGCGAAGACCGAAATCCTCAATGGCGTGGCCGCTTACAAGGCCAGCGAGAAGTAATCCGGCACGGTTCCGATGGCCGCAGGCTTGCATGCCTGCGGCTTTTTTTCGTCTGGCGATTTACCAGCCGATATCGCGCAACAGCGGATAGGTCAGGTCGCGCGGCGGCGTCACTTCGTGGGTCAGGTCGCCGTTGATGGCTGGCTCCATCAGCTGGTTGGGCTTGGCCTCGACCGTGTAATGCGACACCGATGATCCCGGCGCCAGCTCGGTCGGGCTGTACAGGCGGATCCGGCGCGCACGGTCGGTGCCGGCCAGGCGTTGGGGATCGATGCCCATGCTGGCGATGACGCCGGACTCGGTGCGCGAGCGCCGCTCCAGCGCGGCCTTGAGTGCTTGCCCGGTTTCCAGGGTGACGCGCACGGCGGGGATGGTGATGCTCGGGTCGGTGCCGGACAGCCCGGCCACTTCGCCGGCGACGTTGTCGGCCACCACCATGCCGCGCGCGCCGGCGGCCTGGACGACCAGCGCCTTGGTCACGAAGGTGCATTCGCCGCGGTCGACCAGGGCGATGTTGTCTTTGACGGCCAGCGCGTTGGCGGGACTGAGCGGGGTACAGGCAAGGCCGGTGCCATCGGGACGGTCGACCACCGGCATCAATTGGCCGCTGACGGGCGGATTGGCCAAGGCCGGGCCGAAGGAGGCGTCGCCCACGTCGTAGCTGCCGGCCGCGCTGCCTGCCGCCGGCCCGGCAATGCCCAGCACCGATTGCGGCGCCAGCACCGACGGCACGGCGGCGGTGACGTTGTAGCCATTCCAGGCCAGCGCGTTGCCGCTCACGGCTGACAGGCGCCGTTCCTCGTCGGTCATTTCGACCCAGGCCCGGTTGGTGCGGCTGTCGACCAGAAAGTAATCCCACACGGCGGGGCGGTTGTCGATGCGCATGCCGGTTGCCGCATCGGTGAAACTCTGGAAGCCCAGGCCGTGCGCCAGTTCGTGCAGCAAGACCGTGACCAGGTCGATCTGGGTGCCGTGCGCATTGTCCAGGCCCAGGTAGAATGGCGAGCCCGGCAGGCAATCGGGAAACAGGCCGAGGCGCGAATTGAAGCGCGCCTGGATGTGCGCTTCACCGGGGGTGGCCAGATCGGTGCCGGCCAGCTTGCTGGCCAGCGCCGAGGGGTACCAGGCGGTGGGCTTGGGGGCATTGGCGAATTCGGCGAAGATTTCGACCGTACCGGCCGCACCCAGCACGGCGGAGTTGGCGTTGCACGTCAGGGGGACGAACGTGGCGCTGACGCGTACCGGGACGCTGCTGGTGACGGTGGCGGCCCAGATGTCGGCCGCATGCTGAAAGGCGATCAGCCGCTGCGCGCCCAGCGTGGTGCCGGTATTGCCGCCCACCGGCGCTGCCGGGGTGGGATCGTTGAAGCCTTCGCCTGGCGCATTGCTGTTGACGACGACGATGGTGGCGGCGGCCAGGGCGTCCAGCTGCAGGCAGCACAGCATGGCCAGGGTGACTGCGCGCGCCAGCCAGGCGCGCACACCGGAACGCTTATTCGTGCTCATGACTGTGCTCCCTGGATGGTTGGGTGGCCGGGGCGGCGCCGAGGGCGCGTTCGGCCGCGTCGGCGCCCTGCACGCACTGTTCGGCCAGCTTGCCGCCAGGATCGCGCGTGACCACCGAATACACCATGCCGCGCTCGCCGAGTTTGATACTGCGGGTGCCGTCGGCACGCACGGTGGCCGGCTGGGCCTGCGGGGTGCCCTGGGCCGTGGCGGGGCCGGCAACGCCGCGCAGGGCGCGCAGTTCGGTGGCGGTGGGCGCGCGCATATTGCCTGTTTGCGCGTCGCGCACGGCCACCATGCCGGATTCCTGCTGGGCCTGGGCTGCCTGCGCCCACAGCATTGCCATGGCGCCGGCGGCGACAAGCTTAAGGACGAGATGTCGGGACATGATGATTACCTCCAGGATGACGAACAAGTGCGTGGCGGCGCCGGGCGACCAGCAGCAGGGCGCCGGCCGTCAGCATGAGCCAGGCTGACGGTTCCGGAACGGTGGCCACCAGCACCGAGTCGAGCCCGATGTAATTGGCGGCGGCAGCGTCGCCGATGTAGCGGAAGGCGAAGCGGCCGGTGCCGGTGTAGTCGATGGATGCGGTGAAGTTTTGCCAGCTGGTGGGGAAGGCATTGACGCCGCCGATGGTGCCGAGCAAGGTGGAAAAGGAGTCGGCCGCGCTGCCGAAGCGTATTTCCAGCGTGTCGTGAAAGCCCGTTGCCAGCGCCGTGCGGGCCAGGAAGGACAGGGTGGTGGGGCCGAGCAGGGTGAGTTCGGGCGTGATCAGCCAGTTGTCGATCAGGCCGCTGCCGTTCTGTGCGCTGAGGTAGTTGGCGGCGACGTAGGCATCGCCCGCGCCGGCGTAGGCCGGGAACACGCCGGCGTTGCCCTGGAACCAGCTCAAGCCGGGCGGCGAGCTGGCATTGAGCAGGACCCAGTCGGCCAGCGCGGCGACATCGTTGAACCCTTCATCGAGGACGGTGACGGGGGCGCCGGGCGGCGGCGCGGCCATGACGGAGACCGGGAAGGCGGCCGCGATTGCGAACAGCGCCCATGCGGCAAATTGTTTTAATTGATTCATGCGAAGCTCCATGCTGTGCCAGAAAGATGGTGTTTCCCACTCGCGCTGGCAAACGTCGAGGCCATTGAAGACTCAAATGGTATGGCCCGCATGCGTCCGAACTTTGATGTAGAGCTAAGGTGCGCGCCCCGGCCTGCTTCGCCGGGGGGGAGATTAGCGCGCGGAAATCTTGCCGCGCAGGGTGCGCAGCTTGCCGACGATTCCGATAGGGAAGAAGTAGATCGACAGGATGAACAGCACGCCCAGCCACAGCATCCAGCGGTCCGGATGGAGCGCCTGCGCCAGCCACGGCAGGCCGGCCAGCCCAGCGGCGGCCGAGGCCATCAGTTCCTTGAGGTAGTTCTGGGCGATGATGAACAGCGCCGCGCCCACCACCGCCCCGTACATGGTGCCCATGCCGCCAATGACCACGATGAGCAGGATGTCGGTCATGACTTCGAAGCCGAGCATGGTCTTGGGGCCGACATAGCGCAGCCACAGGGCCATCAGCGCGCCGGCCAGCGCCGCCACCAGGGCGGCCAGGCAGTTGGCCCAGACCCGGTAGAGCACGGTGCGGTAGCCCAGCGCTTCGGCGCGGAATTCATTTTCGCGGATGGCTTGCAGCACACGCCCGAACGGCGAGTTGACCAGCCGCAGCAGGAACAGGAACAGCAGCAGGCAGCCGCCGAACACGAGGTAATAGGTGATCACCTTGCCGTCCACGGTGCGCCCCAGCAGGTCGGTCTCGAACAGCCGGAAGCCGGGCGAGAGCAGTTCGGGCACGCTGAAGGTACGGCCATCCTCGCCGCCGGTAAAGTCGGACAGCTGCGAGGCCAGCACCGCGAACGAGGACGCCACGGCCAGCGTGATCATGGAATAGAAGATGGCGCGCACGCGCAGGGCGAACAGGCCGATGATGGTGGCCAGCGCCAGGGTCAGCAGCAGAGCCGGCAGCAGGCCGGCCAGGGCCGCTCCCCAGCCAGGTTCGGCGCGCGCCAGGCCCAGGCCGACGCCATAGGCGCCGATGCCGAAGAACATGGTGTGGGCGAACGAGACGATGCCGGTGTAGCCGAGCAGCAGATCGTAGGAAGCCACCAGCACGATGTAGATGCAGATGGTGGCGGCGGTGTTGAGCGGGCGCGCGCCGCTGGTCAGGAAGGGCGCCAGCGCCAGTCCGATCAGGATGATGACGAGCGCGCCGGCCAGGGTGCGGCTGCGCGGCAGGTCGCCGGAAAGCAGGCGGGTGAGCATGCGGCCCCCTTAGCGGCGCGCGCCGGAAAACAGGCCGGCGGGGCGCCACAACAAAATTGCGATCATCACGATGATGTTCGACACCAGTGCCAGCTTGGGCGCCAGGAAGCCGGCGTAGTTGGCCGCCAGCGCCATCAGCAGCGCGCCGATGAAGCAGCCGCCGACCGAGCCCAGCCCGCCGATGATGACGACGATGAAGATCGCCACCATCGTGTCGGCGCCCATGGCGGCGGTGAGCACGCCCTGGTACAGGCCCCACATCACGCCGCCCAGGCCGGCCAGTGCGGCGCCGGCGGCGAACACGGTGATGAACAGGCGCCCGATGCGGTAGCCCATGGCTTCGACCATTTCGCGGTTTTCCACGCCGGCGCGGATCAGCAGGCCGAGGCGGGTACGGTTAAGCACGAGGAACATCAGCGCGAACACCACCAGGCCGACGGCGACCGCCACCAGCCGGTACTTTTCAATGGCCGCGTCGCCCAGCAGAATGGCGCCGCGCAGCGCCGCGGGCAGGGGCAGGGGAATCTGTTCGGCGCCCCAGATCACGTTAATCAATTGTTCGACGACGATCATGCCGCCCATGGTGATCAGGATCTGCTTGAGATGCTGGCCGTACACGGGCGCGATCAGGATGCGTTCGAAGGCCCAGCCCAGCATGCCGGTGGCCAGCATGGCGAGCGCCACGGCCAGCAGCAACACGCCCAGATTGGGCAGCAGGGCGTCGGCCTCGACCCAGCTGCGCATGGGCAGCAGGACCAGGGTGGCGGCGTAGGCGCCGACCGAGACCAGCGCGCCGTGGCCGAAATTGAGCACGTCCATCAGGCCGAAGACCAGGGTCAGGCCGCTGGCCATGATAAACATCATCATGCCCATGGCCAGCCCGGCGACGGTGAGGGTCAGCCAGGTTTGCGGGTTGCCGATCAGCGGCAGCATGGCCAGCACCAGCGCGGGCACCAGCAGCAGCGGCGCGAGGTCGGGCCGGGAGGCGGGCAAGCGGGCGCTGTCGGCGGCCAGCACGGCGCCGGGGGAGGGTGGGGGAGCGAGCGTCATCGTTATCCTTGGCAAGCTATTGATGCGCGGCCAGCGACAGGCCGAGCAGGCGCTGCTGCAGGTCCGGGTCGCCGGCCAGTTCGGCCATGCTGCCGGCGTGCACGATGCGGCCGTCATCCATGACCGCGACGGTGTCGCCCAGGCTGCGCACGAAGTTGAAGTTCTGTTCGACCAGCAAAATCGTGGTCTGGCTGGCCTTCAGTTCGCGGAAGGCGGCGATCAGGTTTTCGATGATGGCCGGGGCCAGCCCCTTGGTCGGCTCGTCGATCAGCAGCAGTTCGCGCGGTTCGACGATGGCGCGGGCGATGGCCACCATCTGCTTCTGGCCGCCGGACAGCTTGCCGGCCGGGTAGTCCCAAAACTTGCGCAGCGCCGGAAAGAAACCGACGATCCAGTCGACCCGGGCCGCATCAAGCGGGCCGCGGCGCGCGGCCAGCACCAGGTTTTCGCGCACGGTCAGTTCGGAAAACACCGCCATGGCCTCGGGCACGTAGGCGATGCCGGCGCGGGCGATGTCGGGCGTGGGCAGGGTGGCGATGTCGCGGCCGTTGAAGCGCACGCTGCCCGCGCTGGCTTTCCACAGGCCCATGACGGTGCGCAGGGTGGTGGTCTTGCCGGCGCCGTTGCGCCCGAGCAGGACCGTCAGGCCGCCGCGCGGCACCGCCAGGTCCACCCCTTGCAGGATGTGGTAGTCGCCGATGTGGGTGTGCACGCCGGACAGTTGCAGCAGTGGTGTGGGATCAGGCATGGGCGGGCGTCCCCAGGTAGGCTTCCTGCACGATGGCCGAGCGCATGACCTCGCCCGGCTCGCCGTCGGCGACCAGGCTGCCGTTGTGCAGCACGATGATGCGGTCGGCCAGCGCGCGCACCACGTCCATCTTGTGTTCGACCAGCAGAATGGTTTTGTCGCGCTCGCGCTTGACCTGGTGGATCAGGTCGAGCACGACCGGTACTTCGTCCACGCTCATGCCGGCGGTCGGCTCGTCGAACATCATCACGGCCGGCTCCAGCGCCAGCAGCATGGCCACTTCGAGCTTGCGCTTGTCGCCATGCGACAGGGCGGCCACGCGCATGTGGCGCTGGCCGATCAGGGCCACCCGTTCCAGGAAATGCTCGGCCCGGCCTATCAGTTCGGTATGGGCGAACCACACCGAGAACATATTCATGCCCAGGCGGGCGCGGCTTTGCACCGCCAGCCGGACGTTCTCGTGCACCGTCAGGTGGGGAAACAGGTTGGTCAGCTGGAAGGCGCGGCCGATGCCCAGGGCGGTGCGTTTCGCCGCGCCGAGCCGGGTGATGTCGGCGCCATCGAGGAATACTTGCCCGCTGGTGGCCGGCAGCTGGCCGGAGATCAAGTTGAAATAAGTGGTCTTGCCGGCACCGTTGGGGCCGACGATGACCGTCAGCGTGCCGGGATGAAAGTCGGCCGAGACCGCATCGACGGCGACATGGCCGCCGAAGCGGATCGTCAGTGCGCGGGTGGACAGCGAAGGCGTCATGTCAGCGCCTGTTCCTGACCGGCAGCGGCAGTTCGCTGGCGGGTATTTCGCGCACCAGTTCGAGCAGGTCCCATTCGTTGGCCTGCTGTTTCTTGATGCGGAAGTGGTACATCGGTTGCAGTGCCTGGTGGTCTTCCTTGCGGAAGGTCATCTTGCCCTTGGGCGTGTCGAACTCCATGCCTTCCATGGCCGCCACCAGCTTGTCGCTGTCGCCCGCACCGGCCTTGGCCAGTGCCGTGACGACCGCGCTGGCGGCGGCGAAACCGCCGGCGGTGAACATGTCGGGCGGCGCCTTGTAGCGCCTGGTGTGCTCGGCCACCAGCCAGTCGTTCATCTTGTTCTTGGGGAAGTTGTAGTAGTAATAGATGGTGCCCTGGGTGCCGGCGTAGTTCTTCCAGGTTTTCATGATGGGCAGAATATTGCCGCCTGGCGCCAGGGTGATGCCGTAGCGTTCCGGCTTCATGTCGGCCAGCTTGTTCATCGGATTCGGCCCGGCCCAGACGATTTGCAGGATGCGCGGCTGCGGCTTGTCCTTGAGCGCGTCGAACAGGCGCTGGGCCGACGCGGTGAAGTCGGTGGTGTTTTGCGGGGCGTATTCCTCGTGCACGATTTTGGCCTTGCTGCCGGTGGCCGCCAGCGCGTCGCGGCCGGCCTTGATGGCGTCCTTGCCGAAGGCGTAATCCTGGGCCAGGAAGCCGACGCTGCCGTCCTTGAGGGTGCTGGCGGCCGCCAATGCGTCCTGCATGGAATTGCGCGCCGTGCGGAAAATGTACTTGTTCCACTTGTCGCCGGTGATGGCGTCGGCCACCGCCGGTTCGACGATCAGCACTTTCCTGTATTCGAGCGCCACCGGCAGCATGGCGATGGCCGAGCCGGACGACGTGGTGCCGACCGCGATGTCGACCTTGTCGTCGCCGTAGGCTTCGGCCAGCAGGGTGCGGCCCAGGTCGGGTTTGCTCTGGTCGTCCTTGA
>CAMLIL010000132.1 GCA_946480015.1 uncultured Oxalobacteraceae bacterium | reverse complement strand
CGAAATGCCGCTGCGTCCGGACGGCATGTACGGCATCAGCAAGGTGTTCGGCGAAGCCATGTCGCGCTTTTATTACGACCGCTTCGGCATCGAAACCGTGTGCCTGCGCATCGGCTCGTGCTTCCCGGAGCCGAAGGACAAGCGCATGATGTCGACCTACCTGAGCCTGGACGACCTGGTCGAAGCGCTGCGCTGCTCGCTGTTCGCGCGCCGCGTCGGCCACACCATCGCCTTCGGCGTGTCGGACAACGATTCGGTCTGGTGGGACGACCGTCACGCGCGTCACCTGGGTTTCGTACCGAAGGACAGCTCGGCCAAATTCGCCCACAAGTTCCCGGACAGCGCAGAGTATCCCGCCAAGGACGACGTCACCACGATCTACCAGGGCGGCGGCTTTTTGCTGACCACCCCGCAGTACAAGTAAGACCATGCAGTCCATCGTGCTGCGCAATGCCAGCCTGTGTGCGGAGATTGTTCCGCAGTCGGGCGCCGGCCTTGCGCGGCTCGATTATCTCGGGCAGGGCGGAGCCGTTCCGGTACTGCGCCCCTACACGCCTGACGGAATACCTCCGCGCGTCAACCAGCTGGCCTGCTTCGTGCTGGTGCCCTGGTCGAACCGTCTTGCCGGCGGCTTCAGCTTCGAGGGCGTGCACCATCCCATCGCACCCAATCGCGAAGGCGACGCCTATCCCATTCACGGCGAAGGCTGGCAGTTCGGGTGGGATGTGCGCGAGCAGTCCGACACCCAGGCACAGCTGGTACTGGAACGGCTCGGCAATCCTTTTTCCTTTGACGCGCGCATCCGCTATGCGCTGGACGGCGCCACACTCGACGTCACGCTCGACGTGACCAACGCCGGCAAGTGCGCGCTGCCGTTCGGCCTTGGCCTGCATCCCTACCTGCCGCGCACGCCGGATGTGACCTTGCAGGCGGCGGCACGGGCGATCTGGCAGCCCGGCCCCGGCAAGCTGCCGGTGCACGCCGACCAGGTGCCCGAGCAGTGGTCGTTCGAGCACGCGCGCGAACTGCCGCCTGACATCATCGACCATGTATTCGAAGGCTGGGACGGCAAGGCGCTGGTGCGCTGGCCGGAGCGCGGCCTGCAGATGGCCATCGAGTCGGACGCAGGCTTTTATATTGTCTATACGCCGCCAGGCGCGCAATTCTTTTGCTTCGAGCCGGTCGACCACCTGATCAATGCGCACAATCTGCAGGGCGGCCCCGAACGTCACGGCTTGACGGTGCTGGCGCCAGGCCAGCGCCTCACGCGCAGCTTCCGCTTCAGCGTCCGCGCTCAATGCGCTGCATGACGCGCGACGCCGGCATCAGAGCCAGTTCGATCACCTGCATCGCCAGCTCGGGCCGGGCATTCCCGCACATGAAAATATCGGCCGCCGCAAAACCGGTCTCCGGCCAGGTGTGAATCGAGATATGCGATTCGGCCAGCAGCACCACGCCGGTGACGCCCTGGGCTTCGCCGAAGCTGTGGAAGTGGCTGTGCAGGATGCGCGCGCCAGCCGCTTCGGCGCTTTGGCGCAGCAGGCGGTCGATGGCTTCCACGCTGCATAGCCTGGCGGGGTCGATGCCGTAAAAATCGGCCAGCAGGTGAATGCCGGATGCGTGGTGCGCTGTACTCACTTGTGGCCGCCGCCACTGGAACCGCCACCCCAGCTGCCGCCACCGCCGCTGTGCGAACTGTAGCTGCTGCCTGCGCCTGAATTGGATGATGAGCCGATCATGCCGACCCAGCTGACGGCGGTCGCGACGATGGTCACGAACAGGGCATAAACGAAGTATTTAAAGTTCATGGCGCTCCTCAGTCGTCGTTGCCGAACACGCCGGGCGGGAAGAACAGCGCGAACAGCGCAATCACGACGATGATGGCGGTTTGCCAGAAGTTGGCCATCAGCGGGATGAAGTTCAGGCCGACGATCCACCACATGAACTTGACAGGCAGGGTGTTGCGTTCGCGCTTGGCCGGCCTGGCCGCCAGCAGCGGCGCGCTGGTGCCGAACCAGGCCCTGAT
Organism: uncultured Oxalobacteraceae bacterium; assembly: GCA_946480015.1. The sequence continues at coordinate 10,639 of CAMLIL010000132.1, read as the reverse complement.
CTGGTCGTCCGCGACCGGCAGGGAGCGCGACCAGGTCATTTCTTCGGCGCTCAGCTCGGCGGCAAGCGTGGTTACGCCGGATTCGAATTCAATGACCCGTACCTGGTCTCCGACCGCCACGCGCCAATTGAACGCGCCCGCGGCGAACTTCACGGTGGCCGGATAATCGACCGTTTCGGTGTAGGTGATTTTGTCGAGTCTGGCCTCCTTGGCGGCGGTCTCGGGCCATACCGGCAGCACAGTGGAACGGAACCAGCCGTCGCTCGTTTCGACCAGCCATGAGAAGCCTGCGCGCGCAGCGTACAGCAGGTACTCGGTCCACTCGGTGCCTTCGTCGTCTGCGCGCACCATGACGCCGATGATGGTGCGGCCGATTCCCTGGATGTTCGCGCTCGCGCCCAGCGGCAGCGTGCTGCGCCTTGCATCGACGCGGCGCCCGGCCGCCAGCACCTGTGCCTCGCTGCCGGCGGCGTCGAGCCGGGTGGCGCACGAGGGGCACACCAGCGTGCTGGTGACGCCCGGAACGTACTTGATCATGCTGCCGCACGCCGGGCAGTCCAGCGCATCGAGCTTGCCGCGGTACTTGCCCGCGCTGGCCTTGATCTGTTCCTCGTCGCGCAGCAGCTGGCATTTGAGGCTATCGAGCGTCACCGCCACCCCGTCGTACAGGACGGGGCTTTCGTCGGAGTAGTCGAGCGTGACGAAGCGCTCGCCGGCGCGCAAGTCCACCACGCGGGCTTCGTAGCCATCACCGGCCTTGAACGGCAGTTCGCCCTGGCCGCCGATGCACCGGGCGCTGCGCTTTTCCGAGGCGGTCAGGCGCTCGCCTTCGACCGTGTAGAGCTTGCCGATCCCGATTTCATCGAAGGCGGGCAGGGCGCCCTTGACGCTGCGCGCGGCCGTCAGCACGAACATGCCGGACGAGTCGCCCAGCCAGCCGGTGCTGCCGTCGTCGTACAGCAGGTACCACTCGTTCCACATGCCTTGCGCGTAGCGCAGCTGGATGCGCCCGATCACCGTGAAGCCGCGCGTTCCGGCCACGCCGGCGGTGCCGATCTGGATCGGCGAATAGTCTTCCAGCACGGCCGACATCTTGCCGATGTCCTTGACCGAGTCGGCGTCCTTCAGGACCGTGGCGCGGCAAAACTCGCACACCGCCATGACGGCGGCGTGCGACTTGAACGTGAGCGGCGCGCCGCAGCTCGGACAGGAGACCGTTTGCATGCGGCGCGGCTTAGCCGATCAGCTTCTTGAGCAGCTCCGCTTTGGTGCTGTCGTAATCGGCGGCCGAGATCAGGCCTTTGTCGAGCAGGTTCTTGAGCTTTTGCAGCCGCGTTTCGATGCCTTCTTCGGCTGGCGCCGCGGCCGGCTGCGGAGCAAACGCGCCACCGAGCGACTGCGCCATGGCCTGGCCCACCAGCGCCCCGGCGCCGAGACCGGCGCCAATGCCGGCCAGGCCGCCTTCGTTTTGCGCTGCCAGCGGGATGCTGCTGGCGACCTGGAACTGGGTAAAGCCGCCCATCTTGTCGGCCGACAGTCCGCCTTTCATGCCGGCAGAAATGCGCTCGTCCAGCGCGGCCTGCAGTTCTTCCGGCAGGCTGACGCTGGCGACGTTGAATTCGTCCAGACCGACGCCGTAGCGCGCGAACGCGCTCGCCAGGTCGCCCTTGACCTGCTGCGCCATCAGCGCCTGGTTGGCGGCCATGTCGAGGAAGGCGACGTTGGCCCCGCCCAGGGAAGTAGCCATGGTGGCCAGCAAAATGCCGCGCAGCTGGTCTTCGACGTCCTCGCGCGTGTAGACTTCGCGCGTGCCGCTGATCTCGGTGAAGAATTTGCGCGCATCGGCGATCCGGTACGACAGCATGCCGAAGGCGCGCACGCGGATCATGTCGAAGTCCTTGTCGCGGATCGTGATCGGCTGCGGCGTGCCCCACTTGCGGCCGGTCTGCACGCGCGTGCTGAAGAAGTACACGTCCGACTTGAAGGGCGAATCGAACAGCTTGTCCCAGTTCTTCAGGTTGGTCAGCAGCGGCAGGGTGTTGGTGGTCAGCTTGTGGGTGCCCGGGCCGAACACGTCGGCGATGGTGCCTTCGTTGACGAACACCGCGACCTGCGATTCGCGCACATTGAGCACGGCGCCGTTCTGGATCTCGAAGTCCTGCATCGGATAGCGCCAGGCGAGCACGCCCTCGGTCTCTTCGTTCCACTGCAGGACATCGATAAACTGCTTCTTGATGAATGAGCCGATGGACATGGTGTCCTCCTTATGGTCAGGAAATGCAGCCTGCGTTGATCAGGCCGATCGACAGCGAGATGGAGCCGAGCAGTCCGCCGAAGGCCGAATTGTCGGCCTCGATCTGGTCCTTGGACATTTTCAGCAGGCGGGTGGTCACGTTAAACACCAGCACCTGCACCAGCATGGCGCCGGCGGCCCAGCCGAGGAACGTCGTGTAGTCGGGAGTGTGCAGCAGCGCCGAGGCCACCGTCAGCGCAAAGCCGATCAGCGCGCCGGCCAGCGACAGGGCGGCGGCATGGTTGCCCTGGCGGACCAGCAGCACTTCGTCGTACGGTGTGATGCGCGTGTAGATGACGAAAAACGCCATGACCAGGGCAGCGGCTGTTCCAAGGTGCAGCAGATAGTTTAGGATGGCGGGCACGTGTGCTCCCTGAAAAGATAGTCAATTTGACAGCGCACGACGATCTTAGATCAAAATCAGCCTCATGACAAAACGAATTCTTATCCTGTCGGTGTTTGTGGTTGCGTCCTGCGGCCTCGCGTACGAGCTCATCGCCGGCGCCCTGTCGAGCTACCTGCTGGGCGACTCCATCCTGCAGTTTTCCACCATTATCGGCTGCTATCTGTTCGCCATGGGGGTGGGGGCGCACCTGTCCAAATACGTTGGCGACGACGATGTGCTGGCGCGCTTCATCGACATCGAACTGGCGGTCGGTTTGATCGGCGGCGTGTCGGCGGCGCTGCTGTTCATGACCTTCTCGTGGATGAGCGCACCGTTTCGCACGCTGCTGTACGTGCTGGTGTTCATGATCGGCGCCCTGGTCGGGATGGAAGTGCCGCTGGTGATGCGGGCCCTGAACGCGCGCGATACCGCCTTCAATGAGCTGGTCAGCCGCGTGCTGACCTTCGATTACCTGGGCGCGCTGGCCGTGTCGCTGCTGTTTCCGCTGGTGCTGGCGCCGCGTCTCGGCCTGGTGCGCACCGGCTTTCTGTTCGGGATGCTCAACGTCGGCGTCGGCTTTTGGACGCTGTACGTGTTTCGCAGCGAAATGAAGGATGCGCTGGGCCGCGCGCTGCGCGCCAGCGCGGTGATGGTCACGCTGATCGCCGGCTTCGCGTTGTCGGACCGGCTGGTGCAGTGGGGCGAGCATGGCCTGTTCGGCGACGAGATCGTGTACGCCGCGAGCACGCCTTACCAGCGCCTGGTGATCACCCGCTGGAAGGACGACCTGCGCCTGTACATCAACGGCAATCTGCAGTTTTCCTCGCGCGACGAATACCGCTATCACGAAGCGCTGGTGCACCCGGCGCTGCAAGCCCTGCCTTGGGCGCGCCGTGTGCTGGTGCTGGGCGGCGGCGATGGCCTGGCGCTGCGCGAGATCCTGCGCTATCCGAATATCCAGGAGGTCGTGCTGGTCGACCTGGATCCGGCCATGACGCAGGCCTTCACCACGCGCGCCGAACTGACGAAGCTGAACCACTCGTCATTTTCGGACAAACGCGTCAAGGTGATCAACGCCGATGCCGCCATCTGGCTCAGGAACGACAACACCTTGTTCGACGCCGCCATCATCGACTTTCCCGATCCGTCCAGTTTCGCGCTCGGCAAACTGTACTCGGTACCGTTCTACGACATGGTCAAGCGCCACCTGGCGGCCAGCGGCCTGGTGGTGGTGCAGTCGACCTCGCCGTTCTTTGCGCCCAACGCTTACTGGACCATCGATGCCACCTTGCGCGAAGTCGGCCTGCGCACCTATCCCTATCACGCCTACGTTCCCTCGTTCGGCGAGTGGGGCTTCGTGCTGGCTTCTCCGCAGGCGCAGTACACGCCGCCCACCAGCTACCGCCTGCCGATGCGCTACCTGAACGCCGATACCACGCGCGAGATGTTCGTCTTCCCGCCCGATATGCAGCGCCGGGACATGGCGCCGAACCGTCTCAATACGCAGTCGCTGGTGCATGAATTCGAGCATGACTGGCGCCAGGTGATCCGCTGATGGACCGCAGGTCCTTCCTGTCGTACGCGGGCGCGGTGGGCGCCGCAGCCGGAACCGGCGTGGCCTTCCAGCACTGGCAGGAAGTCACCCCGCAGGTGCATTATCCCGGCCGCGACGAAGGACACTTTCTGCGCGACCGGCGCACACTGCCGCCGCCTTCGGAGGTGGTCGAGGCCGATATCGTGATTCTCGGTTCCGGCGTGGCCGGCCTGTCGGCGGCCTGGCAGCTCAAGCGGGACGGGCATAGCGGCGCCTTGATGATCGACGGACCGCAGCCGTTCGGCAATGCGGCCGGGGGCCACTTCGGCGATCTGGCGTTCCCCACCGGAGCGCACTATCTGCCGCTGCCGTCGCCGGAATCGGTGCACGTGCGCGAAATCCTGGCCGATCTGGGCATCATCGAGCGTGATGCGTTCGCCGAGAAGCCGTATTACGACGAGCGCTGTATTCTGCACGGGCCGGAAGAGCGCCTGCTGTTCAACGGGCGCTGGCAGGACGGTTTCATTCCGACCGAGGGCGTGAGCCCGGCCGAACTGGCCGAGCACCGGCGCTTCTTCGCGGAGGTGGCGCGCCTGCGCAAGCTGCATGGCGCCGACGGCCGCCGGATATTCGTGTTCCCCACCGTGGCATCGTCGGCCGACCCGGCTTTCGATGGGCTCGACCGCATCACCCTCAAGGACTGGCTTGAGCAGAACGGCTACCGCTCGCCGACCTTGCACTGGTATCTGAATTACTGCTGCCGCGACGATTACGGCACGCGCTACGACAAGGTGTCGGCGTGGGCGGGCCTGCATTACTACTGCAGCCGCTGGGGGCAGGCCGCCAATGCGGGCAACGGCGCCTGGCTGACCTGGCCGGGCGGATTGGCGCCGGTGGCCGAGAAGATGGCGCAGTCGTCCGGCATCGCGCGCCGCGCCGGCACGGCGGTGTCGCTGCGGCGCACGGGCGGCGCGGTCGAAGCGCTGTGCTTCACGCTCGACGGCGGGGTGGCGCGCAGCTTTGTGGTCAAGGCGCGCAAGGCCATCTGTGCGATGCCGGTGTATGTGGCCGCGCGCGTGGTCGAGTCGATCGGGCAGTTCGGATTCGATCCGAAGCGGCACATGCCGGTGTATGCGCCGTGGATGGTGGCGAACTTTCTCATGAAGGACTTCCCGCGCGAGCTTCCGGAAGCGCCGCTGTCATGGGATAACGTGGTGTACCAGGAGCCGGGCTTGGGTTATGTGGTGTCGACCCATGAGGATATCCGCGTCACGCCGCCGCCCAAGACGGTGTTCAGCGCGTATGTGGCGCTGAGCGACCGTACACCGGACGAGGCGCGCAAGTGGATGCTCAAGGCCAGCGCGGAGGACCTGGTGGCGCTGGCCAGCGCCGATCTCAAGTCCGCCTACGGCTGGCGCTTCGGGGTGAGCGTGGAGCGGGTCGACATCACGCTGCGCGGCCACGCGATGGCGGCGCCGCTGCCGGGCTTTCGCAGCAACGCCGGCCTGAAGGCACTGCGCGAGGCCGATGGCCCCATTCTGTTCGCACATGCCGACCTGTCGGGTTTCTCGGTGTTCGAGGAGGCCGCGTGGTGGGGCGTGGCTGCGGGCCGCAAGGCCTTGGCTTGAATCGTCCCGGAATTTCATGTCGTTGCCGCCTGAGGCCCAGCGGGCGAAACGACGGCACATTATAGATAGCTGGTGATGGACGGCGGCGAGGTCCAGCGGTCGTGCAGCCCATCGACATAGCGGATTGGCGCGGCGGCGAATTCGGCCGCGCTGGTATCGTCCAGGCAGCCGATGCTGACACTGTAAAGTTCCCCGCGCATGGGCGACATGACGTGGGAAAAAACCTGCACGCCGCAGTGCTCGCAGAAGCGGTGCTCTTCGCGCTGCTGGCCAAAGCGGTACAGCTTGAGCGCCTCTTCGCCGCCGAGCAGGCGGAAGGCGGCCGGCTTGACGTTGACGGCCCAGCAGCGGATCTTGCGGCAGTACGAACAGTTGCAGCGCACCGTTTCCTGGCGCAGGTCGGCATCCACGGCGAAGCGGACCTCGCCGCAGTGACAGCTTCCCACATGTGTTTTCAGCATGGCTATTCCCTTGGCGTGATGCGTTTGCCGGCGCGCAGCAGGATCGCGCCGATGACCAGCATCAGCGCGCCCCAGATCAGAAATCCGATATCCCAGTATATCCACTGCTGCCGGGCTACCGTCTCGTTGACATGGTGGATGCCGAGCAAGTGGTGGTTGACGATGCCTTCCACCACATTGAACAGGCCAAAGCCCATCAGCAGGGTGCCGGCGAGCATCTTGCCGGACCACCAGTGATGCGTGGCGCGGGCGCGCCGCCACAGGATGGCCAGCCCGGCGGCGACGAATACATAGGTCAGCGCGTGGAACAGGCCATCCCAGAAGGTGTCGACCTTCAGGTTATGGACGGTATCGGGCGGATAGCCGGCGCTGCTGAGCATGTGATGCCACTGCAGCAGCTGGTGCAACACGATGCCGTCGAAAAAGCCCCCCAGGCCGAGGCCGAACAAAATGCCGGCGGCGACCGGGAAGCGCTCTTGCTCACCTTGCTCGCGCGGTGTTTGCATGGGCGCATCCCCTTACGCTCCGACCACGCGCGCTTCGGCTTCATGGGCCAGCGGCGGCAGTTCGGCCTGCTCGTCGCGCTGGTGCAGGTAGCGCTCCAGGGCGCTGTCAAGCGAGGGCATCAGGATGGCGCGCTCGGTATGCAGCGCGCTGTAGAGCGGCCGCGCGGCGCGCCAGTTGAAGCTTTGGTAAGGCTGCGCCTGCAGGCCGCTGGCATCCACGCCGGCCTGCTCGGCGGCCAGGCTGGCCAGTTCCAGCCAGGTTACCGGCTGGCCGTTGGTCAGGTGCCAGATGCCGCATTCCCGGTCGATGATCAGGTCCAGGCAGGTATGCACCAGATCCGGTACGTAGGTCGGCGACACCGTGAGGTCGTGCGCGGCGGCGAAGGGCGATCCGTTGGACAGGCTGGACAAGGCTTGCGTGACGAAGTTGTACTGGTCCCACGGTCCGAAGAAAGAGCTGGTGCGCACCACCAGCGCTTCCGGCATGCAGTCGAGCACGCTGCGTTCGGACTCGGCCTTGCTGCGGCCATAAATGTTCAGCGGTGCGACCTGGTCGCTTTCCACGTACGGCGCTTGCTGGATGCCATCGAACACCAGGTCGCTGGAGAACGTGGTCAGGTGGATCCGGTGGCGCGCGCAGGCGGCCGCCAGCACGGTGGGGCCGTGCAGGTTGTCGCGAAAGCAGCGTGCGATGTCGCCTTCGGCATCGTCGACCCGCACATAGCCGCTGGCGTTGATGACCGCCCAGGGCAGGTACTGTTCGAGCGCGCGTTCCACCGAGGCCGGGTCGGCGATATCCATGTCTGCCCGGCTGAGCAGGCGGTAGGCCAGGTTGCGTTCCTGGCAGATGCGCGCGAAGGCGCGGCCCAGCGTGCCGGTGGCGCCGGTGATCAGAATGGGCTGCACCACGTTGCCGACCAGCCGGTGGCCGTCGGCCGAAATGGAGGTGAGCGCGTCCGGCGTGGCCACCGGGTGGCCCAGGAAGCGGCCCGGCCGGCGCCACCAGCCCTGGCCGCGCAGCACCGGATGCGACAGCTGCTGGTGGCTGGACAGCTCGCGCATCATGGCCGCCAGCGCAGTGGGCCGCGGCTGCGGCGAGCGCACGTCGAATGGGCCGGGTTCGTAATAGCCGCGATCCTGGGTCACCAGGCTGTTCCAGTCGAACGAACCGAGCAGCGACCAGACGGTCACGGCGCGCAGGTCGATGCCGTTGCGCTGGGCCTGCTGGCCAGCCTGCCAGATTTCCAGCAGCCAGCGCAGCTGGTCTTCGCGGCGCGCGTCGATATGCGCCTCGGTGACCGCCATCGGCAGCTTGTAGCGGTCCCAGACCTCCTCCAGCAGCGGGCCGATGCCGGCGGTCGGCGTGGCCAGCACGCGCGCCGTTTCCAGGTCGGCGCAGGCACGCCCGCCGGCGTGGCCGCGGAAATGGTCCGGGTAGCGTTCCGGCCGGTGATCGAGCCAGCGCTCGCTGGTCACGTAGTAATTGACACCGATGATGTCGGGCGGGCAGGGGTTGTCGCGGAACCAGAGGATGTCCTCGGCGGCGATGCCGCTGCCGGTCAGGTAAGCCCACAGCGCGTGGTCCGGTCCGACCATGCCGCAGAGCAGGTCCCAGGCGAGCCAGCGGCGTTCGTTGTAGAACTCGGCCACGGGCGCCATTTCGCGCGTGCTGTAGGTTTTACCAAGGTCGTCGGTCTGGACCAGCCTGGCATTGGGATTGACGGCGCGGATCGCGCGCATCGCCAGCACCACCGCGCGGCACTGGATCAGCAGGGCGCGCAGGAAGGTGTTGTCGTCGCGCCCATGCGGATACCACATGCCGTACAGGCCGGCAAAGCGCGCGGTCGTCAGGGGTTCGTTGACCGGCGTGTAGTACTCGATCCACGGATAGCGCGCGGCCACGGCGCCGGCGTACTCGGCCAGGCCGGTGGCGAAGGCGGGGTCAAGCAGGCTGGTGTGAGGCGGGCCGCTGCCGTGGTGCACCAGCCCGGCAATCGGGGTGATGCCTGCGGCGCGCAGCGCGGGCAGGCGCTGGTCCGGCCAGGACCAGTCGGCCTGGTCCAGGCCGTTGGGAGCGGTGCGCTCCCACAAAACAGGATAACGGATGGCTTTGATGCCGACCGAGGCGAAGCGGTCGATGTCGTCGGGGCGGTGATGGTGGCCGTTGCGTTCGATCTGGCTGAAGTAGGTTTCGCGTACCCGGTTGACGGTACATTCGAGGCCGCCCCAGAGCTGGAGCGGGGCGATGGACGGTGCATGTGGTGTTTGCATAGGGGTATCCAGGTATTAAGAAAATGGAAACTTTCAAGGTTAGAGGCCCTGCCAAACTCGAAAGTTCGGCCCTTTTCGTCCGCGTTTTACATTCTGGAAAGTGAACGGGCCTCTGTTCAGCTCGCTGTTTCGAGAAGAAGGTTAGCCCAATGACATTTTGCGCGGCGCACCATCCGGCCCGCGTAGCGTGCGGCGCGACCGCCGGTGAGCCCTGGCTATACCCGTGTGGGACGAATGGCCAAGGAAGGCAATCCGTGCGATCCTGAAATTTCTTGTCAAAACATTACAGGTGCTGAAATGAGCAAAGGATTGCGGCTGACCGAGAAATGGATGCAGCGTGGCTTGTGGCTGGTGGCATTCATCCTTGCCGGATTTCTGATCGGACTGGGCGGGCGCCTGGTCGAGAATATGCGCGATGCCGAAGCGGTCCCGACGATGGAACAGTTCATCGATCCCGGCAAAGGGCCGGCCATCAAGGAAGCGGCCCGCCTGGCCGAGAAGCATCATCTGGAAGCGGGCGAAGCGCGCGAACAGGCCGAGCAGAAGCATCGGGTGGCCCGGTCGAACTCCCGTGCCGCCGAGGAAACGTTTAACAACTGGCTGTCCACCCGCCACGCCACTGCGCGCCCCGACCAGGACCCTGAACTGATCAGGCGCACGCGCGAACTCGACCAGCTCAAGGCGGACGAGCGTGCGGCCCTGGCCGCGGTGCAGGCCCAGGATCAGGCTTTGCTCGATGCCAGCCAGGCGCGAGACCGGGCTGCGCGCGCCTGGGCCGAGCTGGAAAGGCCGGCCCGCGCCGCCGCCGAGCACGCCGCCCGCATGGTCGAGCTGCGGGTGTTCTTGCTGAGGCTGGCATTGACCCTGCCGCTGCTGCTGGTGGCGGGCTGGCTGTTCGCCAAAAAACGCAGCAGCCCTTACTGGCCGTTTGTCTGGGGCTTTATTTTCTTTGCGCTGTTCGCGTTCTTCGTCGAGCTGGTGCCTTACCTGCCGAGCTACGGCGGCTATGTGCGCTATATCGTGGGAATCGTGCTGACGGTGCTGGTCGGGCGCTATGCGATTATTTCGCTGCAGCGCTATCTGGCGCGTCAGAAGGAAGCCGAAGCCTTGCCCGACGTGCAGCGCCGTACCACCTTGCGCTACGACGTGGCGCAGGCGCGTTTGGCCAAGTCGGTCTGCCCGGGCTGCGAGCGCAGCGTGGACCTGAAGGATGCCAGTGTGGATTTCTGTCCGCATTGCGGCATCGGCCTGTTCGACCGATGCCTGGCGTGCACCGCCCGCAAGAGCGCGTTCGCACGCTTTTGTTTTTCCTGCGGCGCGCCCGGCAGCGCGGTGCTGCTGGATTAGGCAGTGTTGATAATTTACCGTAGTCATGGCAGTGGTGCTGTCAGGCAGGATGGTCCGCGCAGAGCGGCCGAATCACACTTGAAAAATAGACACTTCTCGGGTTTAATGATGTATGTTTTTTTCAATATGATGTTTTTTATAATATCGATTCATCCTTTACGCGAGCCTATCCATGCCTGACCTGGGCACTTCCCTGGTTTCCGCCGTCCTGGCC
>CAMLIL010000131.1 GCA_946480015.1 uncultured Oxalobacteraceae bacterium | reverse complement strand
CGGCGTGTTCGATGCCGCCGATGTACTGGTCCATCGGCATCCAGTAATCGTTGCGCGCGTCGACCATGGACTGGCCGCTGCCGGGCGAGGTATAGCGCATGTAGTACCAGGACGAATCAACGAAGGTGTCCATGGTGTCGGTCTCGCGCCGCGCCGGCTTGCCGCACTGCGGGCAGTCGCACTGCAGGAACGCTTCGTATTTGTTGAGCGGATTGCCGGTGCCGTCCGGGACGCAGTCTTCCGGCAGCACGACCGGCAGGTCCTTTTCCGGAACCGGCACGGTGCCGCACCCGGCGCAGTGGATCATCGGGATCGGCGTGCCCCAGTAGCGCTGGCGCGAAATGCCCCAGTCGCGCAGGCGGAAGGTGACCTTCTTGTCGCCCAGTTCCAGATTGGCCAGGTCGCCGGCGACGGCGTTGACGGCGGCGGTGTGGTCCAGCCCATCGTACTTGCCGGAGTTGACGCACACGCCATGCTCCTTGTCGCCGTACCACTCCTGCCAGCCATCGAGCGAGAATTCCTTGCCTTCGGCGGCGATGACCTGCCTGATCGGCAGGCTGTATTTCTTGGCGAAGGCGAAATCGCGCTCATCGTGGGCCGGTACGCCCATGACGGCGCCGTCGCCGTAGGTGATGAGGACGTAGTTGCCGACCCAGACTTCGACCTGCGCGCCGGTCAGCGGATGGGTGACGAACAGCCCGGTCGGCATGCCCTTCTTTTCCATCGTGGCCAGGTCGGCTTCGATCACGCTGCCGAGTTTGCATTCGGCGATGAAGGCGGCCAGCGCGGGATTGCTCCTGGCCGCATGCGCGGCCAGCGCGTGCTCGGGCGCCACGGCGCAGAAGGTCACGCCCATGACGGTGTCGGCGCGGGTGGTGAACACCCACAGCTTGCCCGCGTTGATCAGGCCATCGTCGCCGGCGATGGTGTGCGGGAAGGCGAAGCGCACGCCGACCGACTTGCCGATCCAGTTGGCCTGCATGACGCGCACGCGCTCGGGCCAGCCGGGCAGCTTGTTGTCGACGTAGTCGAGCAGTTCGTCGGCGTAGTCGGTGATGCGGGCGTAGTACATCGGAATTTCGCGCTTTTCGATCAGCGCGCCGGAACGCCAGCCGCGGCCGTCGACCACCTGCTCGTTGGCCAGCACGGTCTGGTCGACCGGATCCCAGTTCACGGTGCCGGTTTTCTTGTAGATGATGCCTTTTTCGAGCATCTTGAGGAACATCCACTGGTTCCATTTATAGTATTCCGGCTTGCACGCGGTCATTTCGCGCGACCAGTCGATCGCCAGGCCCATCGACTGCATCTGCTCCTTCATGTGGGCGATGTTGGCGTAGGTCCATTGCGCGGGCGGCACGTTATTGGCCATCGCGGCATTCTCGGCCGGCATGCCGAACGCGTCCCAGCCCATCGGCATCAGCACGTTGTAGCCGTTCATGCGCAGATAGCGGTACATCACGTCATTGATCGTATAGTTGCGCACGTGTCCCATGTGCAGCTTGCCCGAAGGGTAAGGCAGCATCGAGCAAGCGTAGTACTTGCCTTTCGGGAAACGCGGGTCGTTTTCCACCGCTTTATAGGCGTCGATCGCCTTCCAGTGCTGTTGCGCGGCTTGTTCGACGTCGGCGGGACTATATTTATCTTGCATGATTGTGCGGCCAATAGGGGAATAAGAACCGGACATTATACTTCTTCATCCCGTATTCAGGCTGACCCGGCGGTTTCGCGGAACCTTTATTCCACCGCTGGGTCGAATGTATATGAACAGTCAATTCGCCGCGGACCTTCGCGCCTTGGAGGGGCGCCTGGTGGAGAAAATAGCGGATACGGAAGGGCAGCTGAGCGGCCGCCTCGACGCGGTACGCGACGAGCTCTTCGCCAGCATCGATACCATGCACATCGAATTGAACGCTCGCATCAACCGGCTGGAGGGAAAAATCGAGGCCGAATTCAGATTGCTGCGCTGGATGATGGCAACGGTGGCCGCAATCAATATCGCACTGCTGGCGAAGTTGGTGTTCATGTAGGCATCGCCCCTCCGTCACCTGCCGAAAAACAGGTCCTCGAACTCTCCCGCGCAAACCAAGCTGCGCAGTGTTGCCGGCCGCGTGGCGGCGCGGCTTACTTGAGGACCAGGCGCAGCGCCGGCTTTTCGCCGTAGTCGTCATAGCGCTCGTTGATGCCGGCAACGCAGTACGTCACTTCCTCGAGCAGGTCCGGCAGCCGGGCTTTGAGGGCAGCGGCACCGGTCACGACGATGTCCAGCACTTCGTTCGGCTTGAGACGAAAGCGCGTCATGTTTTCCTCGTCGCGCAGATAGCTGAGGCAATCGACCCAGGCATCCATCGTATTGCCGTAAAACTCGGGGAAACCGAAGGCGCGCTTGCATTCGGCATGAAAATTTGCTGCGTCGGTGATCAGGTCGCCATTCAGTTCAACGCTTGCCATCAGGCTTCTCCTTGGGATCGGTGACAAAACCGAGTTTGGTCAAGCCGTGCTGCTGGGCCGCGGCCATGACCTGGGCCACGGCTTCATAGCGGGTGTTTTTGTCGGCACGCAGGGCAATGTCGGGCTGCACCGGGCTGCTGGCGGCTGCGCGCAGTTTGCCTTCGAAGGCGGCGGCGTCGACCTTCTCGTCGCCCCAAAACACGGCGCCCGCGGCATCGATGGAAATGCTCACACTGTCGGGCTGGGCCTGGGACAGCGCGGCCTTGGCCGCTGGCAGCTCCAGCTTGACCGCGCTGGTCATCATCGGCGCGGCAATAATAAAAATGACCAGCAGCACCAGCATCACGTCGACCATGGGCGTGACGTTAATGTCGCTCATCATCGATTGCTGCCGCTGGGGATTGAAGCTGCCGAAGGCCATGCCGCCGCCTATTTGCCGAAGTAGGAATGCAGATCGTGGGCAAAGCCGTCGAGCTCGGCCAGGGTGAGCCGGTTGAGCCGGTTCAGGGCGTTGTAGGCCAGCACGGCCGGAATAGCGACCAGCAGGCCGAAGGCGGTCATGATCAAGGCTTCGCCGACCGGGCCGGCGACCTTGTCGATCTGCACGATGCCTTCGGCCGAGACGGTCGAGAGCGCATGGTAGATGCCCCACACCGTGCCCAGCAGGCCGACGAAGGGGGCGGTGGCGCCGATCGAGGCCAGCAGGGTCAGGCCGCTTTCGATACGGTGGGTGGAGCGCGTGATGGCCTGGCGCAAGACGCGGATGACTTGCTCGTCGCGGCTCATCTCGCCCGCCAGGGTGGCGGCACCCCGGCTGTAGGCCAGCCCGGCCGCCGGCAGCGGCGCATACACCTGTTCGCGGTCGGCCACGGAGAGCAGCGCCAGGCCATCCTGCAGAGTGGGCGCATTCCAGAACGCATCCACGGCCGGGGCCGCGCGCCGTACGCGCCAACTGCTGTAGCTTTTCGACAGGATGATGACCCAGCTCGCCAGCGACATGGCCAGCAGCAGCCATGCCACCGCATGGCCGAGCGCGTCGCCTTGCGCCCAGTAACTGGCGATGCTGAAATGGTTGACCGGCGCGCTCATCGGCGTGTCAGCGCGCCAGCCCCAGCACGTCGTTCATGTCGAACAGGCCGCAGCTCTTGTCGGCCAGGAAGCGCGCGGCGCGCAGCGAGCCCTGGGCGTAGCTGACCCGGCTGCTGGACTTGTGGCTGATCTCGATGCGCTCGCCGATGCCGGCAAACAGCACCGTGTGGTCGCCAATAATGTCGCCGCCGCGCACGGTGGCAAAGCCGATGGTGGACGGATCGCGCGCGCCGGTCACGCCTTCGCGGCCGTACACGGCGCACTGCTTCAGGTCGCGGCCGAGGGCCTCGGCCACCACTTCGCCCATCTTGAGCGCGGTGCCGGACGGCGCATCGACCTTGTGGCGGTGGTGCGCTTCGACGATCTCGATGTCGTAGCCTTCGGACAGCATCTTGGCGGCCGCCTGCAGCAGCTTCATGGTGACGTTGACGCCCACGCTCATGTTGGGGGCGAACATCACGGCGGTTTTCTCGCCGGCGGCGCGGATCGCAGCCTTGCCGGCGTCGTCGAAACCGGTGGTGCCGACGATCAGTTTGACGCCATGCTCGGCGCAATAGGCCGCGTGCGCCAGCGTGCCTTCCGGACGGGTGAAATCGATCAGCACGTCGGCGTTGGCCAGGCCCTTGGCGAAATCGGATTCGATCACCACGCCGGTCAGCTTGCCGGTGGCGGCGCCGGCATCCATGCCGATGGCGGGCGAGCCGTCACGATCGAGCGCGCCGGCCAGCACCATGTCGTCGGCCTCGGCGATCGCCTCGATCAGCATCCGTCCCATGCGCCCGCTGGCGCCCGCTACCGCAATCTTCAGTTGAGTCATATGTGTTACTGGTTTTATTTGTTGATCGAAATGCTGGCTGCGCCGGCCTCGTCCTTCTTGGGGGTGGCCGCCGCGGTCGCGGTCGACTTGCCGGCGATGCGCTCGATGTATTCACGCTCGGTCGGCAGATTGCCGCCATCGATGCGCTCGACCTTGTCGTCCTTGAAGAACACGGCGACGCGGCTGGAAGTCAGTTCGCCGTTGCCGCGCGCCAGGTAGAAGGGATAATCCCAGCGGTTTTCATGGAATACGTCCATCAGCAGCGGCGTGCCGAGAATGAAGCGGACCTGTTCGCGGGTCTGGCCGACTTTCAGCTGGGCCAGCATTTCCTGCGAGACGAAGTTGCCCTGCTGAATGTCCGGACGATAGGGCGAGAAGAACCACAGGAACTTCTGCAGCTTGCTGGCCTGCACCGTTTGCGCCCCCGCATTGGCAGCGGCCGCGGCCTTGCTGGCATCGTCCGGCGCGCTGGTGATGGCGGCCGGCGCGGCCTGTTTGGCCTGGGGGTGGAACAGCGAGCAGCCCGACAGCGTCAGGGCCGCACACAGCGCGGCAACGGGCAAAACAGCAGTCTTAACACGCATAGAGACCTCAATTTCGTTGAACGGGAAGCTAGGCACCCCCGTCTAAAACGCATATGATAAAGCACTACGCCAATCTAAGAGCAAAACATGAGTAACAGCCCAAGCGATCTGAAGGCCAGCGGCCTGAAAGCGACCCTGCCCCGCCTGAAAATTCTGGAGATTTTTCAAAACAGCGAGGTGCGCCACCTCACCGCCGAAGACGTCTACAAGATCCTGCTGGCCGAAAACATGGACGTGGGCCTGGCCACCGTGTACCGCGTGCTGACCCAGTTCGAACAGGCCGGCTTACTGCACCGCAACCATTTCGAAACCGGCAAGGCGATTTTTGAATTGAACGCCGGCACCCACCACGACCATCTGGTCTGCCTCGATTGCGGCCGGGTGGAAGAATTCGTCGATGAAGAAATCGAAGCGCGCCAGCACCGTGTCGCCGACGAGCGCGGCTTCAGGATCGCCGAGCATGCGCTGGCGATCTACGGCAACTGCATCAAGCCGGCCTGCCCGCACCGCAATAACTAGCGGACCTCGACAAACCTGCTGCGCGGCTTACAATCGCCCTGCGCTACTCGAACGACACTTGCGCCGCGCGCTACGGTTGTTCGAGCCCCCTCAAGTATGGCTGAGCGCGTTCGACAATAGCTTGGCCGTAATGTCCACAATCGGAATCACGCGCTCGTACGCCATCCGGGTCGGGCCGATCACGCCCAGGGTGCCGACGATGGTGCCGTTGACCTCGTAGGGCGCGGTGACCACGCTCATTTCATCCATCGGCACCAGGTTCGATTCCCCGCCGATGAAGATCTGCACCCCGCTGGCCTTGCTGGACACGTCCAGCAGCTGCATCAGGCTGGTCTTTTGTTCGAACATGTCGAACATCTGGCGCAGCGAACTCATATTCGACGACAGGTCGCTCACGCTCAGCAGATTGCGCTCGCCGGCGATAACCATGTGGTCCTGGTCGGCCATCGCCTCGCTGCCGGCCTCGACGGCGGCCTGCATCAGCCGCCCCATGTCGTCGCGCAGCTGGCGCAATTCGCCGGCCACGCGCCGGCGCACGTCGTCGAAGGACAGGCCGCCGTAATTCTGGTTGATGTAGTTGGCCGACTGGATCAGTTGCGCCGGCGTGTAGTCGACGTCGGTGAGCAGCAGGCGGTTTTGCACGTCGCCGCGCGGGTCGACGATGACCAGCAGGATGCGCTTTTCCGACAGGCGCAGAAATTCGATCTGCTGGAACACCGATTCGCGCCGCGGGCTGGTCACCACGCCGGCGAACTGCGACAGCGAGGACAGCATCTGGGCCGCGTTGGAGATGAGCTTTTGCGGCTGCTGGGCCTGCAGGCGCATGCGCGCTTCCACGCTCGATTCGTCGAGCTGCTGCACCGTCAGCAGGGTGTCGACGAAGATGCGGTAGCCGCGCGGGGTGGGAATGCGGCCGGCCGAGGTGTGCGGGCTGGCCACATAGCCCATTTCTTCCAGGTCAGCCATGATGTTGCGGATGGTGGCCGGCGACAGGTCGAGTCCGGAAATCTTCGACAGCGCGCGCGAGCCGACCGGCTGGCCGTCGGCGATATACCGTTCGACCAATGCTTTCAGCAGGGTTTGTGCACGAGGTTCGAGTTTCATGATGATGATAGCCAGACGCAAAGGCGGATGTGCTTATTATGCCCGTTCGCGCGCACGCCGTGCATAAAGGCGCGGCCCGAGCGTCACTTACCCATGTTCTTTGCTCAACCAGTCGAGCAATTCGTCGAAATCGCCGACGATGGCATCGGGCACGACCTGGTGTTCCAGATGGGCCTGGCTAGCGTGCCGGTTCAGCCAGACGGCGCGCAAGCCGGCCTGCTGGGCGCCGCGCACGTCGAGCAGCACGTCGTCGCCCACATACACCGCGTCTTGCGGCGCCACGCCCAGCTGCTGGCAGGCGGCATGGAAAATGGCCGCGTCCGGCTTGGCGCAGCCGAGCTGATGGGCAGCGACCGATACCTTGAAGTGGTGCGACAGGCCGATTGCCTGCAAGTCCGCGTTGCCGTTGGAAATCGAGCCGATCAGGACGCGCCCTTTCAGGCGCAGCAGGCCCGGCAACACATCGTCATAGGGAATCACGGCATTGCGGGCGGCGAAAAACTGCACCATGGCCTGCTCGACCTTGTCGCTGTCCTCGCCGGCCTGCTCGAAGGCCGAGAGCAGCCCGGCGCGGCGCAGCGCGCCCAGGTCGAACTGGAATTCAGGCTGCTGGGCCAGCAGGGCCAGGCGCGCCTGGCGCAGGTTATCGATGGTAAAGCGTTCGGTCACGCGCGGCGCATTGCTACTGAGCCATTCGTGCAAACGCTGTTCCGCCTGGCGGATGACCGGTTCGATCGGCCACAGGGTGTCGTCGAGATCGAACAGGATCGCTTTGGGCCAGGCACGGCGCGTCGTTGTCATAGTCATCGTTTTAAATGGGAAGTACGCAATGAAAAAGGAGCGCGAGGGGAAGTGGGCTGCCGCAGGGCGCGACCGGTTGCTTCAGCATAACTACGCGGATCGGGAAAATCAATCTCGGCAGCGCTCAGGGTGGCGCCGATTACACGCTGATACAAGCGCAATCGTCCGTGGGGTTGCCAAATGCACTAAAATGACGGCCATTCTGCGCGTCTCGGGCGCCGGCGTCAGCCTTGCCCACCATCCCGTTTTGGAGAAAGTATGAAAAACCTGTTTTTGCGCTCGGGCGCCGCGCTCGCATGCGCACTGAGCCTGGCCGCGTGCGGCGGCGACCACAACAATCTTCAGCTCGGCGGCGTCGTGTACGGCCTGACCAAACCGGGCCTGATTCTTAAGAACAATAACGGCACGCCACTGACGATAGACGGTAATTCGACCGGGACGGGCATCCCCTTCGCTTTTCCCGACCTGGTCGGCAACGACGAGAGTTTCGATGTGGAGGCCACACCGCCGGAAGGCACCACCTGCAGCGGCCTGTACAACAAAGGCAAGACCGGCGCCTACAGCATCACCAATATCCAGTTCAACTGCTCCAACATCCCGCAGGAATTGTCGGGCACGGTCAATGGCCTGACCGGCACTGGGCTGATCCTCAATAATGGCGGCGAGCAGGTCAAGGTGGCTCCGGGCAACGGCCCGGTCAGTTTCACCTTTGCCACCCGGGATAGCGCCGGCAACATCACGGTCGGCGCGGTCGGCCAGGGCGAACCGTTCGGCGTGACCGTGCTGCAGCAACCCACCAATCAAACTTGCACCGTCGCCAACGGCACCGGCGTCATGGCCAAAGGCTACGGCGGCGTGATCGTCACCTGCCAGCCTGCTTAGACAACTTTTCTGGAGAAGCCATGAAGTCATTCATTACCCGCCCGGCCCTGCTGCTGGCGCTTGCGCTGGGCCTGGCCGGCTGCGGCGGCAAAGCCAAGTTCACTGTCGGTGGAACGGTCACCGGCCTGCAGTATCCCGGCCTGACCCTGATTAACGGTGGCGAGACCCTGGCGGTGTCTCCCGCCGCTGGCGCCACGGCCGCCACCGTCATCAACTACAGCTTTCCCAAGCAGATCGATTACGGCGAGGCCTATAACGTCGGGTTCGGCTCGCTGCCGGCCCACCAGACTTGCTCCTATGGCACGCTGGCCAGACCGTCCGACACCGCCGGGCGCCTGGCCAGCATCGACATCCCGATTGTCTGCTCGCTGATCGTCAAATCCGTGGTGGTGACCGTGACTGGGGCGCCAACCGGGCTGGTCCTGACCAACGGCTCGAGCGGCACCGCAACCGTCACCGCGACGGACGCCACGACCACCACCTCGTTCGGCGTGCCATACGGCAACAGCTACGGCATCACCGTGCTGACCCAGCCGACCGATGGCAAAACCTGTACCGTCAGCAACGGCGTGGGCGTGATGGGCGACGATGACATCACAGATACTGTGACGGTGGCTTGCGTTTAAGAGATATCCCGGAGGGTGATGATCGGTATCATAAAGATAAATTTGATTGATATGCTGTGCCGCAGCATAATGAACCCGTCTCCTCCAACTCTCCTGAAAATGGATTTGGATTTAAGCCCGCCACGTGCGGGCTTTTTTTTATCCCGCTACGCCTTATCCATTTTATTAATAACACTTATTTAAAATATAAATTGGCCTTATATGCTGTGTCGCAGCATAATGCACCTGTCTCCTCCAACTCTCCTCAGAAGGAATTGGATTTGGCCCGCCAAGCGCGGGCCTTTTTTTTGTCCAATCAGCTCATCTTGACGCTCGATGCCTCGGCGGTGAAATAACCCACCGCCGCCCCGAAACCATCCTTGTAATTGGCGCGGATCAGCGGATCGAGCGTGGCCTGCACCTTGCTGTGCAGCGCGGACCAGTCGCCCGCGTGCTGGAAGTTGCTCATGATGTAAGTCCAGCCGTTCAGATCATCCACCACGTCCAGCCCGGTCGCCTCGGCACCGGCCGGCATGGTCGCCAGCCGGGTCAGGGCCTTGGTATCGATGTTGTATGCCCACAGCATATTGTTGACGTGCGTGCCGCTGTCTTCGCCAATGAACAGGGTGCGCATCTTTTCCGAAAACTTCAGGTTGTCGGGGTTGGCGATCTTGTCCGGATTGGCCAGGTTGCCGAGCGCGTCGGCCGCGGCCAGGTCTTCGCCCACCAGCAGCATGCGGGTCCGGGCCGGCATCCAGGCGCTGTCGATGGCGCCGCCGGCGGTATCCGTCAGGCCTCCAGAGAGCGTATGCGCCAGCACGCCGCCGGCCGCCAGCGCCTTGTCGACCGTGATGTTGACCGACTCGCGCCAGGCCGCGTTGTTGCGCACCATCGAGCCCTGAATGTTCTGCAGCGCCGAGTAGGCGGTCTTGTCCTTGATATTGACCGTGGTGCCTTCCAGTTTGGTGAAGCCCATGCTGGCGCCGACCACATTGGCATAGCGGTGCGTCTCGAGGAAGGCGGCGGCTTTCTCCATGCCCGGCTTGAGCCTGATCCAGCTGGCCTTGCCGTCCAGGTAGACCTTGGTATAGGTGGCGTCGAGCGGATCGGCGCTGCTGACGGCGAAAATATCGGCCGGCTTGACCGTATCGGCCAGCGCCTCGATCTCGGCGCTGGTGGCGTGTCCCAGCTTGATCCACGACAGCGGCGCGCCGGCGGCGGCCGGGTCGAGCGAAAAGCCGGCGCCGAGTTTGGCGACGTACAGCGTGCCGGCCGACAGGTCCTTCTCCTTGTCGGCCACGAACACGAACAGGCCGCCGTTGGTGTAGTCGTCGCCCATCAGTACGGTGCGGCTGTCCGGCATGACCTGGATCAGCTCGTGCGAGATGCGGCCCAGGCAGTAGTGCTTCTTGATGCTGCCGGTGCCGTCCGGGTTCACCGTCACTTCCGGCAGGTGGCCGTAGTGATAGGGATTGGCGGCGGTCTCGCTGCCGAACAGGTTCTTGCTGAAGGCCTTGAACTGCGCGTTGCTGGCGGCGCTGAACGCATCCGGCTCGTACTCTTCGCTCGACAGGTGGGTATTCCACGGCGACCGGCTGGCGCCGCAGGTGATCCACAGGCCGTGCGCCGGCGCGGTATCGACGTTGTGGTACTTCACCAGCGACAGCTTGCCGGTGCCCTGGTCCTGGTCCAGGGTCAGGATCGCGATGGGCGAGGGCAGCAGGCCGTACATGCTGGCGGCAACCTGGTTGCGGGTGGTGTACTCGAACTGCACCACCGCGAACGCGGCCTTGCCTTTCAGCCCGGTGACGCTCGGGTTGGGCAGATTGATCAGCGAGGTACCGTCGGGCGCGTCGGAAAAGAACTGGCGCTCCTTGCCGGCCAGCGAGCGGTCGATGATGGGCTGGTTGTTGATGTCGTAGTAGCCGCCTGCCAGCATCTTGCCGCCCTTGCCGTCGTCGACCATGTCGCCGGTAATGAAGAACGGCTGGTAGGCCAGCTTGTAGGCTTTTTGCGAGTTGTCGCTGAAGTTCACCATCAGCTGCGAAGTGACCGTGGTGGTGGCCATCGCGGCCGGATTGGACAGGCTCGGCGCGGCGCTGGCCGCAAAGCTGGTGGACAGGTACTGCGGCGCAGGCGCGGCGCTGTCGCCGCCGCAAGCGCTCAGCAGCGAGCCGATGCTGAAGGAAGCGCCCAGCGGCAGCAGCGGTGCGCCCGTGAGCAGTTTAAGCGCCTTGCGGCGTGCGTGTTGGATCGGTTGAGCCATCGTGATTTCCAGTGCGGGAGGGTTGGTCGGTGCGACCCGCGAATTGTAGAAATCAAATGTGACGGCTTGATGAAAAGCTAACTGCCCTTCAGGTTGGCCAGCGCCACGTATTGTTCCAGGCTGACGGTCTCGGGCCGCATGCCCGGATCGATGCCCGCTTCGACCAGCTGCGCCTCGGTAAACATGCCGGCCACGCAGTTGCGGATCACCTTGCGGCGCTGCGAGAAGGCTTTCAGCACCACCGCCTCCAGACGGGCGCCGTCGCAGGCCAGCGGGCGCGCGGTCGGCACCATGCGCACGATGGCCGAATCGACCTGCGGCGGCGGGTCGAAGGCACTGGGCGGCACCACGAACAGCAGCGCCATGTCGTAGCGCCACTGCAGCATCACCGACAGGCGCCCGTAGGCTTTGCTGCCCGGCGCGGCGACCATGCGCTCGACCACTTCCTTTTGCAGCATGAAGTGCTGGTCCTCGACCAGGTGGGCGAATTCGGCCAGGTGAAACAGCAGCGGGCTGGAGATGTTGTAGGGCAGGTTGCCCACCACCCGCAGCTTGCCGCCTGCGGCCACCGGGATGGCGCCGAAATCGAACTTGAGCGCGTCGCCCGAATGGACCGTCAGCTTGTCCTTCGGGAAGCGCTGTTCCAGCCGCGTGACCAGGTCGCGGTCCAGCTCCACCACATGCATGTGCGGCAGGTGGTGCAGCAGCAGCGCCGTCATGGCCGCCAGCCCGGGCCCGATCTCGACCATGGTTTGCCCGGCCTGGGGGCCGATGGCGTCGATGATCTGGTCGAGGACGTATTTATCGGTCAGAAAATTCTGGCCGAAGCGTTTGCGGGCTACGTGTTTCATGAGGCTTTCAGGAGGTCTTGGAGGTGTTCACCATCCGCAGCGCGCTGTGGATGGCTTGCTCCATGCTGGAGCAGTCGGCGTGGCCGAGGCCTTGCGCGGCCAGGTCGAGCGCGGTGCCGTGATCGACCGACGTGCGGATCAGCGGCAGCCCCAGCGTGATGTTCACGCCGCGCCCAAAAGTGGCGTGCTTGAGCACCGGCAGGCCCTGGTCGTGGTACATGGCCAGCACGCAGTCGGCGTCCTGCAGATACTTGGGCTGGAACAGGGTGTCGGCCGGATACGGTCCGCGCGCGTCGATGCCGCGTGCGCGCGCGGCCGCCAGGGCCGGCTCGATGACGTCGATTTCCTCGCGTCCCAGGTAGCCGTTTTCGCCGGCATGGGGATTCAAGCCCGTGACCAGGATGCGCGGCGCGGCGATACCGAACTTGCGCTTGAGGTCATGGTCGATGATGTCGAGCACGCGCGCCAGCAAAGGCGCGTCGATGGCATCGGCCACCGCGCGCAGCGGCAAGTGGGTGGTGGCCAGCGCAACCCGCAGCGCAGGCTCGCCGCCGGCCAGCATCATCACCACTTGCGGCGTGGCGGTTTTCTCGGCCAGGTATTCGGTGTGGCCCGAGAAGGCCACGCCGGCATCGTTGATGGTGCTCTTTTGCAGCGGTGCGGTGACGATGGCCTGGAACCAGCCGGCCCGGACGCCTTCGAGGGCCAGGTCGAGCGTGGCCAGTACCGCGCGGCCGTTATTGGCGTCGAGCGTACCCGGCACCACATGGGCCGCCAGCGGCACATCGATCACAGCCAGGCGCTGCGCGCCGAAATGCGGCAGGCCGCCGTTGCGCAAGGCCTGCACCGACAGCGCCGCCAGGCGGATAT
>CAMLIL010000130.1 GCA_946480015.1 uncultured Oxalobacteraceae bacterium | reverse complement strand
AGGCGAAGCCGGCCTGCACCAGGTATTCGGCCATCAGGTACAGGCGGTCGAAATAGTCGCTGGCGTAATACAGATGGTCGGCATGGCCGTGCTGCCAGCTGAAGCCCAGCCACTGCACGCTGTCGATGATGGTGTCGACGTATTCCTGGTCTTCCTTGGCCGGATTGGTGTCGTCGAAGCGCAGATGGCAGCGCCCGGCATAGTCGCGCGCCAGCCCGAAATTCAGGCAGATCGACTTGGCGTGGCCGATGTGCAGATAACCGTTGGGCTCGGGCGGAAAACGGGTAATTACCGGAGGCAAGCCCGGGCGGGCATGGGTGCCGGCCGCCAGATCGTTTTCCACGATGGCGCGCAGGAAATTGGACGAAGGCGCGTTCGCTGCCGGCGCCGCGGTATTTTTATCGTTGCTCATGAAGGCGGTGTGGGAATGATCGAGTTGCGGCATTTTACCGTAGACCGCGCCTGGACACCGGTCCTATGTGGGGCAGCGAACCGATTTGCCGCCCCGGCTGCACCATACTGGCCGGGTAAGCTGGCCGCGTGCGCCGCCCGCCCGGCGCCCCTGCTAAACGGTTTCTATAGGATAATCTCCGCTTTAATGTTTTTGGCAGTCGCCGGGAGTTTCCAAGTGGAAAATTTATACGCTATTCTCGGAGTAGCGCCGAACGCCAGCGACGACGAGATCAAGAAGATTTACCGCTCGCTGGCCATGCGCTACCACCCCGACCGCAACGACGCGCCGGGCGCCAAGGCGCGCTTCCAGGCCATCACGCGCGCTTACGAAGTCCTGTCCGACGCGGCCAGGCGCGCCGAATACAACCAGAGCGTCAACCACCGCATCATCATCGACCCGGAAGCGGAGGCGCTGTCCCTCTGGCGCGCGCTGTTCGGGCTGCACGGCGCGGTACTGCCGGCATAACGGAACCACAGAGTCACACAATCAGGAATCAGTCATGAGAAGAGTACATCCCGAATTCGCCTACCAGTCGCGCGAGCTGGCTGGCCAGATCGAGGGCATCCTGGGCGACCCGCCCAACCAGAAGAACTACGACCTGATGGTCAATGCCCTGATCGGCGAATACGCCAGCGGCGGCGGCATCGAAGACGTCAACATGATGAGTTTTGCGCTGGTCGACCACATCGCATTCAGCGACAGCAAAGGCTTGATGCGCGAAGCGGGCGAATACGAAGGCGGCGATCCGGAAAAGGTATTTGCCATGGCCGCCTGCGAAGGCGCGGCCGAAGCCATGTACGCCGCCATCCAGGAGCATCACCCCGACCTGGCACGCCAGGCCATCATCACCGCATTCCTGTACAAGAACCCGCGCCTGTGGGACGAGGACGACCACTCGTTCGACCAGCTCGGCGAGAACGACGATGGCGACGATGTCGACGACGGGCACGATGGATCGGTGTCGGACGACTTCGCCCAGATGTTCGACAAGGAGGACGACTGATCATGAACGACAAATCGAATCTGCCGGCCCTGAGCAGGCAGGTCAGCGAACTGGTACTGGCCGGCTCGCTGAGCCACGCCGAACAGGCATTTTCGGAAGCGGTCGAGCAGCATGGCGACCTGGCCGTGGTCGAAGTGCTCGGCACCTTGCCTCCGCAAGTGACGGCGCTGCACTTGTCCGGCTTTGACGGCGGCAAGACCTCGCTGGCGACGCTGCTGGTGCCGCCCAAGGCCTGGGCCGACAGCCTGGCCTTCTTCGCCGCCACCTGGAGCGACGACATGATCGAGGACGATCCCGAACGCGTGGCCGAATCGCTGTTCGCGCACATCCATGGCGTGGTGTTCTCCACCGAAGACGTGGAGCGCCGCCACGAACTGCTGGCCGAAGCCTCGGCCACCGATCACGGCGCCACCATCTTCGCCATCCTGTTCTCGATGCACCCGAAAGAAGTGCTGGAACTGGCCGGGGAGGTGCTGGCCAAGGGGCAGTACATCACCGCCCACACCTCGTCCGACAGCGACATCGCGCCGCTCGCGGTGGAGCTGGTCAAGGCCAGCGAAGACGGGTGGGACCGCTCGCTGTTCGAACTGTTCCCCGACTTCCGCCACAGCGGCGACCTGGCCGACGCCGAGTTCTCCGACGACCCGGACGACGAGCCCAAGTTCATGCAGCGCACCACCAAGGAACTGCTGTACCGCCTGCGCAAGCAGGTGCCGAGCTCGCGCAGCACGGCCGCCAAGCGCGGCACGCGCAAGAGCATCGGCACGGGCATTTTCTCGTGAGCGGGGGCGCAGCGACGATGCTTCCAGCACTCGTAGTAGAACGCCTGCCGCGGCTGGTGCGGGCGATCCGTTGCCTGGCCAAGCGCGACATCGGCGACGAAGCGATCATCCTGGCCGACGAGCTGGCCGGCATCACCGCCATGGTGGCCGAGAAATTCACCAACGAGCGCACCGCCGAAGGTATCCAGCGCGCCTACTTCCTCACGGTTGGCGGTGTCTCGCTGGGGCTCGACCATCTGCTCACGCATGAAAGCGACGACGACGCGCTCGACTTCCTTATCGACGAAGGCGCCGAACATGCGTTTCAGGCTGGCTTCCGGCTGATCAAGGATTTGGCCGCGCTGCCCGAGGATACGCTGGTCGGCGAATACGACCAGGACCCGGTGTACGCGCAGCGCCGCCTGAAGGAATTGTTCGTCGACCTGTGCTATGCCGATCCGGGCGAAAACTGGGATGGGTATGCGCGTTACGACGGCCAGTTCAGGCAGCGCAAGGCGGCCCAGGCGATCGTGCGTGCGGCGTCCTGGCTGCGGCGCCATCACTACGCCGGTCCGATCAACGACGCCGACCTGAATGCGGAGGGCGTGATCGCGCTGGCCATCATTTTCGCCATCGAAGGCGGCGGCCGGATCGTGGCGCGCACCGGGCAGAAAGAGTTCGAAGCGCTGGTCAAATCGGTGCGCAAGAATAAGCCCGACTTCGAGGCCGGCTGGGCCCAGCTGCTGGAAAAAATCCCGGCCCAGCACCAGCCCATCATCGCCGAACGGATCGACACCTACCGCACCCATTGCACGGTGATCCAGAAGATCAGGACCCGCGCGGCGATGAAGACCCTGTTCGCCGAGCTGGAGAACTACGCCGGCTCCGAACTGGACGCCGACTACGCCTGACGCTGTTAAAGCACTTTCAGAAACGCCACCAGATCCGCCGTCTCCTGCGCTGTCAAACCCATCCGGAAACGGCGGTCGTAAAACCGCACCACGCCCTCCAGGTCGCGCGCCGAGCCGTCATGAAAGTAGGGCGCGCGTGCCGCCAGCGCGCGCAGACTGGGCGTCTTGAACCTGCCCACATCGGCCCACCTGCCGCTCACCATGGCCATCCCCGGATCGGTCGTCTCCACCACCTCGCCGGTAGCGTTGTTGCGCAAGGTGTAGAGCGGCATATCGCGTGTACGCAGCGCGCCCGCCGCCACACCCGTATTGAACAGCCGCGCCACCGAATGCGAACCCGCGTTCGGCGCATTGTGGCAGCTGGTGCAGGTGCCACGCTGCAGCGGCAGGCGCAGCACATCGCTGAATCCCGCCACCTGGCTAATGTTCATCGGCCGGTTGTTGAAGATAGCCTCGCCGCGCGCCACCGATGCCCGTGCCCCGGTCTGCGCACGCCACGAACCGAACAGGTTGAACGCATTGCGATTGAACGGCGCGCGCGTGCGATAGTCGCCTGCCTGCACATCGTTGATCCCGAAGTAGAACGGCTGCGCCGCCAGGCGCGCCGGCCCGCCCTGTGCGCCCGCCTCGCTCAGATTGCCCGCGGCATTCGAGGTGATCTGCGCCGTCGCCAGCGATTTTTCGAAGTTGACGATGGCCCGCTGGTCGGCCGCACCGAGTCCCTGCACCGCCTGCGCATGTCCCGTCACCGCGTTGCTGGCCTGGCGCAGCAGGTTCGCCTCCAGCGTGGCAAAGCACTGCGCCGGGCGCGCATCCAGGATACAGATCGAGGAGGCGGCATCCGGCTGGGTCTCGCGGCTGTCCCACATGACGCTGGCCGCGAAGTTCAGATTGGTGCTCGGCAGCGGACGGCGAAACAGCGACAGCTCGCGGGCGCTGGCGAAGCCGTACGGATCGTCGCTGCGCACCAGCGCGAATTCGGCCCCCGCCGGCACCGGCAGGCCGACCCGGATCACGCCCTTGGTCAGCAGCATGCTGTAGGCCAGCCGCTTCTGGTCCAGGGTGGCGGCAGGGGCGACCGGCGAATTGGCCCCATCGACCAGGCGAAACACCGGATCGTTACCGCCACTGGCCGCAAAGCGCGCCTGCAGGCCGCGCGGGGTCACGCTCCAGCCTTCGGCCTCCTGGTGGCAGGTGGCGCAGGAGCGGCCATTGCCCATCGGCCGGAAAAACGGATTGGCGCGGTCGATATCGCCGAGGGTGCTGACGGTCAGCGCGCTGCCCTCGGGATTGGCCAGCGGGACCGGTGCCGCCAGCGCCGACAGGCCAGGCGCCAGCAGCAAGACAAGGTGCAGCACAGTGCGGCGGGAAGTGATCATGTTCAGCTCCATCGTGGTTCGATGGAGCGAAGATTGACCGCCAATTGTGAAGCAATGATGAAGGCCGGCGAAGCTGGCGCAAACTATTCGCGCGCCGCCGCCGTGGCCAGCTTGACGAAGGCCTCCACCAGCGGCGCCTGTTCGCCGCTGCGCTGCGCCAGCAGCAGCATGGTGGTGGCGGCCTTGTCGCGGATCGGCAGGTAGGCAACGCCGTCCATGCGGATCCGGTCGAACGAGGCCGGCAGCACCGACACGCCGCAGCCGGCCGCCACCAGCCCGATGATGGTGGACGCTTCGCCGGCCACCTGGGCGATGCGCGGCACGAAGCCGGCGTCGCGGCACAGGCGGAAGATCTGCGAGTAGATGCCGGTGCCGGCGTTTTGCGGATACATCACGAAGGCCATGTCGGCCAGGTCGGCGATGGTCACCGACTTTTTTGCCGCCAGCGCGCTCCCGGCCGGCAGCACCGCCACCAGCGGGTCCTTGCGCAGCGTGGTCAAGGCCAGCGAGGGCGGGATGACGTTTTCCACCGGCCGCATGAAGCCCAGATCGAGCGTGCGCTGAGCCAGCGCGTCGATCTGCGGCAAGGTCGCCATCTCGTGCAAGGTCAGCGACACCGCCGGGAACGCCTGGCGGTAGCGGTTGATCACGGTCGCGAACAGGGGCGTGAGCGGTGTCGAGAACGTAAAGCCGATGCGCAGTTCGCCGGCTTCGCCGCGCTGCGCGCGCCGGGCGGTCTCGGTCGCCTGCTCGGACAGGGCCAGGATGCGCCGCGCATCGTCGAGAAACAGCTTGCCCGCTTCGGTCAGACGCACCCAGCGCCGGGTACGCTCGAACAGCTGCGCGCCGACGTCGGCTTCGAGCATCTGGATGGCGTGGCTGAGCGGCGGCTGGCCGATGTGCAGGCGCTCGGCCGCACGGGTGAAGTGCAGCTCTTCGGCGACGGCGATGAAATAGCGGAGGTGGCGCAGCTCCATCGGTAATCTATTTTTTGGATAAGAGACGCCTTCAATATATATTGGACAGTATTAACATGCAATCCTAAGATGAGTCCTGACGAATCGAGGAAAGCTTGCCATGTCCACCACACCCGCCGCCGCCGGAACCGCCGCTTTCAAGCGCATCAACCGCGCCATGCTGGTGGGCGGCTTCTCGGCGTTCGCTCTGCTGTACTGCGTGCAGCCGCTGCTGCCGGTGTTCGCCGCCGAGTTCGCGCTGACGCCGGCCCAAAGCAGCTGGGCGCTGTCGATCTCCACGCTGGCCCTGGCGCTGGCCCTGATCGGCAGCGGCGCGCTGGCGCAGCGCCTTGGCCGCAAGCGCCTGATGACCGTCGCCCTGGGCGCGTCCGCCGCCTGCACCCTGCTGGCCGCACTGGCGCCCGGCTTTCCCGCGCTGCTGGCCGCGCGCGCAGTGCTCGGCATTGCGCTGGGCGGCATGCCGGCGGTGGCCATGGCTTACCTCAGCGAGGAAATCGAAGGCAGCTCGCTCGGCCTGTCGATGGGGATTTACATCGCCGGTTCGGCCCTGGGCGGGATGGCCGGCCGCGTGGTGACGTCCTTGATCAGCGACCTGTGGTCCTGGCGCCTGGCCTTGGGCGCGATGGGGATAATGGGCATGTACGCGGCCTGGGAATTTGGCCGCTGCCTGCCCGCGTCCACCCGTGCCCGGCCGGCCGCCGGCGGCTGGACGGCCATGCTGGAGGGCGTGCGCGCCCATCTGACGGACGGCGGCCTGCCGTGGCTGTACGCGCTGGCGTTCGTGCTGATGGGCGTATTCGTCAGCATGTACAACTACATCGGCTACCGCCTGCTGGCGGCGCCGATTCATCTCGGGCAGAGCATTGTCGGCGCGCTGTCGGTGCTGTACCTGCTGGGGATTTTCAGCGCCGTGTGGGCGGGCCGGCTGGCCGACCGGGCAGGGCGCCGCAACGTGCTGTGGCTGGTGATGCTGCTGATGTTCGGCGGCCTGCTGCTGACGATGGCGTCGCAGCTGGCGCTGGTCGTGCTGGGCATGGCCATGTTCACGTTCGGCTTTTTCGCCTCGCATTCCGTGGCCAGCAGCTGGGTCGGCCGGCGCGCGCAAGGCCAGCAGGCGCTCGCCTCCGCGCTGTATCTGTTTTTCTATTATGCGGGCTCCGGCGTGGTGGGATCGGGCTGCGGCCTGCTCTGGCAACAAGGCGGCTGGGGCGGCGTGGTCGCGTTTCTGTCGGCGCTGCTGGCCATTGCCCTGGCCATCGCCATCAAGCTGCGCACGCTCGCGCCCCATCCGGCGCTCGCCCCGCCAGGTGAAAACTTGGTGCTTTCTCCATAAT
Organism: uncultured Oxalobacteraceae bacterium; assembly: GCA_946480015.1. The sequence goes on along the minus strand of CAMLIL010000130.1, from coordinate 6,253 downwards.
CGCTTCATAATCGGCGGGGATACTCCTCTGTTCGCCCCGATTGCGAAGGTCCGCCTGCCTTGTCCACTCCCGGTCATTCCGTTATCCGCCTGACGATCGCCCGCAAGATTGCGCTGGCCGTGATCGCCATCGTCATCGTCTGCGTGGGCACCATGGCCTACGTGACCAGCTCGAACCTCAAGCGCGGCTTCATCGCCTATCTGAACGACATGCAGGCGCAGGCGCAGGACCTGGACCAGCTGCGCGATCTGCTGGCCGCGCGCTACCGGCAGGAAGGCAATTTCGAGTGGCTGCGGCGCCAGCCGCGCGCGCTGCGCGAAGTGCTCGACCAGATGACGCCGCAGATCCACACCGATTTCGACGGCCGCCGGCGCGGTCCGCCGCCGCGCGACGGCCAGCGCCGGCCACCACCGCCGCGCGAAGACGACGGCCCGCCGCCCGAACGCCCGGACGGTCCGCCCGAACGCGCCGCGCCACCGCCGGGCGTGCGCGATCCGATGGGCTTTGCCGGGCGCGTGTCGATCCGCGACGCCAGCGGCGACGTGCTGATGGGCCCTCCCGAGTGGCCGGAAGGGGTGGACAGGGCGATTGTCGTGGACGGCAAGACCGTGGCGACGCTGCGGCTGCGGCCATTGCGCCAGGCCACGGGCGCCGACGCCAGCGCCACCGGATTCTTGCGCGAACAGATGCGCGATATCGCCATCCTCGCGGGCCTTCTGATCTTCACCTCGGTGCTGCTGGCGCTGTGGCTGGCGCGCCATCTGCTGCGGCCGGTGGCGGCCCTGCGCGAAGTGACCGCGCGTCTCGCGCGCGGCCAGTTCGACGCGCGTGCGCCGCTGCTATCGCGCGACGAACTGGCCGAGCTGGCGCTGCACGTGAATGCGATGGCGCAGGCGCTGGAAGAGAGCGAGCAGCAGCGCCGCAAGATGATGGCCGATATCTCGCACGAGCTGCGCACGCCGCTGACCGTCATCCGAGGCGAAATCGAAGCGCTGATCGACGGCATCCGCAAGGCCGATCCCGCCGCGATGCAATCGCTGCACACCGAAGTGCTGCGCTTGAACAAGCTGGTCGACGACCTGTACCAGCTGGCGCTGGCCGACGCCGGCGACCTGCATTTCGACTGGGCGCCGACCGGGCTGGCCGCTTTGCTGGCGCCGCTGCTGGAACGCTACCGCGCCCGCGCCGCCGCCGCCGGCCTGGCGCTGGACTGGTCGCTGCCGGACCAGGCGCTGACGGTGAACGCCGATCCGGGCCGGCTGACCCAGGTGGTCCTCAATCTGCTGGAAAACAGCGTGCGCTACACCGACCGGGGCGGGCGCATCGAGGTCAAGCTCGCTGCGCACGGCCCCTGGGCAGTCTTGACAATCGAGGACAGCGCACCGGGCGTGCCGCATGGCGCGCATGCCAGCCTGTTCGACCGCCTGTACCGGGTCGATGCCGCCCGTTCGCGCGAGCGCGGCGGCAGCGGCCTGGGACTGTCGATCTGCCGCGCGCTGGCCGACGCGCATGGCGGCACCATCGACGCCGCGCCGTCGCCGCTGGGCGGCGTGCGCATTCTCCTTCGCCTTCCGCTCCAATGACCATGACTACCGTACCCCACATCCTCGTTGTCGAAGACGACGCCAAGATCGCCGCGCTGCTGACCGACTACTTCCAGGCCGCGCTCTGGCGCGTCACCCATGTGGCCGATGGCCGCAGCGGGGTCGAACAGGCGCGCGCCGCGCGCCCCGACCTGATCGTGCTGGACCTGATGCTGCCGGAGATGGACGGCATTGCCGTCTGCGCCGCGGTGCGCGGCTTTTCGCAGGTGCCGATCATCATGCTGACCGCGCGGGTCGACGAGATCGACCGCCTGCTCGGCCTGGACAGCGGTGCCGACGATTACGTGTGCAAGCCGTTCAGTCCGCGCGAGGTGGTGGCGCGCGTGCGCGCCCATCTGCGCCGGGCCGCGCTGGCGGGCGGCACGCCAGCCGAACCTGCCGCCTTCGTGGTCGAGCGCGCCACCATGCGCGTGCTGCACGGCGGCGTGGCGCTCAATCTGACGCCGGTGGAATTCCGCATCCTGGCCGAGCTGATCGACAATCCCGACCGGGTCTATTCGCGCCAGCAACTGCTCGATTTCGCCCACGAGGACCAGCGCGACATCAACGACCGCACGGTCGATTCGCACGTCAAGAACATCCGCCGCAAACTGGCCGGCAGACTTCCGGATGTGGACTGCCTGCAATCGGTCTACGGGGTCGGCTATCGCTTTGCCATGCCAATCTAGACGCAACTAATGGCTGCGGCCGTGGTCTAAAACGGATGGCACGTCGCGTGTCTTTTAGTGTAGAGATAGGAGATGATCATGCTGCAGGCAAACGAAATCCAACAACGGTTCAGCAGTATCGAGCAAGCCATTGGCCAGGCCAACCAGGCATGCCAGAGCGCATCCAATGCGCCGTCACAATTGAAGGACTGCATAGAGCGGCTCGACCGCGAAACCAGCGCGGCGAGGCAGGTGTTGCAGTCGAGCGATCAGGCACGCATCGTGCAGTGTGTCGACGATCTTGAAAGTATCGGCGACGAAGCCAAGCGGGTATGCCGCACCGAGGCGCAGATGGAGCCGCGGCTGAAAGAAGCGGTCACCCGCGTGCACGACGAGTTGTCGGACCTAAAACACCAGTTGCACTAGGCTAGACCGCCCCTTGGGCGCGCAGGCGGGCGATGTCCTCGTCGCTGCGCCCCAGCAGTTCGCGCAAGACCTCATCGGTGTGCTGCCCCAGCAGGGGCGGCGCGCGTTCGGCCAGGGCCGGTGTCACGGACAGGCGCATCGGGCTGCGCACCAGCTTGACCTTGCCTGCCAGGGGGTGGGGCAGGTCGACGGCTGCCTGGCGCGCCTGCACCTGCGGGTTGTTGAACACCTCGGCAACGTTGTTGATGGGGCCGCACGGCACGCCAACCGCTTCGAGCCGGGCGATCCAGTCGGCGCGCGAGCGCGTGCGCACCATGTCGGCCAGCAGCGGCACCAGCAGGTCGCGGTTGCTGACACGCTGCGGATTGGTGGCGAAGTGTGGATCGGCGGCAAGTTCCGGCCGGCCGCCGGCTTCGACGAACTTCTGGTACTGGCTGTCGTTGCCGGCCGCCACGATGATGTGGCCGTCCGCACAGGCGAAGCTCTGGTAGGGGACGATATTGGCATGCGCGTTGCCCCAGCGCTTGGGCGGCTTGCCGCTGTTGAGGTAATTGCTGCCGACATTGGCCAGCATGGCTACCTGCGTGTCGAGCAGGGCCATGTCGATGTACTGTCCTTCACCGGTGCGGTCGCGGTGGGTGAGGGCGGCCATGACGGCGACTGTGGCGTACATGCCGGTCATGAGGTCGGTCAGGGCGACGCCGGCTTTTTGCGGCCCGCCGCCGGGCAGGTCGTCCCGTTCGCCGGTTACCGACATCAGGCCGCCCATGCCCTGGATCAGGAAATCGTAACCGGAACGGTGGGCGTAGGGGCCATCCTGGCCGAAACCGGTGATGGAGCAGTAAACAATGTCGGGCTTGATGGCTTTCAGCGATTCATAGTCGAGCCCGTAGCGCTTGAGCTGGCCGACCTTGTAGTTTTCCAGCACCACGTCGGAGACCAGGGCCAGCTCGCGGATCAGCGCCTGCCCCTCTGCGCTGGCGATATCGACGGTGACGGAGCGTTTGCCGCGGTTGGCCGACAGGTAATAGGCCGATTCGCTGGTGTCCTTGCCGTCCGCATCCCTGGCGTACGGCGGCCCCCAGGCGCGGGTATCGTCGCCACAGCCGGGCCGTTCAATTTTGATCACGTCCGCGCCCAGGTCGGCGAGGTTTTGCGCGCACCATGGCCCGGCCAGTACCCGGGTCAGGTCGAGGATGCGCAGATGGCCTAGTGCTTTTGGCAGGCCAGGGGTAGTCTGGTACATGGTCGGGTACCTGTTGTAAAGGTTATAAATCGATAAACTGTTTAACGATTATAGCGGTTTGTAGCGTCATTACATCACTCGACGGGAAGCGCCGGAGGCTGAATGCCCGGGTTGTATGTTGGCGCTATAATTGCCGACCCTCATTGAGCCGGTGTCACCTTGTGCACGTGCCCCATGGCAAGGTTTTCATCGTTCTCTGGTATGACCAAATCAAAGTGGTCGGACCAAAATGCGATCCTGGACTAGCCAATTATCGTGAAAAGTGGCATACTGGCCCTGCGTTTCAATACTGCGGTCGGGCCAACAAAACGGAAGCCGACCGCACCTTAAGGCTTTCGCATGACAGACACCACCAAAACTCCCTTGTACATCCGCATGCATCCGAACGACAACGTCGCCATCGTCGTCAACGACGGAGGCTTGCCTGCGGGCACGGTTTTCCCGGACGGTCTGGTGCTGGTCGATGCCATTCCCCAAGGACACAAGGTCGCGCTGACCGATCTGGCCGAGAACGATTCGGTGCTGCGCTATAACGTCACCATCGGCTTCGCCGCCAAGGCGCTGCCGCGCGGCAGTTGGGTGGCCGAAGCGGTGTTGCGCATGCCGGGTGCGCGCGAGCTCGAAGGTTTGCCGATCGCCACCCGCAAGGCGCCCGCCATGGAGCCGCTGGAAGGCTACACCTTCGAAGGCTACCGCAATGCCGACGGCTCGGTCGGTACGCGCAACATCCTGGCCATCACCACCACCGTGCAGTGCGTCTCAGGCGTGGTCGAATTCGCGGTCCAGCGCATCAAGGATGAGCTGCTCAAGAAGTACCCGAACGTCGACGACGTGGTCGGGCTGGAGCATACCTACGGCTGCGGCGTGGCGATCGACGCGCCCGGCGCCGAGATCCCGATCCGCACGCTGCGCAATATCAGCCAGAATCCGAATTTTGGCGGCCAGGCCATGGTCGTCTCGCTGGGCTGCGAAAAACTGCAGCCAACCCGCCTGTTCCCCAAAGGGTCGATCCCGATCGCCAGCGGCGGCGACCCGGCCCAGGTGTGCCTGCAGGATGAAGCCCATATCGGCTTCATGTCGATGATCGACTCCATCATGCGCCAGGCCGAAGTCCACCTCGAAAAACTCAACGCCCGCAGACGCGAAACCTGTCCGGCTTCGGATCTGGTGGTGGGCGTGCAGTGCGGCGGCAGCGATGCCTTCTCCGGCGTGACCGCCAACCCCGCAGTGGGCTTTGCCACCGACCTGATCGTGCGCGCCGGCGGCACCGTGATGTTCTCCGAAGTGACCGAAGTGCGCGACGGGATCGACCAGCTCACCTCGCGCGCCGTCGACGCCGGCGTGGCCGACGCGATGATCCGCGAAATGGCCTGGTACGACGCCTACCTCAAGCGCGGCGGGGTCGACCGCAGCGCCAATACCACCCCTGGCAACAAGAAGGGCGGCCTGTCGAACATCGTCGAGAAGGCCATGGGCTCGATCGTCAAGTCGGGCTCCTCGGCCATCACCGGCGTCTTGGCGCCGGGCGAGAAGCTCAAGCAGAAGGGCCTGATCTACGCGGCCACTCCCGCCAGCGACTTCATTTGCGGTACACTGCAGCTCGCGGCAGGCATGAACCTGCACGTGTTCACCACCGGCCGTGGCACTCCCTACGGCCTGGCCGAAGTCCCTGTCATCAAAGTGGCCACGCGCAACGACCTGGCGCGCCGCTGGCACGACCTGATGGACGTCAACGCGGGCCGTATCGCCAGCGGCGAAGCCACCATCGAAGACGTGGGCTGGGAACTGTTCAAGCTCCTGCTGGACGTCGCCAGCGGTAAAAAGACCTGGGCCGAGCACTGGAAGCTGCACAACGCACTGACCCTTTTCAATCCTGCACCTGTGACCTGATCATGACTAAACCATTCAAACGCATTCTTCTGACCGGCGCTGCCGGTGGCCTGGGCCGCCAGCTGCGCGAGCGTATCAAGCCCTGGGCCGACGTGGTCGTGCTGTCGGATCTGGCCGATGCCGGCCCGGCCGGCGAGGGCGAGGAAGTCATTCAATGCGACCTGGCCGACAAGGCCGCCGTGCTCAAGCTGATGGAAGGCGTGGAAGCGGTCCTGCACTTCGGCGGTATCTCGGTCGAGGCGCCGTTCGAGGACATCAACCAGGCCAACATCATCGGCGTGGCCAACCTGTACGAAGCGGTGCACAAGTGCGGCGTCAAGCGCGTGGTGTTCGCCAGCTCGAACCACACCATGGGCTACTACAAGACCACCGACCTGGTCGATGCCGAAATGCCGCTGCGTCCGGACGGCATGTACGGCATCAGCAAGGTGTTCGGCGAA
>CAMLIL010000129.1 GCA_946480015.1 uncultured Oxalobacteraceae bacterium | reverse complement strand
ATCCGGGCCAGAAGATCCTGTTCCACTGCCACGCCGGCAACGGCATGGAAAACGCATCGGTGCTGGAAGCGCTGCTGGCCGGCGCCGACGGGTATTGGGCGGGGATGGACAAGGAATCGTCGACCATCGGCCACGCGTCGATGGCCGAACTGATCGCCAACCTGCTCAGGGCCGGCAACGCCAACGTGGCGGCGCGCTACCAGGTGCAAACCCTGCTGCCGGTCTGCGCCGCCATGCACCGGATCAACGATGAAGCGGAGCTGCCGGAAACCTGGCCGATCCAGGGTTCGAACGCCTACCGCCAGATGCTCAGCGGCTTCGACCAGCAGGCCGGGCGCGCCATGGACCTGCCGCCCGAAGCGATCGGCGGCAGCTACACCTTCCGCATTTCGCCGGACGGCAGCGACTGGCCGGTGGTGCAGGGCCGCGTGCTCGAACTGCTCGGCGAGCGGATCGACCAGGACTACGCCAACCGCATGATCCTGCTGATGCGCCAGGACCTCAACAACGGCCTGCGCATCCGCTACGACGACGCCGACCAGCTGCGCCTGTTGTACCAGCGCGCAGGCCGCGCGCTGGCGGCGTGATCAGCGCGCCTGGCCAATTGCGTCGTCCTCGCGTGGACGAGCGGTCTACTCTATCGCGCCCGGTTCAGGCGAACTTCTTGTGCCTCGGCGCGGCGGCCGGCGGTCCGAGCGAGGCCCGCTCGGTCACGCCGATGGTGAATTCGCGCGCGACCGGGCGCTTCAGGTCGTAGCAGCGGTTCAGCAGTTCGTTCAGGCCGTTGAGCGTGACGTCGCGCCACGGCACCGCCACCGAGGTCAGGCGCGGCGCCGAGAACGCCGCGCTGGCGGTGTCGTCGTAACTGAGCACCGATATGTCGCCCGGCACCGCAATGCCGGCTTCCTGGAAGTACGACAGCGCGCCCACGGCCATTTCATCGTTGGCGCAGAACAGGGCGGTGAAGTCGTGACCGGATGCGTGCAGCTGGCGTGCCGAGTCCCAGCCGCCCGCCGGCGAAAAATCGCTTTCGTGAATCCACAGCGAATCGAGGTCGATGCCGCTGCGCTGGAGCTCGCCCAGCAGGCCCTCGATGCGCTGCAGATTGTCGGGCGATCCCTTGGGACCGGTGACGACGGCGATTCTGGTATGCCCCTTGTCGAGCAGCGCGCGCGCGGCCAGCACGCCGCCCTGGCGATGGTCGGCGTAAAAGCACTGCGCGGGAATGCTGGGCAGCTGATGGTTGATGACCACGATGCGGTTCTGCTTGGGACCGAGCGCGGCGATGTCGCTGTCGGTCACGTGGCTGGTGATGGCCATCAGGCCGTCGCAGCCGCGCTCGATCAGGAACTCGATGCCCTCGCGCGCCTGCACGCGCGCGTCGCCGTCGCCGCCCACGCCGAAGGCCACCACCATGTGCAGGCCGGCTTCGCGCAGCTCGGTATCGATCGCCTGCAGGATCGGGGTGTAGAAGGTGCCCTTCAGGACAGGAATGAACACGCCGATCATCTTGGTCGTGCCGGACAACAGCGAACGGGCGGCGTGCGATGGGCGAAAGTCCAGTTCCTCGATCGCTTTCTTTACCCGCTCGAGCGTGGCGGGCGATACCGAGCCCTTGCCGCTGACCACGCGCGATGCGGTTCCCAGTCCCACCCCGGCGAGGCGGGCAACGTCTTTGATTGTAGCCACGTCATCCTTTAATGCGTCGATCTGTCGCCCGGCCAGCGGGCGAAAACGACAAAGCATACTGCAATCGGCGGTTGCCGACTAGTCAACTGTATCATTCTGGAATGCGCAGCGGCCACTGGGCCGTGCCGCGGCAGACGCGCTAGCGCACCACCTGGACCGGCGTGCCGAAGGTGGCGCCGGCGGAGGAAATGATGTCGTGCCAGGAAGGCGGAGCGTTGATCAGGTCGCGCATGTCGCGCTTGAAGCGGGTGGTCAGCACGCGCAGGGCCACGTGCAGGGGCACGCCATTGGAGGCCATGTACACGGCCGCGTCGCGGGTGGACGCGGTGCGCTGCACGTACAAGCCCTTCTCCACCTTGGCGGCGGTCAGTCGGTCGGTGCGCGGCTTTCCAATGGTCTTTTCCATGGGCATTAATATACCGCGCCCCCGCCCTTTCGCGCAATCGCCATCGGCGCACCGCGCACCTTGCCTGCACGGCAAGGTGCTGCAACGCCGCCATGCCCATGTTGAAGCAGCCTCTTAGCCGCCGGCCGCTTGCGGCGCCAGCCACTGCGACAGCTGGGCCAGCAGCTGTTCGGCGTTGACCGGCTTGGAGGCGTAATCCGAGGCGCCCGCCCTCAGGCACTTGTCGCGGTCATCCGACATCGCCTTGGCGGTCAGGGCGATGATGGGCAGGTCGCCGAAGCGCGGGTCGCTGCGCAGCTGGCCGATGGTGTCGTAGCCATCCATGTCGGGCATCATGATGTCCATCAGGACCAGGTCGATCTCGACTTCGCCGGCGAGCTGGCGCATCGCCTCGTGGCCGCCCTCGACGGCCACCACGTTCATGCCGTAGCTCTCCAGCAGCCCGGTCAGGGCGAACAGATTGCGGGCATCGTCGTCGACGATCAGGATGCGTTTGCCGCGCAGCTCCTCGTGCGCGGCGGGCGCGGCGCTGGCTGCCGCCTCGCCTGCCGGCAACGCGGCCCTGACGCGCTGCAGGAATTCGGCCACCACGTTGGCGGTGCGCATCTTGCCCTCGCCCTCATCGAACACCACTTCGGCGTCCAGTGCGCGGGCCTGCTCGACGATGGCCGCATCGGCCGGGCGCTCCGAATACAGCACCACGGGCACCGGGGCCAGCAGCGGGTCGAGCCGGATCCGGCGCAGCAGCGCGATGCCGTCGATGTCGGCCAGTTCAATGTCGATCACGATGCCGTGGTAGGGATGGCGGTGCAGGCGGAGCATGGCATCGGCGGCGCTGGCGACCGTGTCGAGCATGCGCCCGTCGCTGGCCAGCGCGGCCATGATGCTGGCGCGCTTGTCCGGGTCGTTCTCGATCAGCAGCAGCACGTGCACCGGCGGGGTCAGGTGCGCGGTCATCTCGCCGAACACCTGCTCCAGGGTGTCCAGGTCGGCCGGCTTGGTGGTGTAGCTGGCCACCCCGTGGCACGATGCCGCAACGGGACGGTCGCGCACCGAGATCACGTGCACGGCGATGTCGCGGGTTTGCGGATCGGCGTGCAGGCGGTCGGCGATCTCCCAGCCGTCGGCATCGGGCAGGCCGAGGTCCAGGGTGATGGCGTCCGGCTGGTAGCGTTTGGCCAGCTTGATACCCTCGTCGCCGCTGCCGGTGGCCAGCGTATCGAAGCCGTGCTCGCGCGCCATGCCCTGCAGGGTGGCGCAAAATACCACATCGTCCTCGATCACCAGCAGCAGCGGCCTGGCCGGCGGCATGGACCCGGCCGCATCAAGCGGCGCCGCCAGCGGCAGGCTGCTCGGCATTGGCGCCCGCGCCGGCGCCTGGACGCGGTCGTGCTGCACCGGCAGATAGAAGTCGAAGGTGCAGCCCTCGCCCTCGCGGCTATGCACGCTCAGTTCCCCTCCCAGCAGGCGCGCAATTTCGCGGCTGATCGCCAGCCCCAGTCCGGTGCCGCCGTAGCGCCGCGCGGTGCCCGAATCGGCCTGCTGGAAGGCTTCGAAGATCAGGCGCTGCTTGTCCGGCGCGATACCGATCCCGCTGTCGCTCACGCTGAACAGCAGCACCCGGTCGGCGCGCTCGAGCTGCCCATGGTCGGCATGCCAGCCGGACGTCGCCACTCTGGCGCTGAGCACCACATAGCCCTTGCTGGTGAACTTGATGGCATTCGACAGCAGATTGGTCAGCAGCTGCTTGAGGCGCTGGCCGTCGGTCACGATGGTGGCCGGCAGCGATGGGGAAAACTCGATCGCAAAGCGCAGGCCGCGGGCTTCGGCCAGGTAGCGGAAAGACTTGTCGAGTTCGCCGGCCAGCTGGTCCAGCGGAAGATCTTCCATATCCAGCGCCGCGGTGCCCGATTCGATCTTGGACAGGTCGAGGATATCGTTGATGAGACGCAGCAGATCGCGCCCGGAGCCGTGCATCACGCGCACCATCTCCAGCTGCTTGTCCGACAGATTATGGTCGCGGTTCTGGCGCAGCTGCTCGGCCAGCAGCAGCAGGCTGTTGAGCGGCGTGCGCAATTCGTGCGACATATTGGCCAGAAACTCGGACTTGTACTTGGAGGTCAGCGCCAGCTGTTCGGCCTTGTCCTGCAGGCTGCTGCGCGCTTCCTCGATTTCGCGGTTCTTGCGCTCGACCTCGGCGTTCTGCTCGGCCAGCTGGTGCGCCTTGTGTTCCAGTTCCGCGTTCGATTTCTGCAGCTCGTTCTGCTGCGCCTGGAACTGGCCTTCGAGCTGCTGGGCCTGGTGGCGCAGCAGCATTTCGGTGCCGGACGCCGTTTCGATGGAATTGAACACGATGCCCAGCCCTTCGGCCAGCTGGTCGAGAAAGCTCAGGTGGATCGCCTGGAACGGCGCGAAGGTGGCGATCTCGATCACCGCCTTGACCTGGTCTTCGAACAGGATGGGCAGCACGACGATATTGCGCGGGCTGGCCTGGCCGAGGCCGGACACGATCTGCACGTAATCGTCCGGCAGGTGGGTGATCATCAGGCGCTTTTTCTCGAAGGCGGCCTGGCCCACCACGCCCTCGCCGATGCGCCACTCGTTCGACAGGTTCTTGCGCTCCTGGTAGCCGTAGCTGGCCATCAGTTTGAGGCGCTGCGGCGCCAGATGGCCCGGCCCGGCGGCCTGCAGCAGATACAGGACCGCGTGCTGCGAGTTGACCAGCGGCGCCAGTTCGGACAGCAGCATGCGCGCCACCGTGGCGATGTCGCGCTGGCCCTGCAGCGTGCGGGTCAGGCGCGCCAGATTGGTCTTGAGCCAGTCCTGCTCGGTATTGCGCTCGGTGGTTTCGCGCAGGTTGCGGATCATCTGGTTCAGGTTATCCTTCAGGTCGGCCACCTCGCCGCGCGCGGCCACCTGGATCGAGCGCATCAGGTCGCCCTTGGTCACGGCGGTGGCCACCTCGCCGATGGCGCGCACCTGGGTCGACAGGTTGGCGGCCAGCTCGTTGACGTTGTCGACCAGGTCCTTCCAGCTGCCCGAGGCGCCCGGCACCACCGCCTGCCCGCCCAGCCGGCCTTCGACGCCGACCTCGCGCGCCACCCGCGTGACCTGGTCGCTGAAGGTGGCCAGGGTATCGACCATGTCGTTGATGGTATCGGCCAGCGCCGCCACCTCGCCCTTGGCCGGCACCACCATTTTCTGCTTGAGGTTACCGACCGCGATGCCGGTCACCACCTTGCCCATGCCGCGCACCTGGTCGGTCAGGTTGTCGGCCATCAGGTTGACGCTGTCGGTCAGGTCTTTCCACACCCCGGAGACGCCCTGGACCTGGGCCTGGCCACCGAGCTTGCCCTCGGTGCCGACCTCGCGCGCCACCCGCGTGACCTCGCCGCCGAAGGCATTGAGCTGGTCGACCATGATGTTGATGGTGTTCTTCAGTTCCAGGATCTCGCCGCGCACGTCGACCGTGATCTTGCGCGACAGGTCGCCGTTGGCCACCGCCGTGGTGACGGTGGCGATATTGCGCACCTGCCCGGTCAGGTTGCTGGCCATGAGGTTGACGTTGTCGGTCAGGTCCTTCCACACGCCCGCCACCGCCGGCACATTGGCCTGGCCGCCCAGCCGGCCCTCGGTGCCGACCTCGCGCGCCACCCGGGTCACCTCGCCGGCGAAGCCGCGCAGCTGGTCGACCATGGTGTTGATGGTCTCCTTGAGCTGCAGCACCTCGCCGCGCACGTCCACGGTGATGGTCTTGGACAGGTCGCCGTTGGCCACCGCCGTGGTGACGGTGGCGATATTGCGCACCTGGTCGGTCAGGTTGCTGGCCATCAGGTTGACGTTGTCGGTCAGCCCGCGCCACACGCCCGACACGCCGCGCACCTCGGCCTGGCCGCCCAGCCGCCCTTCGATCCCGACTTCGCGCGCCACCCGCGTCACTTCGCCGGCGAAAGCGTTGAGCTGGTCGACCATGATGTTGATGGTGTCCTTGAGCTGCAGCACCTCGCCGCGCACGTCCACCGTGATCTTCTGCGACAGGTCGCCGTTGGCCACCGCCGTGGTGACGGTGGCGATATTGCGCACCTGGTCGGTCAGGTTGCTGGCCATGAGGTTGACGCTGTCGGTCAGGTTGGCCCAGGTGCCCGCCACGCCCGGCACCTGGGCCTGCCCGCCGAGGCGCCCTTCGGTGCCCACTTCCAGCGCCACCCGGGTCACTTCCCCGGCGAAGCTGTTCAACTGGTCGACCATGATGTTGATGGTGTCCTTGAGCTGCAGCACCTCGCCCTGCACGTCCACCGTGATTTTCTGCGACAGGTCGCCATAGGCCACCGCCGTGGTCACGGTGGCGATATTGCGCACCTGCGCGGTCAGGTTGTTGGCCATGCGGTTGACGTTGTCGGTCAGGTCCTTCCACACGCCCGAGACGCCGCGCACCTCGGCCTGCCCGCCCAGCTTGCCCTCGGTGCCGACCTCGCGCGCCACCCGCGTCACTTCGCCGGCGAAGCTGTTCAGCTGGTCGACCATGGTGTTGATGGTGTCCTTGAGCTGCTGCACTTCGCCGCGCACATCGACCGTGATCTTTTGCGACAGGTCGCCGTTGGCCACGGCGGTGGTCACCGCCGCGATGCTGCGCACCTGCGCGGTGAGGTTGCTGGCCATCAGATTGACGCTGTCGGTGAGGTGCTTCCACACGCCTGACACGCCCGACACGCCGGCCACCTCGGCCTGGCCGCCCAGCCGGCCCTCGGTGCCGACTTCCACCGCCACCCGCGTGACCTCGCCGGAAAAGCTCTTGAGCTGGTCGACCATGACGTTGATGACGTCCTTGATCTGCAGGATCTCGCCCTGCGCCTCGACCGTGATCTTCTGCCCCAGGTCGCCGCTGGCGATGGCGGTGGCCACCTTGGACACGTCGCGCAGCTGGACCGTCAGGTTGCCGGCCATGGCGTTGACGCTGTCGGTCAGGTCCTTCCACACGCCCGAGACATCCTTGACCTGGGCCTGGCCGCCCAGCTTGCCCTCGGTGCCGACCTCGCGCGCCACCCGGGTCACTTCGCCGGCGAAGCTGTTCAACTGGTCGACCATGATGTTGATGGTGTTCTTCAGTTCCAGCACCTCGCCCTTGACGTCGGCGGTGATCTTGCGCGACAGGTCGCCGCCGGCCACGGCCGTGGTCACCTCGGCGATGTTGCGCACCTGCCCGGTCAGGTTGCTGGCCATGGCGTTGACGCTGTCGGTCAAGTCCTTCCACACCCCGGCCACGTCCTTGACCTGGGCCTGGCCGCCCAGCTTGCCCTCGGTGCCGACCTCGCGCGCCACCCGCGTCACTTCGCCGGCGAAGCTGTTCAACTGGTCCACCATGACGTTGATGGTGTCCTTGAGCTGCAGGATCTCGCCGCGCACGCCCACCGTGATCTTGCGCGACAGGTCGCCCTTGGCCACCGCCGTGGTCACCTCGGCGATGTTGCGCACCTGCGCGGTCAGGTTGTTGGCCATCAGGTTGACCTTCTCGGTCAGCTCCTTCCACACACCGGCCACGCCGCGCACGTCGGCCTGCCCGCCCAGCTTGCCCTCGGTGCCGACCTCCTTGGCTACCCGCGTCACCTCGCCGGCAAAGCTGTTCAACTGGTCGACCATGATGTTGATGGTGTCCTTGAGCTGCAGGATCTCGCCCTTGACGTCCACCGTGATCTTGCGCGACAGGTCGCCGCGCGCCACCGCCGTGGTCACCTCGGCGATATTGCGCACCTGCCCGGTGAGGTTGTTGGCCATCAGGTTGACGCTTTCGGTCAGGTCCTTCCACACCCCCGAGACGCCCTTGACGTCGGCCTGCCCGCCCAGCTTGCCCTCGGTGCCGACCTCGCGCGCCACCCGCGTCACCTCGCCGGTAAAGCGGTTGAGCTGGTCGACCATCAGGTTGATGGTTTCCTTCAGGCGCAGGATCTCGCCCTTGACATCGACCGTGATCTTGCGCGACAGGTCGCCCTTGGCCACCGCCGTGGTCACATCGGCGATATTGCGCACCTGCCCGGTCAGGTTGCTGGCCATGAGGTTGACGTTGTCGGTCAGGTCCTTCCACACGCCGGATGCGCCCTTGACCTGGGCCTGGCCGCCCAGCTTGCCCTCGGTACCGACCTCGCGCGCCACCCGCGTCACCTCGCCCGAGAAACTGTTGAGCTGGTCGAGCATGGTATTGATGGTGCGCGCATTGCGCAGGAACTCGCCCTTCAGGGGGCGGCCTTCGATATCGAGCAGCATGCTCTCGGTCAGCGCGCCGCGCGCCACCGCGCCGATCACGCGCGAAACTTCGCGCACCGGCTGCACCAGGCTGTCGATCATCGAATTGATGGCGTCCGCTTCCGCGCCCCAGGAACCGCTGGTCTTGCTGACCTTCAGGCGCTGGCCCAGCTTGCCCTCGTCGCCGACGATCAGCGACACCTTGGCGATCGCTTTGGCCAGGGTTTCGTGGGTGCTGGCGATTTCGTTGACGACGTCGGCGATCTTGCCGTCGATGCCGTCCCAGTCGTACGGCAGGCGCACGCTGAAATCGCCCTCGGAGACGGCCTTGAGCGTATGCAGCAGCAGCGCCGGCATCTGGCCATCGGCCCGCGCGCCGGCGCCGCGGCGCTGCTTGAGCTCATCGATATCGCTCATCCGGCGCAAGCCCAGGCGCCGTTCCGTGTTGACCAATTCCTGTGTCATGGCTTGTCCTCCGCTGATGGCGGCGCCAGGCTGAACGGGCCGCGCCGCAACAGCGCGAGCGCGTCCTCGCTCGACACGGCCGCGCTGAAGTAATTTCCCTGGATTTCGTCACAGCCGTGCTCGACCAGGAATGCCACCTGCTCGGCCGTTTCCACGCCTTCCGCGATGACCGTCAGGTGCAGCACGTGGCCGAGGGTGATGATGGCCATCACGATGGCCGCGTCGCTGGGATCGGTGGCGATATCGCGCACGAACGAGGCGTCGATCTTGAGCTTGTTGATCGGCAGGCGCTTGAGATAGGCCAGCGACGAGTAGCCGGTACCGAAATCGTCGATGGTGACCGCCATGCCCAGCTGCTGGATCTGGCGCAGGGTGTCGATGGCCTTGTCGGGATTGCTCATCACCCCGGTTTCGGTCAGCTCCACCTCCAGCAGCGACGGCGCCACGCCGGCGGCGCGCAAGGCATCGTCCAGGGTGCCGGCTACGCAGTCGCGCCCGAACTGCAGGGCCGACATATTGACCGCGATCGGCACCGCGCCGAAACCGTGCTCGCGCAGGCAGCGCAGTTTGGCGGCGGTCTCCTGGATGGCCCAGCTGCCGATGCGCTCGATCCGGCCGGTCTCCTCGGCCACCGGGATGAACAGGCCGGGCGGCAGCCAGGCGCCGTCCGGCTGGGGCCAGCGGATCAGCGCCTCGAAGCCGCAAATGGCGCCGGTGGCGGTGCTGACCTTGGGCTGGTAGTGCAGGCGGAATTCGCCCAGCGCCAGGGCGCGCTGCAGCGCCGTGCCCAGCGCCAGCTTGCGGCTGGCCGCCTCGTGCATCTGGCGCGCGAAGAAGAAAAAGCCGGCCCCGCCGTCGCGCTTTGCGTGATACATGGCCATGTCGGCATTGCGCATCAGCGTCTCCGGATCGTGCCCGTCGTCAGGGAAGATGGCGATGCCGATGCTGGGCGTGACGTGCAGCTCGCTGCCCTCGATATGGCAGGTGGCCGAGACCCGCGCGACGATCTTTTCGGCCACCACGGCGGCGTCCTGGGCATCGTTCAGGCCGAGCAGCATGACCACGAATTCGTCGCCGCCCAGGCGCGCCACGGTATCGCCATCGCGCACGCAGCCGCACAGGCGTTCGGCCACATCCTGCAGCAGGCGGTCGCCGGCGGCGTGGCCGAGCGTATCGTTGACGGTCTTGAAGCGGTCCAGGTCGATGAACAGCACCGCCACGTTGGGATGCTGGCGCTCGCGGTGGGCGGTGGCCTGGCTCAGGCGGTCCTCCAGCAACAGGCGGTTGGGCAGGCCGGTCAGGCTGTCGTGCGAGGACTGGTGCAGCACATAGGCTTCCATCTCCTTGCGCTCGGTGATGTCGCGCGACACCAGCACCAGCTGGGCCGGCGCGGACGAACCCGCACACACCGGATTGACATCCGATTCGAAATGGCGCTCGCTCTGGCCGACGACGCGATACTGGATGCGCCGGTGCACGTCCGCCGGCAGCCGCTGCGCGATGCTCTCGGCCAGGCGCTCGCGGTCGTCCGGATGGACGATCTCCAAGTAGCTGCCGGAGGACTGGATGGCGGAGCCGAACTGTTCGCGGTAACTGGCGCTGGCGTACAGCCAGCGCCCGGTAACGTCGAGCAGGGCCACGTACTGGCCCGCATGCTGCAGGATCACCCGCTCGGTATCGGCGCACTGCGCCACGCGCCACGGATAGGCCCCGGTGTGGCCGGCGCCGGCGCGCGCTTCCCGTGCCGCCTGCAGGCGGCGCCTGCGCGCCATGTCGACGAACACCTGCACCTTGGCCCGGAGGATGTCGGGCGCGATGGGCATGAACAGGTAATCCGAGGCGCCCAGCTGCAGGCCGAGCGAGCGGTGAATGTCGGTGGCCCGGTGCGACGTGGTGAAAATGATCGGCGTGCTGCTCGAGCACGGGCGCGAGCGGATCAGGCGCGCCGTTTCGAAACCATCCATGCCCGCCATTTTGATGTCCAGCAGGATGAGCACGAAGTCTTGCTTGAGCAGGCGGCTCAGGGCTTGCTCGCCCGAGTTGGCCGTGACGATCGCCGCGTCGATGTCGCCGAGCACGGCGCGCATCGCAAACAGGATGCCTGGATCGTCATTCACCAGCAGCACGCTTACATCATCGGGATCCGGGCGGGCACTTCGCGAGTCGGCGGATGCCACCGGCATCGTCCCGACCTCGCCCGGTCGGAAAACCTTTTGTTCTTCCATTGTCCACCCGTGAAGCGCTCCTTCTCCCGAAGGGCATCGCTGTACAATCGATCGGCCATTTTAGTGCAACGATTGCGCGGTAACACGGGCTCGACAACAAAATAAGGCGTTCAGCCGCCTGGCAGGCTGATGAAGGTGTCGATCCACAACACCAGCGGCACGAGCATGATCGGGTGAGGCCGAAGCCGCGTTAGCGGCCCCGGATCACCACCTTACGCGGCTCCCAATCTAACTGTCTTGGCAGCACCCAGGCGGGCAAGTCACCAAGGCGTCCGGATGCAATCAGATGCCGGTAACATTCCTGTTGCCATTCCCGTAAGTGCATTTGAAGTTGATATCGGCGTAATACCAGTCCCAGTCCTTCCATCGCCCCATTTGTCCCCAGCGGGCGCTACCGTTAATATAGTGAAATCCGTTGGCGCAGACCGCGCGCTTGCGCGCATCGGCTTTTGCATTCCCGACATTCCCCCTGGCGCCGCCTTCGGCGCGGTAGCTGATATCACTGCACTTGGTTCCCTTGGCCGAAGTAAGGCACATCCCGCCGCTGACACCAACAAGGCCTACTGCCTGGGCTTGGGACACTGGCGCCATGGCCACGACTGCCGCGGTGCCCAGCGTCGTAACAACGCTTGCGATAGCGCCGACCCGGCGGGACAGCACTGATTTGCCATTCAATTTTTTCATCTCTTCCTCTAAGTTGTAATTGCGCCCAACGATCAATCCACCAAGTCCGGGCAGACCTGGCATTGACAGGGTTCCGCGCTTGCGCACTCGGCAGCTGCGCGATGCCCTTGTCGTTGATGAGTGAATTCACCCTTGGCCAAGTTCCATCAGAAACCCTCAATCCGGCAAAATGTCTTTATGCTGACAGTTCAAAACGTGTCGGAAAAACCGGCGCTATCGGCGATGCCGTCGGACAGGGAGAGGGAGACCTGCGGGCCTTGAAACCTTCTGCGGGAGTATTCACGCCGAGTGCCGCCAAGCGCGGCAGGGCGTTGCGCCCTGCCGCGCAGTTTCGAACATTCAGCGGCGGACGCTGGCTTGAGATGGGCGATGTGGCGCGATCCAAGGCACGGGAGGGCGGCACCATCAACGATGTTGAGCCCGAGGAAACGGCAGCGATTCAGGTGGGGCGAGCGGGCGCCATGGCCGATGAGTGGCTGGCGAAGTTTCAGCTGCCTGGCAGGCTGATGAAGGTGTCGATCCACAACACCAGCAGCACGAGATGGCTGATGCCGAACGCGACCAGGCGGTGCATGACGTTGTTGTAAGCCAGGTGGATCAGCGAGTGCACGCAGCGCACGCTGACGCACGAACCGGCCTGCCAGATCGAGTCATCAGAGACTGAACGGGGATGGCCAACAGCCGGGGCAGGCAAACGATTTTCTTCAAGTTGCCGGCATTAGTGCGACCGGCGAACCGCTCATGCAGGCCGAAGCCGCGTTAGCGGCCCCGGATTACCACCTTACGCGACTCCCAATCTAACTGTCTTGGCAGCACCCAGGCGGGCAAGTCACCAAGGCGTCCGGATGCAATCAGATGCCGGTAACATTCCTGTTGCCATTCCCGTAAGTGCATTTGAAGTTGATATCGGCGTAATACCAGTCCCAGTCCTTCCATCGCCCCATTTGTCCCCAGCGGGCGCTACCGTTAATATAGTGAAATGCGCTGGCGCAGACCGCGCGCTTGCGCGCATCGGCTTTTGCATTTCCGACATTCCCCCTGGCGCCGCCTTCCGCGCGGTAGCCGATGTCACTGCACCGGGTTCCCTTGCTCGAAAGACTGCAAGTCCCGCCGCTAACAACAACAAGGCCTACTGCCTGGGCTTGGGACACTGGCGCCATTGCCACGACTGCCGCGGCGCCCAGCGTCGTAATAACGCTTGCGATAGCGCCGACCCGGCGGGACAGGCCTGTTTTGCCATTCAATTTTTTCATCTCTTCCTCTAAGTTGTAGTTGCGCCCAACGATCAATCCACCAAGCCCGGGCAGACTTGGCATTGACAGGGTGCCGCGCTTGCGCACTTGGCAGCTGCGCGATGCCCTTGTCCTTGATGAGTGAATTCACCCTTGGCCAAGTTCCATCAGAAACCTCAATCCGGCAAAATGTCTTTATGCTGACAGTTCAAAACGTGTCGGAAAAACC
>CAMLIL010000128.1 GCA_946480015.1 uncultured Oxalobacteraceae bacterium | reverse complement strand
AGTGCGCCTGCAGCGCGTCCGCGTCCTCCTGGAGAGGCGCCTGGGGGTCGGCCAGCATCGAGCCTGCAATGAATTCCGTCATGTCGTCCGCTACCAGAGTGTTGCTAACTTACTATAGGCATTGCGTTGCCTGTGGGGGCGACAGTATAGCAGTTGTGCTGTGGCCGGCTTCCCAAAAAAACAGCACCTTGGCGCGCGGCACCGTCGACCAAGTTACAAAAAAATTATGACAAGTGATTAAATGCCATGGTTAAATGTTTCTTTTTTGAATTTGGAGTTGATGGAATGAAAAATGGATTGGCAACTGCAATGCTGGTGGCCTGCGGATGGGTTGGTACGGCTCAGGCGACGGTGCAGACGTATGAGTTCACCGCAACCATGCAGGATATTGGCAGCGTCAAAGAGCTCAAATGGAGTGATCAAGGCGAAGGTAAAACTGCGGGCACGGTGGTGCGGCGCGGCGACGTCGTTACGGGACGCTTTTCGTTCGACGACGCTATGGCCTTTGTTCCGTTTGACCCGAGCGCCGATCCGCATTCGAGCGCTGCAGGCTGGTACCTCTATTCGTCGTACCCGCTGAAGCTGGTATCGCTGGAATACACCATCGCGTCGATCGGACTGAACTATGTGTCGGACGGCGGTAATGTGAGCGTTGAAAATGACAACTTCTGGGATGGCGACATATTCCGTGTTTCCACCTACATGGGCTCTAATGTTGATCCCACTCAAACCGGCACGATCGGCCTGTTCAATTCCGCTGGCACGCTTTTCACCAACGGATTGATTCCGCAAGCGTTATCGTTGAACGACTACAATGGTGCCCTCCTGTCAGCAGAGTGGTATCGTGGTTCCGATGGCGGTTATATGATGACGTCGTCAGTCATTACATCGTTGACCCAGGCAGGTGCCGTCCCTGAACCTGCAAGCGCAGCCCTGTTCATCGCCGGCCTGGCCGCTGCCGGCATGGGCATGCGCCGCAAAGCCAGGCGCGTCACTTGCGCGGCGTAATCTTTTCCAGCGTTTGCTCGACAAACTCGCCTTCGTCCTCTTCCAGGCGCAGTTTGACCGGATACCACTGCTTCGACGGCGCCAGCCACAAATCCAGGCGCTGGTCGGGGTAGTCGACCGGTGGCGATTTGCTCAGGTGCACGGCCTCCACCAGCCCGAGGCCGGTCTGCACCTTCTCGCGCCGGACCACCTTGAAGGTCCACTGCTCGGCGTCGCGCCGTCCGGCGACAAAAAAGCGCCATTCGGATCCCGCCACCATTTTCTCCGGTGCGCCGCGCGCCACCGCCACCATCTGCCATTGCGCGCTGGCGCGATCCTGCTCGCCGCCCAATAGCGGGAAGGACTTTTCGCCCACTGAAAACGTGATCTGTTTAAGCGCCCGGTCGAACGCGGTGGTGTTGACGTCCTTGCGAATGCGCTTCTCGGTCCATTTGACTGGCGCCAGCCCGTAGGCATCGATCGCGCCCTCGCTGCGGTTTTCCAGGATCTTGCCGAACACCGCCACGCGCGCCTCGGTGGCCACGCTGTACCTGCCATCCTCCACGCGCCAGTTGACCACGCCCTCGCCGCCCAGGGTGATGCCTTTTTGGCGCGCCTTGAGGGCGTAGGTCAGGTCGGCCGATGGCGGCATGTCGACCGGGCGCTTGATGGCCACGTGCTCGGCGGCCACCGCGCCGCCCAGGCACCCCATCAGCACAGCCGCCGTGGTCAGTTTCATGATCATTGCCTGCATACGCTAGCTTCCCGCATCGGTTAGGACGATCTTGCGGACCGTCTGGGTTGTCACTGCGCCGGTCGACTCCGTACTGCGAATCTGCACCGGGAACCATTCGTGCTGCGGCGCCAGCCACACGTCGAGGCGCGCATTGTACGCACCGGGCCGCGGGGGACGCGACAAATGCCAGGTCGCCAGGCGTCCCATCGGCGTGTCGAGATCTTCCTGGCCGACCAGCACGAAGCGGTACTGGCTGACGTCGCGCTCATCGGCCACGGTAATCTCCATGTCCCGCTGCAGCTGGGCGCTGTCGGCGCGGCCGATGCCGGCCAGTTGCAGCGGCAGGCTGGCCTTGTCCTGCGCGCCCGGCACCAGCGGCTGCACCTTGTCCGACGCCGAAAAGGTGATGCGCTGCTGATCGCGGTCGAAATGGGTCGCCGTCTGCGCGCGCCTGCCGCGCCGTTCGGTCGACACACTTGGCGCGATTCCGTGCCCGTCGATCCTGCCTTCGCTGCTCAACGCGTACACGTTCAGGCGCGTGACCAGCAGACTGACGCTGGCCTCCATCGTCACCTTGTAGCCGTCGGCGCGGCGCTGCCACACCATCTCGCCGCTGCCGTTCCATTCGGTGCCGCCGGCATCCTTGCGCGACAGGTCCATGCTCAGCCGGGCCGAGGGCGGCAGGCTGACCTTGAACTCCTGGGGTGCGGGCGCGGCTTGCGGCGCGCTCTCCGCCACCACCGGCTCAGGCGCCGGCGCCGGCTCGGCGACCGGCTCGGGCTGCGGTGCAGGTTCAGGTACAGGTACAGGTACAGGTACAGGTACAGGTTCAGGTTCAGGCACGGGCTCCGGCGCTGCCGGTTCAGGTTCAGCGACCACGGGCGGCGGCGCAGGCTTGATCCGTTTGACGGGAGCCGGCGGGGCAACAGGAGCGGGCGGCGCCAGCAACGTGGCCACAATCGGCGCCGCCCCGGCCTTGTCCGGCGCTGCACTTTCCGGTCCTATTTTTGCTCCCACCCAGCCAATCGCGCAGTAATGCAGCAGGGCCGACACCACGCAGATCGCCAGTACGCGGCGGCGTCGGAAAAGGAATGTAGCGATCGTCATATGCGCAGTTTAACGTGCAAGCCACAATTTCCGCTGACAACCATGCGCCGGCCCCCGAAGGGCTTGGCAATATATACAATCTTTGATGGCTGTTTCATAATCTGCTACCCTGCCCCCTCAACCCACGGAGAACCCCATGCTGAAACCACCAATGCCGAACCTGCCGGGCGCCATGAACGATACCCTGGACTTCGTCAAGAACCTTTGGGGCAGCATGGCCGTGCCGGGCATGGGTCTGCCGGCCATGGCCGCGCCAGCCATGTCGGTCGAAGACCTGGACAAGAAGATCGCCGACCTGAAAGCGGTCGAGGGCTGGCTGAACATGAACCTGTCCATGCTGCGCGGGACCATCCAGACGCTGGAAGTCCAGCGCGGCACCATCGTCACGCTCAAGTCGATGGGCGAGGCGCTTGCCAGCGCAGTGCAGCAGCCGGGCGCGAACGAAAAATCGGTGCTGGCGGCGGCGCCGTACGCCTCGGCCTTCTTCAGCCAGCCGGCCGCGCCGGCGCCCGAACCGGCCAAGGCCGAAGCCAAGCCGGAAGCGCCCAAGGACCCGCTGCCCGCGGCGGCGGCGGCCGCCATGACCAACCCGGCGGCGTGGTGGAATATGCTGCAGGATCAGTTCAAGCAGGCGGTATCGACGGCGATGTCGCCCGAAGCCGTCGCCACGGCCACCGCCAAGGTGCAGGAAGCGGCCACCGCACCGGCACGCGAACTGCAAAAGGCCATGGCCAAGGCCGCGCCCAAGGAGGCCGACAAGAAACCGGCGGCCAAGCGCGCCGCCAGGCCCAAGGGGGACGAAGGCAAATAAACGGCTGGGTGGCCGTCAGGCCAGTTTCGATATGCGGATTGCGTCGATCAGGCCGTCATCCTGGCGCTTGATCGTGGAGATGGCGATCAAACCTTCCTCGGCCAGCCGGCGCACCTGCTCGTGGACGGCCTGGAACGATTCAATGGTGTCGCCCTTGGCGGTAACGGGCTTGATCCAGGCAGTGCTGCCGACTTTCATTTTTTCATAGACTTCGTTCGCGATGTCTCGCATGGATTTTCCTTTGCCGTCGATAACCAGTATTCAGTTTATCACCGGCAAATTTGCGCACAAGGGCGGAACACAAGTCAGGCGACCTCGGCATCGATGCTGGGCACCGGCGCCAGAGCGGCGAGCTGCTCCATCAGCTGGGCAAAGCGTTGTTGTCCTGGCAGTACTTTGTCTACGTGGAGCAACACCAGATGGGCTTCCTCGGCCAGGGCGAGGTCGTAGCCGAGCTGCTGCATGTGGGAAATCAGGATTTGCGCGGCGTTGAACAGGATACGTAAATTGTTTGGCAAGGCCGCGCGCGCCTCGCGCATCCACGCCACCGCTTCCGGCAGCTTGCCGGTCTTCCACAGCAGCACGCCCTGGTTCATCATGTCCGACGCTTCCTTCTTCGAGGCGCGGATCAGGGCGTGGCCCTCCTCGCTCATGCGCGCCTTGTCGAAGATTTTCTGCACGTCCTCCAGCAGCAAGGTGTTGTCATGGTTGTTCTTGATGACGTAGCACAGCAGTTCGACCGGCGCTTCCTTCACGCCCACCGCGAACAGCATGGTCGCCATGTCCATGCAGGTGACGATGTCGGGCCGCTCGCGGTTCATGCGCAGCAGTTCTTCCAGATCGTCGCCGGCCTTGCGCGCGCGCCGGAAGTCGCCGCTCTCGTGGTACACCATGCCCTCGGTGATCTTGGCGCGCAGCTGCACCTCGTCGGTGGCGAACTCGCGCTGGACCGTCAACAGCAGCTGCAGCGCTTCCTTGACGTCGTTCTTCAGGCCGCACACGCGCGCCAGGCCTAAATAGGGGTCGGGCGTCTTCATCACCGAATACTCGCCGATCGCGATGCACTTGCGGAAGGCCTTCTCGGCCATGCCCATATTGCCCAGCTTGAGGCAGACCTGGCCGAGCGCGCGCTGGCGCCCGACCGAATTGGGCGAGAGCTTGGCGGCGCGTTCCAGGATCGAGCAGGCTTCCTCGTTCTGCCCCATCGACTGGTAGGCCTGGGCCAGCTGGTCGTAGGCGTCGATGTAATAGCGGTTGTCGGCGATCACGCCCTGGAAGATCTGGCGCGCCTGTTCGAATTCGCCGTTGGCCATGCGGATCTTGGCCAGCCCGGCGCGCGCCCACTGGTATTCGCGCTCCTGCAGCACGCGCTCGAAGGCCTCACGGGCCTTTTCCGGTTCGCCGCTCTTGAGCATCAGGTTGGCCTTCATGCGCAGCAGGTCGATCTCGTGCACCTTGTGGCGCGCGATCTGTTCGTCGCAGACGCGGGCCGCGCGCAGGAAGTCCTTTTCCGCGTAGGCCTGGTCGATCTCGCGGAATACCTGCTTCTTGTGCCACACGCGGTTCAGGCGCGTGAGCAGCACGCCCTCGGTGATCGGCTTGATCAGATAGGCATCGGGCTGGTGCTCGGCCGCGCCCATCACCGATTCGACGCTCTTCTCGGCCGACACCATCAGCCACACGCTGCTGGGCAGCAGCAGGTGGCGCACGCGCGCTTCTTCCAGCACCTGCTGGCCGTTCTTGCCCTCGCCGAGGTTGTAGTCGCACAGGACCACGTCGTAACGCACCCGCGCCAGCAGGGCCATGGCTTCGCCGCCGCTGGAGGCCTGGTCGATGTTCTTGGCGCCCAGGTTGCGCAGGCTTTCGCGCAGCAGCTGGCGGATGCCGATGAAGTCATCCACCACCAGGTAATTTTTGGCTGACCAGTCGACGTTCATGGCAGCCTCAGCACGAAACAGCCGCCGCCGTAGCGGCCGCCGTTTTCCAGGTGCAGGCTGCCGCTGCGGTTGCGGTGCCGGTGCATCTTGGCCACCTCGCTGGAAAAGTACAGTCCCAGGCCGGTGCTGTTGGTCAGGAAGTTCACGCCGGCGCTGGCGCCATGCATGGCCGATACGCCCGCCTCCAGCATGGCCGCCGGGTAGCCGCCGCCATTGTCCTCGACGCGGATTTCGAGCGCGCCGTCGACCTTGGCGATGGCCAGGCGGATGCGGTCGCGCGTGTAATGGATGGCATTGTTGATGGCGTGGCCGACCACGCCGATAATCAGGTCTTCGTCGAAATGCCACAGCAGCGCCGGATCGAAATCGGTCTCCAGAACGATGCCTTTCGAGTCCAGCAAAATCCGCTCGGCCGACACCACCTGCTCGACCAGATCGCCGATTTCCAGAGGCTGGACGTCGAACGGGTATTCGGGCTGGCCGACCTGCTTGTACAGCGCCAGCAGCTGGATCAGGTTGTCGTTCAGGCGCTTGGTCTGGTACAGCATGTGCGCCATCTGCGGATAGGCCGCGTCCACCGCCGGCGAGGCGCCCGCGATCAGCGTCTCCAGCGTCCCCGCCAGCACGCTGATGGAGTTCTTCATGTCGTGCGCGGTCGACGCCAGGAACAGGAAAAGCGGATTTTCACCAGGCGCGTCGTCCATTGTCACAATCTCCAGAAGCGGCAAAAAGTTGCCGCACGTCAATTATAGCGGTATCTTGGCGCGCGCGTCTGCTGGTACTTCAGCCAGTGTTGCGCCGGCGCTCACGTAGCAAAAAGCGGGCCGGATCGAGCGCGTCGACCAGGTCCGATTCGAGCGGCAGCGGCGTGCCGTCGAGCTGCGCGGCCAGCAGTTCGGCCGCCAGCGGCGCCCAGGTCAGCCCGCGCGAGGCGTAGCCCAGCAGGCCATACAGCCCCGGGTGACGCGGCACTTCGCGCAGCCGTTCGAGGCGGGTGGCGGCGGCCGGATCGGGCAGCGCGCCGATCAGCGGCAGGCGGTCCGGCGCCACGCTGCGAAAGCCGACCCGGCCTTCGAGCGGCGCAGCGGCGGCGGCCTGCGGGTCGCCCAGCATGGCGCGCATGCGGTCAAGATTGTCATCCTGGCTACTGGCGCGCAGTGCCGGATCGTCATCGCCGTCGTAGGTGGCGCCGGTGCTGTGCCAGCCCCGTACGGCCGGGGTCAGATAGGCTTCGCGGCACAGCACCATGGGCGGTGGCGCAATGCTGCCGGCGGCCAGATGGGTCACCTGGCCGCGCAGCCTGGCCAGCGGCAGCGCGGCGGCCTGTTCGATACGCCGCGCGCCACTGGCCAGAATGACAACGGGGGCCTCGGCGATGACGGTGCCGTCCCGGTTGCGCGCGGCCCAGCCGCCGGCCTGGCGTGCCAACGTGACCTCGCCGGCGCCGAAACGGCGCACCAGCGCTTCGCCGCACGCGGTCAGCATGGCGCCGCAGGCGCTGGGCGGGCGCATCCAGCCGCCTCGGGGGAACCGCCAGGCGCCGTGCGGCGCGGGAGACCCGAGCAGCGCGCTGGCCTCGGCCGGCTCCAGCCATTGAGCGAAATCGGACGGCAACCGCTGTTCGGCGGCGATGGCGCGCTGCACGTCGGCGTGCGCGCCATCGCGCGCCAGCTGCAGTACGCCACAGCGCTCGCCCGCGATCACCCCGCCCTGGCCGATGCCGCCGAGCGCATCCCAGTAGCCCTGGGCGAACAGGAAGGCGGCACGCGAAAGCCGCGTCATCAGGTTGTCGTCGCGCGACAGCAGCGGCATGGCGATGCCGGCCATGTTGCCGGACGCCTCGCAGGCCGGGTGCGCATGGCGCTCGATCAGCGTGACGTGCCAGCCGCGCGCGATCAGGCGCTGGCAGGCGGCGCTGCCGGCCAGGCCGGCGCCGATGACCAGCGCGCGCCGTTCGCGCTCGGCCGCGCCAGCCGCGAACGGCCGGCGGCTGGCGTAGCGCCCGGTACCTGCCTCGCCATCGAGCGCGAAACTGGCCGCCTCCAGCGCGCGCTGCTGCGCCGGCGCCAGGCCCTCGCAGCGCAGCCGCATGCCGGGCGCCGCCAAACGTCCCAGGGCGCGCGCGAAATGGCAGCCTTGCCCCTCCATCCCACGCAGCCAGGCGAAGTCCAGCTGGGCGCGCAACTGGCTCAGCGCCGCGTCGATCGGCGCGCCGAGCAGGTCGAGGGTGACGGCGTCGCCGTGGCCGGGCACGCGGCGCAGGCCCGGCATCGCCGCCTGGCGGTCGAGGGCGATGTAGTGCAGCCGCCCCGGCCGCGCCGGGTCGGCGCGCCAGGCTTTGACGGCTTCGCGGAATCCGGCGCCGTCGCCATGGCAGGCATCGAAAATGACGAAACTGGCGCGCTCAGCCCACAGCTCTTGCCAGTTCATGCGCGCGCCGCCCGGCCATGGCAGAAGCAGCGCACATCATGGTCGTCGACCATGCCGATGCCTTGCATATAGGCGTAGACGATGGTCGAGCCGACGAACTTGAAGCCGCGCCTTGCCAGATCCTTCGAGAGCCGGTCCGACAGCCGGGTTTTGGGCGGGCGGCTGTCGCGGTCAAACGCGTTGACGATCTGGCGGCCGTCGACGAAGCCCCACAGATAATCGTCGAGGGTAGTGCCCTGCTCGCGCAGGCGCAGGTAGGCGCGCGCATTGGTGATCGCCGCGGCCACCTTGAGCCTGTTGCGCACGATGCCGGGATTGGCCAGCAGTTCGGCCACCTTGCGCTCGTCGTAGGCGGCGATCTTGTGCGCGTCCCACTGGTCGAAGGCAAGGCGGTAATTCTCGCGCTTGTTGAGGATGGTCTCCCAGCTCAGGCCAGCCTGCGCGCCTTCCAGGTTGAGCATCTCGAACAGGCGCGTCTCGTCGTGGCAGGGAATGCCCCACTCGTTGTCGTGGTAGTCGAGGTAGCGCGGATTGGCGGGGTTGGCCCAGGAGCAGCGGATCGTCGTCATCGGCCCAGTATAGCCTAGCGGTAGGCTTTCAGGACCCGGGCCAGACGCTCGAGCGCCGGCGCGGTGTGCGCGGCCGGCACGGCGGCAAAGCCGAGCAGCAGGCCCGGTCCGATCGCGCATTCGGGCGTGGCGGCCGGGTGGGCGTAATAGGACAGCGGACGCAGGTCCACGCCGGCCTGCTGCGCGCTGCGCGCCACCGCGGCGTCGTCGAGCGGCCGGCGCAGCGGCGCGCAGATATCCAGGCCCGAGTCGATCGGTCCGCACCACAGTTCGCCGCCCAGGCGTGCGGCGATGCCGGCCACCAGCGCATCGCGCCGCTCGCGGTAGGCTTCGCGCGAGCGCTTGATGTGGCGCGTGAAGTGGCCGGCCTCCATGAAGTCGGCCAGCACCATCTGCGGCGCCAGCGGGCTGTGGCGGTCGACCACCGCCTTGGCGCGCGCCAGCGGTTCGACCAGCGCGGGCGGCGCCACCACATAGCCCAGCCGCAGACTGGGGAACAGCACCTTCGACAGGGTGCCGACGTACACCGTGCTGCCGGCGCGGTCCAGTCCCTGCAGGGACGCCAGCGGCGGGCCGTCGTAGCGGTACTCGCTGTCGTAGTCGTCCTCGACGATCCAGGCGCGCGTTTGCGCGGCCCAGCGCAGCAGTTCAAGGCGGCGCTGCAGGCTCATGGTCACGCCCAGCGGCAGCTGGTGCGACGGCGTGGTCAGCACCATGCGCGCATCCGGGTAGTGGGCCGCGCCGTAGGCCACGTCCATGCCGCCTGCGTCGACCGGCACGGTGCACACCTGCGCGCCCAGCGCCGCCAGGGGCGCGCTGGCGCCGGGATAGCCGGGCGATTCGACCCACACCTTGTCGCCGGGAGCGAGCAGCAGCGCCGACAGCAGGTACAGGGCCTGCTGCGAACCGGAGGTGATCACGATCTGGTCGGGCGTGCAGTTGACCGAGCGCGAGGCGCGCAAATACACGCTGAGCAGCTCGCGCAGCGGCGCGAAGCCGCTCGCTTCGGCGTAACCCAGGTGGTGCCCGGGCCGGCGCCAGCGGCGCGCTTCCAGCCTGCTCCACACGTCGAAGGGAAACAGGTCGAGGCCCGGCATGCTGGGCCGGAAGGCGCGCACCGCATGCTCGTGCACGCGCGCCGTGCGCATGGCCTCGGCGTAGTCCTGCCCGCGTGCCGACAGTGGCCGCATCAATGCACTGGGCGGCGTGGCTGCCGGCCTGGCCGCCGCCGGCAGGTGCGCGCTGATGAAGGTGCCTTTGCCGACCGTGCCGCTCAGGTAGCCTTCGGCGCTCAGCTGGGCGTAGGCGTTGAGCACGGTCTGGCGCGACACGCTCAGCAGGCGGCACAGCGCGCGCGTCGGCGGCAGCTGCATGCCGGGCGTGAGCGCGCCGTTGAGGATGGCGTTCTTGACCTCGGTGTAGAGCTGGCGGAACAGCGGCGTGGCCGAGCTGCGTTCAAGCGGCAAGGCGGACAGGATGTCGGAGACGTGCATGCGTGGCCCGAATGAATTGGTCTTCTCATATTCGCTCTTATTGGCTATTTGAGCAAGCCAAACCGGGTCGTAGAATGGCCTTTCTGACATCACACGGAGCACGACATGCAGTTATTCGAAGCGCAGGTGAGCTGGGAACGCGGCGCGCAGCCGTTCACCGACAATCGCTACAGCCGCGCGCACGCATGGCAGTTCGACGGCGGCCTGCGCGTGCCGGCGTCGTCTTCCCCGCTGTCGGTGCCGCTGCCGATGTCCGACGCCGCCGGCGTCGATCCCGAGGAAGCGCTGGTGGCGGCGGTATCGAGCTGCCACATGCTGTTCTTCCTGTCGATCGCGGCGCAGCGCGGCTTCGTGGTCGACTCGTACCGCGATGCGGCGCTCGGTACGCTGGGCACCAACAGCGACGGTCGCAAGGCCATGACGGTGATCACGCTGCGCCCGGCGATTGCGTTCTCGAGCGAGCGCGTCCCCAGCGCGCAGGACCTGGAGGCGATCCACCATGCGGCCCATGAACGCTGCTATATCGCCAATTCGATCAAGGCCGACATTCTGATTCAAGGAGAAATGACACGTGTACAAGCAACTGACTGATTTCGAAGAGACCCGCATCGATGTGCTGCACGCCCTGATGGCGGCGCATCCGCTGGCCGCGGTGGTGACGTTTGCCGACGGCCTGTCGGCGGACCACATTCCGTTCGAGATCGGGGCGCCGACCGAACAGGCCCCGTTCGGCGTGCTGCGCGCCCACGTGGCGCGCGCCAATCCGATGTGGCGTCTGGCGGGGCGCGAGGTCATGACGATTTTCCAGGGGGCCTCCGGGTATGTGTCGCCCGAGCTGTACGAAGACAAGGCCATCCACGGCAAGGTGGTGCCGACCTGGAACTACGCGGTGGTGCATGCGCACGGGGTGCTGCGCGCGGTGGAGGATCCGGCCTGGGTGTTCGGCGTGCTGGAGCGCTTGACCGACCGGCACGAGTCCGGGCGTGCGATGCCGTGGACGATCCACGACGCGCCGCGCGACTTCATCGACAAGATCATGGCGGCGGTGGTCGGTATCGAGATTGCGCTTGTGCGCATCCAGGGCAAATGGAAGATGAGCCAGAACCGGACGGCCAGCGAACGGGTGGCGATTGCGGCCGACGTGCCGGCCATCGCCGGCTTCATCAACGCTTGATCTTGTCGCTCTCGAGCACCAGCCGGCGCGTCTTGGCGCCGGCGGTGACCTGCACGTTTTCCAGGTTGGTCACCAGGCGCGCCTCGCCGTCGGCCAGCGACTGCTCCAGTTGATGAATCAGGCGCGGGAACAGTTCGTCGTAGCGCGATTGCGCGGTGCTGTAGATCCCGGCCCAGGCGTTGCGGCCCGAGCGCTTGACCAGATACAGTCCCTGGTCGGCCAGCTCCACGACTTCCGACCACGACATCAGGCGCGGCTGGGCCGGCACGAACGGGAAGCAGGCAAAGCCGATCGAGCAGGTCTTGGCCAGCGCGCTCCCGTCGGGCAGCACGAAGGGCCGGTTGGCCACCGCCGCGCGGATGCGCTCGGCCACCACCCTGGCGTCGTCGCGATGGGTGGCGCGCGCCAGTACCAGGAACTCTTCCCCGCCCCAGCGGATCAGGTAATCGGACTCGCGGAACACTTCGCGCAGGCGCTCCTGCATCTGCACCAGCACGGCGTCGCCGGCCGCATGGCCGTGCAGGTCGTTGACTTCCTTGAAATGGTCCAGGTCGACCATGAAAAACACCAGGTCGCGCCCGGGCGAACTGTCGCGCTCATTGACGCCGGCGCGCAGCGGATCGTCGTAGCGGCGCAGGCTCAGGCCGACGTCGGCATCGACATGCTGCAGGAAGAAGCGGCGGTTGCGCAGGCCGGTCAGCTGATCGGTCAGGCTGACGTCTTCCAGCGCCTTGTAGGCTTCTTCCAGTTCGAGATTTTTTTCCAGCAGCTGCGCCTGGGTGGCGCTGAGCGTCCTCAGGGTGGCGGCCACCTGGCGGTAGGCACTGGCGTTGTCGAGCGCGATCGCGCCGTACGCGCACAGGGTGCGGAAGATCAGCCGTTCGCGCTCGCCGTACACGCCGGGCGACATCGACTGCACCGTCATCACGCCCATCACGCGCTCGCCGATCAGCAGGGGCGCGAACAGCAGGCACAAGGTGCGCAGGGTGCCGGGAATCAGATTGGGCATGTCGCCGTCCGGGTCCAGCTCGACCAGGATCTCGCGCCGCTCGCGCACGCAACGGGCCGAGGTGGCGTTCGGATCGGTCAGCGAAAAACGCACCGGCGGCAGCGTGCGCCCGGCCTCGATGCCGAAGGCGCTGCGCAGCGAGGCGCCGTCCGGCTCGATCAGGAAAATCGAGAAATGGGTGGCGTCGAGCAGGCCGTGCACATGGCGGTCGAGCGCGCGGAACACCGCCGCCGCGTCCAGGTGGGTGGTGATCTCCTGGCCGATCGCCGACAGGTGCTCCAGCGTGGCGCTGGTCTGCAGCAGCACTTCGGCGCGCTTGGCTTCGGCCGCGGCCAGCTGGCGGTGATGCTCGCCTTCGGTCTTGGCGCGCTCGGTCTGGTACTGCACCTGCATGGCGACGGCGCGGTTGGTCGCTTCCTGGCTGTGAATCTTGTCGCGCGCGGCGCCGGCGCGCAGCGCTACCTCGTAGGCGCGCTGGTAGTCGCCGATGCTGGCGTACTCGCGCGCCACCGCATCGAGCAGGTCGCCGGGCACGGTGTAGCCCTCGATGGTGGCGGCCACCGCCTTGGCCTGCTGCAGGTAGTGCAGCGCGGCGCTGGGCGCATCGGCCGGCAGCGGCGCCGGCAAACCGTGGCGGGCGTGGATTTCGGCCAGCACCCTGAGCGCGGAAATCTGGTTGTAGGCGTCGCCATGTTCGCGCGCCAGCGCCAGCGCGGCGCGGGCCTTTTCCAGGGCGGCCTGGGGACGGTTCAGGTGCGACAGGGCGTGGGCCTGGCCGCGCCGCGCGCCGCTCTGGAAGTCGGCCTGGCCAAGCACTTCGCCGCGCTCTTCGAGCAGCGCGAAACTGTCCAGGGCGCGTTCGTAATCGCCGCCGTCGAGCGCCAGGTCGCCCTGGTATTCCAGCGCGATGGCGTAGGCGCGCGAGCCGGACAAGGGCGTGAGCGTGGTCAGCGCCTCGTGCAGCAGTTCCAGCGCCGCTTCGCGCTGGCCCAGCTGGCGCAGCGTTTCGGCCGTTTGCATCAGGCTTAGGCCAATGCTCATCGGCCAGCCGGTCGGACGCGCCAGGTCCAGCCCGCGCTGCATCCATTCGAGCGCGGCGTGGTGCGCGTTCAGGCTGGTGAAGCCATTGCCGATGTTGGTGGC
>CAMLIL010000127.1 GCA_946480015.1 uncultured Oxalobacteraceae bacterium | reverse complement strand
ACATCGAGGAATTCCTCGACCTGCGCAAGAACACCGGCGACGACCGCCGCCGCACCCACGACATGAACACCGCGAACTGGATTCCCGACCTGTTCATGAAGCGCGTGATGGAAAAGGGCGACTGGACCCTGTTCTCGCCATCGGACTGCCCGGACCTGCACGACAAGGTCGGCAAGACGTTCGAGGCCGCTTACCTGGGCTACGAAGCCAAGGCCGCCGCCGGCGACATCCGCGTATTCAAGAAAGTCGCCGCGCTCGACCTGTGGCGCAAGATGCTGTCGATGCTGTTCGAGACCGGCCACCCGTGGATCACTTTCAAGGACCCATGCAATATCCGCTCGCCCCAGCAGCACGTCGGCGTCGTGCACAGCTCCAACCTGTGCACCGAGATCACCCTGAACACCAACGAGTCCGAGATCGCCGTCTGCAACCTCGGTTCGGTCAACCTGCCGGCCCACATGAAGGAAGGCAAGCTGGACGCGATCAAGCTGCAAAAGACCGTGCGCACCGCGATGCGCATGCTCGACAACGTGATCGACATTAATTACTACGCCGTCGACAAGGCACGCAATTCAAACATGCGCCACCGCCCGGTCGGCCTGGGTATCATGGGTTTCCAGGATTGCCTGCACATGATGCGCGTGCCGTACTCCTCGAACCAGGCGGTCGAGTTCGCCGACCGCTCGATGGAAGCGGTGTGCTACTACGCCTACCTGGCATCGACCGAGCTGGCCGAAGAACGCGGCCGCTACGAGTCCTACACCGGTTCCCTGTGGGACCGCGGCATCCTCCCGCAAGACTCGATCAAGCTGCTGGCCGAGGAACGCGGCGGCTATCTCGAGGTGGACAGCAGCGAAACCATGGACTGGCCGCTGGTGCGCGAACGCATCAAGCAGTTCGGCATGCGCAACTCGAACTGCGTGGCCATCGCCCCGACCGCGACGATTTCCAACATCATCGGCGTGTCGGCCTGCATCGAACCGACTTTCCAGAACCTGTATGTGAAGTCCAACCTGTCGGGTGAATTTACCGAAATCAACGCCTACCTGGTGCGCGACCTGAAGGCGCGCGACCTGTGGGACGAAGTGATGATTGCCGACCTGAAGTATTTCGACGGCTCGCTGGCCAAGATCGACCGCATCCCGCAAGACCTGCGCGACATCTACGCCACCGCCTTCGAAGTATCGCCGAGCTGGCTGGTGGAAGCCGCCTCGCGCCGCCAGAAATGGATCGACCAGGCGCAGTCGCTCAATATTTATATGGCTGGCGCATCGGGCAAGAAACTGGACGAAACCTACAAGCTGGCCTGGCTGCGTGGCCTGAAAACCACCTACTACCTGCGCACCATTGCCGCGACGCACATGGAGAAATCGACCTCCAAGACCGGCGCGCTGAACGCGGTGGCGGTGGACGGCGGCATGTCGGCCAGCGCAATGGCGGCGGCACCGGCAGTGCCGGCAGCGGCCGACGCCGATGGCGCGGCCTGCTACCTGCGTCCCGGCGACGACGGTTTCGAGGAATGCGAAGCCTGCCAATAAATTGACCGTCGTCCTCGCGCGAGCGGGGACGACGCAGTAACTATATATAAGAGGAACAAACATGCTCTCCTGGGATGACGAACCAAGCACCCAAACCGCCCGACCGCCAATGCCTGCGGGCGAACCTGCCGCCGACGCCGCGTCGGTCGCCAAGCGCGTGCATGCCGACGACAAGCGCATCATCAACGGCAAGACCGACGTGAACCAGCTGGTCCCGTTCAAGTACAAATGGGCGTGGGACAAATACCTGGCCGGCTGCGCCAACCACTGGATGCCGCAGGAAGTGAACATGCAGCGCGACATCGAGCTGTGGAAGAACCCGAACGGCCTGACCGAAGACGAGCGCCGCATCGTCAAGCGCAACCTCGGCTTCTTCGTGACCGCCGACTCGCTGGCCGCCAACAACATCGTGCTGGGCACCTACCGCCACATCACGGCGCCGGAATGCCGCCAGTACCTGCTGCGCCAGGCGTTCGAGGAAGCCATCCACACCCACGCCTACCAGTACATCGTCGAATCGCTGGGGCTGGACGAAGGCGAAATCTTCAACGCCTACAATGAAGTCAAGTCGATCCGCGAGAAGGATGAATTCCTGATCCCGTTCATCAACACCCTGACCGACCCGGCATTTACCACCGGCACGGTGGAATCGGACCAGAAGCTGCTGAAGTCCCTGATCGTATTCGCTTGCCTGATGGAAGGCCTGTTCTTCTACGTCGGCTTCACCCAGATCCTGGCGCTGGGCCGCCAGAACAAGATGATGGGCGCGGCCGAGCAGTACCAGTACATCCTGCGCGACGAATCGATGCATTGCAATTTCGGCATCGACCTGATCAACACGATCAAGATGGAAAATCCGCTGCTGTGGACGCCCGCCTTCCGCGAAGAGATCAAGGCGCTGTTCCACAAGGCCGTGGAACTGGAATACGCCTACGCCGAAGACACCATGCCACGCGGCGTGCTGGGCCTGAACGCGACCATGTTCAAAGGCTACCTGCGCTTCATCGCCAACCGCCGCGCCACCCAGATCGGGCTGGAGCCGCTGTTCGCCCAGGAAGAAAACCCGTTCCCATGGATGAGCGAGATGATCGACCTGAAGAAAGAGCGCAACTTCTTCGAAACGCGCGTGACCGAGTACCAGACCGGCGGCGCGCTGAACTGGGAGTAAGTATCGCAGCCGTCGCGCGACAGATATTTGTTCATATGCGTCGAATAATCTTTCGTTAGACGACGCATAATTCTCCATTCTGTTTGTTTCTGATTCGAGCGGGCTTGCTCTTTAGCGCATGCGGTGCTCGTCGGGCGATGCATAGTCCGCAACGACGAAGCATAAGGTTGCGAAGACCGGCCCACAGCTTTGAAGGCATATTTCTCGATTACTTGATCTCCCGGGGCTTAACACTGGCCGCGATGGCCTTGGCCATTTCAAAGAATTTGTCCTTCTCCATCGGCTTGATGCCTTTTGCTACTGCGTGTTGCGCGTTTTGAATTACATACATCATCAGATCCGGCGTGTCTACTTTCGCATCCGGGTCGCCGCGCGTAACAACAAGGTAGCCGAAGTCCTGTGTGTTATCCTCGCGCGTCAGTTTGAACATCGTCTCGACCGCGTGCTGGCCCGCAAACTTAATTTTGTGATACGAGCCATGTAATAGGTTCTCGCGGGACTTGACCGATTGATAGCGCTGGGCCCAGAAAAAATTTGATTTATAGATAGCGGTAAATTTGGTTGGATCCTGGAAAGCCGCAGGGGCACTCGCGGAAGCGTCTTCCAACATGATGGTGACATCAGGGTGATCGCGGAGTCGGTAGGTAGCAGCAACTACTCTTCCGGCAGCGTCGTTTCCGTTGTCCTCGACGAATGCATATGGCAAGCAGACCCCAGCGGTGTCTGGAACCGTCAGGATTGGCCTGAAGCGTAAGCCGCCAACGAAAGCGCGGAAATTCCTTGCGCGGCGATCTCGCTGCTCCGGTATTCCGGTGACAACCCATTTGGTTGCGTGGTTTTCGAGGACATCAAAGGCCACAAAACGCTCACCATTCCGCCATGCCAATCCTGTATCGGAAACGGGACTAAGTCGTTCGAAGCGCGGCGATACCGAAGTCTTGGCGTTGGCGTTAGCTCCGGCGAGGCTAGTTTTGCCATTTTTGGCCGCTTCAACCCATCGATTCTCGGTTGCACGAATGAGGTCTAGCTCATTCTTCTGTAGTGCACGTGTGATGATAACAACGCCGCCATATTGCAAGCGGCTAAATCCAGCTAACTGCCCGTCATCGAATCGAAAGTCGGGATCCGATCTTCCTGCAACAAAGTCGGCCGGCGACACGGCTGCTGTTTCTACATTCCCCGGAAAGCGAATTTGAAGCCGACCTACGCATTCGATCGGCCATGGCGTAGCTGCTGATTGAGCGGCACAGGCGTATGTCACTAACAATGGAGTGACTAACCGTGCTATGCCGATTAACGACAATAATGATGCAGTATGCGTTTTGGTCATGTCTGTTCACCCGCTGGACGCACCTTCTCCAGATTAGAAATGGTATTGAGTTCGCTCTGCATCGATGCGAACATTGGCTGCCCGTCAAGTTCGCCGTTCTTAGCTAATGTCTTTAACCGGATGTTTCTCGATTACCTGATCTCCCGACGCTTAACACTGGCCGAAATTGCCTTGGCCATTTCAAAGAATTTTTCCTTTTCCATTGGTTTAATACCCTTCATTACAGCGTGTTGAGCGTTTTGAATCACATACATCATTAGGTCCGGCGTGTCTTCTTTCGCATCCGGATCACCGCGCGTAACAACAAGGTAACCGAAGTCCTCTGTATTATCGTCGCGCGTGAGTTTGAACATCGTCTCGACCGCGCTTTGGCCCGCAAACTTAATTTTGTGGTAGGAGCCATGTAATAGATTCTCGCGCGACTTGACCGACCGATAGCGCTGGGTCCAAAAGAAGTTTGATTTGTAAATTGCCGTGAATTTTTCAGGATCCTGAAACGATGCCACGTCACGAGCTCTGGCGTCCTCCAGCATGATTGTTACATCTGGATGGTCACGTAGCCTGTACGTGGCCGCGACTTTCCTGCTGTTTACTCCGTCGTCATTGATAAATCCGTAGGGAATGCAAACACCGTTTCCTGACGGCACGCTCAAAAGCGGCCGGAATTGAAGACCATCTGCGATAATTCGAAAAATCTTGTTGAGTTTGTCACGTGTTTCGGGATGACCGTGAACGGCCCAGTGAACCGCATGCCGCTCAACGCTAATAAAGGCGTGGAAGTCGTCTCCTTTCTGCCACGCTAGTCCTAGCCTGGACATGTGAAGTCGCAGAAACTGGGGAGAAGTTTTACCTTCGGCTAGTTGTTGGGTAGCCGAACGCTTCTTCACAGTTTCGAATCGACGGGAGAATTCCTTTTGGACGGCCTCAAGCTCAGTGGTCTGCAACTCGCGAGTGATGAATAGCAAGCCGTTATATTGAATTTCGCTATACCCCGCGATTTGGCCGTCGTCAAAGCGGTATGTGGGATTGGGATCACCCGCCATCAGTTCTTCATATGGCAAGGAAGCAACGTCGACTTGCCCGGGTATGGCTATTTGTAACCGACCGACGCACTCGGTTGGCCAGTTCGCTGTGGATTCTCCAGCAAGGCTAACCGAAGATGGAAGAACTATAGCCATCGTTACAGCATAGTGAAGTAGCGTAATTTTTGATAAGGTGTGCCAGAAAATGGTCATGCGACTCCCCCTGCGGGTTTAACTTTGGCCAACTTAGCGCTAGGTTCAACGCGTTGTTCGGCAACTTCGGATTGCGACGAATTTTCTTTCGCTTCATTCGCGGCGACCATAGACGTCGGATAATCAAAGCGATTCATTTCTCCCTGTGTCCAAAATACCGGTAGGGAAGTGATAAAGCCTCGAATTTGCTCCAGCCCTGATACTGCATTATTATTATGCCGAGGTGTGCGCCAAAATTCTTCTTGAAATGGAAGTGGCGACGCAGGATAGCCAGCAAAGCTGTCTTTTGAATTTGGACTTTGTTCTAGCCGGTCCCAGTTTGGGATAATGCTGGCCGGCAAAGTAGTTCCATCGCTTCCGCTTGCAATCCAATTTTTGGGGATATACGAGAAAGCCGATTCGAAGGCATTTGCGTTAAAATCGGCTTGCTTTTGTATTAGGTGCCAGCTATCTGGTATGCCTGGTTGTTCTATCGCTTGCACAAGGTTGTTTGCCGGACGCACGCCTCCCGTAATGCCAAAAATCTTCTTCCAAATTTTTTTTCGTAGTTCATGTGCATACGCGCGAACTGGCCGCTGGCTTCCATTTCCACAGATATCCGCGCGATGAGAATCGCCATCCATGACGAGGACTGCAATTTCTGAATCTCGTTCGCCCAGTAAACTACGATCGTTAATGTTAGCTGTTCCGAGCAATGCATAAAGATCATCTACGACCATCAATTTCGAATGC
The DNA here is from genome assembly GCA_946480015.1 of uncultured Oxalobacteraceae bacterium. The sequence goes on along the minus strand of CAMLIL010000127.1, from coordinate 7,440 downwards.
ACGTAGATTTGTTCAGTCACATAGCGAGCTTCCTTGCTCTCGCCGATTTTTTCCCAGTTTCTCAAATTGAGAAGGGTTACATACCTGAAGCATGCTTCCACAGGAATGTCGAGATATTCCTGGTTTGACAGATCATCGATCACACGGCGATAGTTTGAGTCATTTTTGGAATGCAATTCCTTGGCTTTAAGCGCACGGCGAATACCGTTCAACAGGCTGTTGGTGCCAAACGAAATTGTCTGCATTGTCCAGTAGATTTGAACCGCGATGAATGCCGTGTTCATAAAACTACCTTCGGGATGTACCGGTATCGTGATGTACACGTGGAAATTTGGGGATGACGCATCGAGAATCGCGCGTTCTATTCGTTTGACCAGTGCGAGGCAGACCTTGTTCGATGGCGGCCTATATGCATCCCGCGTGTCGACTTCGATGTAAGGTTTCAGCCCTTCTCGACGTAAATGGGCGTGTGAATCCTGGTCCAGTTTTGCCGCTAGTCCGGCGCTACCATTTTGATCAGCTCCGCCAAAAGTGCCGATGAACTGTGCAGCAGGAGAAAGATCCGGATCCTTGGTTTTGGCTTCTTCTCCAAATGCCGAAACGAAGAACTGGCTTTCGATGTAAATAAACCGGCTGCTCTTCTCGATCAACTGAACCATGGCGCGGTGAATGTCGTCTTCAGTGCCGCCCGCCGGTGCGACGGCTGGCCGGGGCAATTGAGCTCTGTATTCGGCTTCGCGCATCGTCGCCGGCGCGCTACGCAGGACTTGAATGTACGCGTTTCCCACTTTTTCGTACTCTGACGGATGACGCGGCATCGGCATGCGCGCGCCGCCCGACGCGTTCCACCTGACCACGAAGTTTCTCAACAGGTCCGACACCGACGGTCCCTCGATGCGGGTATGAACGTCCTGCCAGGGCATGCGCGGTTGCCGCACAGGATCGAGCGTCATGGGAAGAGGGGCGTTGTGCTCGAATTTGGACACGCCGGTAACGCTATTGACGGCGATTCCGACCGTGCCCGGTGTTGCGTACGGCATTTGCCATCCGCCTGCAGCAACCTTGCGCATTTCAACCGTGGCGTTGGTCGGGGCGTACGATGTGTCGCGTTTGTAGCGGTCCCAGAAACCGGTCATCCGATCCGGATCGACCAGCAGATCGGTGGCAAGCCGCTGCAAACTGGGCACGCATGAATTGTAGCGATTCAACACTTCCCGCCCGCTGGCATTGCAACGCAAGTCGTATGTCGCGTCATCATAACGACCATACGCAAGGTCGATTCCGCCGATATACGCGATCGCGCGGTCGACGATTACCTGCTTTTGATGGTGGGAGAAATAACCATTGTTCTTCGACGCCAGCGATTTCGATAGCAGTACGTTGACCAGATCCGCCTTTACCTCGGGATGGGCATTGATGCTCTCGAGGACAGCCTTGGTCTGGGTGTCATAGGTCAACATGGGCTTGCTGTCATCCCACGGCATGACGAAGATTTTCACGTTCTTTTTAGCGGCCTCCAGCAGCACATCGTAAAGCCGCAAGCCAGGAGCAAGCATTGCATCCCAGTTGACCTGCCAACCGAGGATGCAGATTTCCGACCGTGCGCCACGGATCGACTCGACCAGATCGCTGAAGTACTCGGCCCCGGTGACAAATGGCGTGATCTTGTTGCCTTCCTGCGGCCGTGAGAAGACCTGTTCATGGCCCACCCAGACACCGCTCGTCAGCGTGGCCTTGAACGCTGTTCCATCCTTGTCGACAATCTGCTTGACCGTTCGAAGCGTTGGTTTGACATCTACTGCCATAATCGTCATTTCCTAATTTTCTTGAGCAAGCCCGCTACGGTGCGCAGCTTGAACTCGGATCTGGCAAGGGCAGCGTGGAAGTCGGCCGCGCTGATATCGCCGACGGTGTCATAGTTGTCGCTATAGCCAAGCGCATCCATCGCATGGAATTGCTGCTGTGTCTGGTTCCAGTTCTCGTCGTATTTGGCGATCTCGATCTTCCGGACGTGGCTGTCATAAATAATCCACAGATTGTTCGGGTGCTCGTTGTATTGCTCGCGCAGTTGTTGCTGTTGCGCGTCGCTGAGCGTAACGCGTCCGTCCGTGTCGCTCGTGCCCGATAACACCACATCGCTGCTCATGAGCGCAGCGTCCATATCGCGGGCATTTACAATGCGCCAGCCGATGTGCGGAAGCGCTACCCCGTTCGGGCCTGGCGCGTCTTGCAAGCGCATGTCGAACTGGGCTGGAACCGACGTGATTGGCGCGTTTGGCAGTTTTGGCATGACATAGCCATGGTTAGCGGGGCCGTCGAAGCTTTTCTTGCCGGCACGGACAGTAATTTTCCCCGGGCACTGGAAGGTGATGTTGCCCCCCGAGATGGTGATGTTCGCCCCTCCGGCCGTCGACAGACTGATGGTTTTTGCCGCTGCCCAGTCGATGTGTCCGTTTGTACTGATGATGTCCACTTCATCGCGTGCCTGGGCCTTGAATTCGTCAGACTGCGCCTGGATATCGATTGCCTCTTTTGCGGCAATCACTTGCAGGCCGATATTTTGCGCGCCCGGTTTGACGGCCCCGCCCAGTACGCCTATCGCCTGGCCGCTATGCACGCGCAGCGTCCCTCCGCTGACGAATTGCATGTCGCCGCCGGTCATGAGCGTCGCGGTTTCACCGTTCGCCCACTGGATGCTCTGGCCTGCAGTCACGCCGAGCCCGGCTTTGGCCGAAATGGCGATGAGCGGATCGGCCGAGTGTGGAAGCTTGCGCTCGCCGAGGCCGGTGTTGCGGCTTGCCGCATCCTGCTCGGCGGCCTGGAGGCTTTCCTGGCTGACCATGCCCGATAGTGAATTGAGCATTGCTTTGAGTGGCGCCGATGAGTGGTCGAGTAGACTCCCGCCAGCTTTCGCCGCGCCCACATGCGAGGCTAGCTTGACGGTAAGGTGTGTCGCTGCTGCGGCGTTGAATGTTTCGCCCAGCTTCACCGCCTGTTTCATGAGGGCGATGCCGGCCGTATTGTCGCCCGCAGGGTCGCGCGATTGAGCCGTGTGCGCGATGCGATAGCTGCTCACCAAGATGCCGGCTCCCGCCCGAATCGCACCGTAAGCGTCCGTCCGCAGTTCTGCGCCATGGCCGCGCAGGCTGCCGCGGTAATTGTCGGCGCAATGAATCAGGTGTCCCATGTTTAATTCGCTGGCCGCATAAGTGCTGCGTAATTGAACCCGTGTCTGCTCGTCGGTATCGTCGAACACCAGCTGGTTATAGCCAGGCCCGCCAAACTCCTTGCTGCGTATGCCCCAGAGCGCGGCGGCATTGCGGTGGCCCGCGCTGTTGGCGGATGCGCCATGCCAGACGGGGCTGTTTCCGCCCGCGATATTGCCTTGGGCGGACACCGCGTGATCGTGTGATTTAGAAAATACGTCGGTCTTGCTGGCCACCTGTTTGCCCCCCGGTGTGGGCGCGATGCCGCCTTCACCCTGGCCGTTGTAGAGTGTGCTGACGATCACGGGGCGATCGATATTGTTCTCGATAAACTGAACGACGACTTCCTGGCCAATGCGCGGCACGAACTGGCTGCCTATACGATTTCCGGCGAAGCGCTGGCCCACGCGAACCCAGAATGCCGCGTCACGATCGTCTTGCCAGTGAAAGCGGATACGCACTCGGCCCAGGCGATCGCAATACAGTTCATTGGAGCCGGACGGCGTAGCTGCGCCATCGGGGCCGACGACGATCGCGCTTTGCGAGCCCAGCGCAGTCGCCTTGCTGGTGCGGCCCTTGTTCTTCGTTGTGTCAGGCCGCCATACGACAGTCGACGGCACGGCTTCGAAACTGTTGGCGTATCCGTGCGAAATAGCCTGATCGAGCGTTATCTCGCCTTCGGGTGGGAGCCGGCCGACCAGAAGCTCATCCAGCAATTGTGGAACCGGGCCAAATAATTCTGCCAGCCCATCCCGGGCCGGAGTCGGGAGATTATTGACCCCCACGCTGAACACGCTCAAAACGGTATACGAAGGTGGCGCGTTTTCCCAGGGAATGTCCCGGATGCTGAGGCGAGTGCCGGCACGCAGTGTGCGAACGGTGGATCGGCCGCCGCAAGGCTGCGCACGGGTTTCCAATTCTTGCATCTGAATATCGGCGTAATGCTGGGCCTGGCGAGCGTCGGCAAAAGCATGCGCACCCGGCACATCGTACGATTCCAGTGGCGGCAAGGACCGCGCGCGCTTGATGAGCGAGCGGGAATTCGCGGCGACGGCTTTCTTGGCTTTGTAGTCGTAACTGAGCAATGTGACGTGCGATGTAACGAGTTTCAGCCCGACGTGCAGGAACTGTACCGTATCCTGTTCTTCGCTAAATTGCGCCGCGTGATATCGAATGCCGGCACTGGCCGCGCTGCTTTCGTCTTCAGGGACTGCACACAATTTCGAACTGTCGGCAAACAGCACGATGCAAGCGCCATCGTCCGCCTGCTCGCAGCGCCATGACAGCCCTTCGTCGCGTAACAAGCGCTGCACGAAAGCCAGGTCCGATTCGCGATACTGGCAACAGTGGCTGCGCACGGATATCGGGTTCATGAAGGCGGGCGTCTCATCGCTCCAGCGCCATTGGGCGCGTGGCAGATAAGCTGCGAACACCGCATCGATGATGTCAATGACCGATTTGTCCTGCCATATTCGGCTGTTCCGAACGTGGGCCAAGCGCCATAGCCATGGCTGCAGTCGAAGACGGTAGCGCGCCAGCCCGTCACCGCACTCAAGCAGCGTCACCTCCGAAATATCTCTGGTGAGAGTGGTTCGGCTGCCGTTAGCCAGCGTTATGCGCAGGCTCGCCGGTTGTCCCAATAAGCTGTCGGGGTCGATAATGGCATTAACGGAGAGGGCGATAACATCCAGCATGCCAACCTCGCCGAGCTCATCGTGTGAGGAGAAAGCTTCGACCAGCAATCGGTTGTCATCGTCTCCAATCGTGAGCCCATAAAGCCGGGTCTCGCTGCGGAACTTTGCTATTGCAGAGCGCACATCTTCAAACACGTTCTTTGCCATTGGTAGCCTCTATTCAGCTTTCAGCTGAGTCGGTACGCAATCGGATCACAAGACCGGATCGAATGCGGTGCTTAGTATATAGTGTCACGCGGTTAAGTTGAATTAAATGACAACATTCGAGTTGTAATTTTCTGACGCGGTCGTCTGCGTCTGCGACGGCGTCGAAGCCCGGGGGGCTTTTCTCTTCCATTGGTGTTTTCAATGAGGCGTTCGCACGACGTTTTGAGCATGACGCTTTGGTAAGCTTGCGGTTCTTTTAAGGAGACACTCATGCTTAAACCTTCAGCTCTTATCGCCGCTATGGCCCTGGCAACCGGCGCGCAAGCGGAAACGACGTCGCGCCATTTCAGCTATACCGGGTTCTTTCACGAAGAGGCTGCGCAGTTCCTTCCGACCGCGAGTCTGGCCGGTTACTTCGACAGCGATGATGTCAACGGCAACGGCGTTCTTGAACTCAGCGAGGTCACGTCCTTCGTTCTCGGTGGCCAGCAATATGTCGGCAACTGCGGCGAGGCATTCATCTGCGGACTGTTTGAATTCTCATACGTTCCCGGAGGAACCCTCAATTTTTATACGAGTTGGGGGACCGACCCTTGGGGCGAAGGATTCGCGGGCGGCTCGGTCCGCACCGGCGTGGACGCCAGGAGCTATTCCTACTCACCGGCGGGCGCGACGTCGAGCACCTACCGATGGACCGGGCAGACCATCTTCAACATCACCCCGGTGCCCGAGCCGCAGACCTACATCATGCTGGCTCTGGGTTTGGCAGTGCTCGGTCTGAGTGCTCGCCGTATTCGGCGCTAAACCGCCCGCCTCGGCTTAGCCTGCACTTCATCACGATGGGACCGCGAGCTGTCCCTTCCATAAATCCTCGAGTCCAATTAGCGCGGGCTCAAGGGTCTCATCCTCTGTGCGAGTTTTCCCGGAATCCGCGTCCGATCCTGACACCGTTCGGTGCGCTGGCTAACGTGGTTTCGCCGAACTTGCTTCCCGCCTTCGCACTGCGCCATGTATTGTTGGGGCACTTTGCCACGGCGCCGTTGATGACCGTCCTGAAGAAAGCGATAGCGTCGGTGTCGGCCCGAACGTTTCGAGCGCGGCTCGCGGCGGTGGTGAAGGTCGACGTGTCGGACCAACTATGCGCCATCCGCGTGCCCCTTCTATATATATGTGCGAAGCACGATCGGCTGGTCCCCGCGAGCGAGGGCGAGCATGTTCAAGCGCGCTGTCCGCTCACGCGCACTACGTTCATCGACGCACCTCATTTGCTGTTGCAGGTTGCGCCGGATGCGGCTGCGCGTGTGGTCGCCAGCTTCGCGCACGAATGTGCGAGCGTGTCGCAGTTCGATATGTGATGCGCTCACGCGTCCACTTCGTCTCGAAAGCGCAACGCAAATTTGATGGTGCATATTTGCGCGTGCGTTGGTCCGCGCGCGTCGCGGTGCGCATCGCGCTGCGCGCGGTGCGTCAAACACTGCATGTCGATATTCGATAATCCAATCGGCAATCGAAGCGCCCGCAGCGGCTCCGTCCGGTTTTGAATAACGCCTTTAGGTAAAGGCGTTATGCGTTTCAAGCGTAAGCCGGATCCGGTTCTGCGCGGCCGGTTTTACAGCGCGAGGCGCGCCCGATTTACGCTTCCGCACGCGCGCCTCTGCACCAGCGGAGCGCGCGCAGCGCGCACTTGAAGACCGCGCGCACGCATCAAATCGGTGTGCGTTGAAAGCGCGCGATCAACAGCGCACGCGTGATACGAAAAAAAAGTTAATCGAAATGCGGTGTGTAGGTTGCGCACTGGTAAGGTTTTCGTGTACCGTACGTGATTGAATTTGTCAAAACGTGAATGCGATGTTGTTGGTCGCACGCGACGGCAAAAAAGATCAAGAAAATGGGACGCTGATTCAAACAGATATGCGCTTAAACTTCCGCAAAAGCCAAAGCCGCACTGCCTGATCTGTTCAGGCATGGCGGCTTTTTCTTTTCTGGTTGGTGCAAGTCGGTGATGTGAACAGCGCACTGGAAGAACACCGAATTCGACGCCGCTGGTATCAGCGGCAGTCAATGCCAGGCGGCCGCACAACAGAGGATGCGGCGTTTGGCAGGTGCCGAATTCATTAGCATAAACACCGAAGGGTTTGTGCCGATGAATAATTCGCCCGACCTCGTTACGGGTCGGACGGGTTTTAAATCTTGTAGCGTGATTTTTTCTCATCGCAGATGAAGGAGAACCCAAATGGCAACAGCCGCTAAGAAACCAGCAGCAAAAAAGCCAGCCGCAAAAGCGGCTGCCAAAGCAGAACCAACCAAAAAAGCAGCAGCTAAGCCAGCAGCCAAGGCCGCCGCCAAGCCAGCAGCCAAGCCAGCAGCCAAGAAGGCCGCAGCAAAGCCAGCAG
>CAMLIL010000126.1 GCA_946480015.1 uncultured Oxalobacteraceae bacterium | reverse complement strand
GGTTCTTGATGACGTGGGCGCCAAGTTCGGCAGCGGGGATCTTCGCGAGGCTACCCCCAAATTTTCCGATTGCGGTACGGCCAGCGGCCACGATGACGACGTCTTCCATGTGAATCTCCGATAGTCTGGCGGCTAGCGCCAAGGGGTTGCAAGTGAGCGGCCTGCGGTCAGTGATGTGGTATCGCCGCTGCGGGCCGCCATTCCAGTTTCGGCCCCGCCAATGGTTGCGGCGCCGGCTGGCGGCGCCCACTGGCGGGTCCAATCTTGTGCGGAATCGTGCGCGCCCAGCCCGGACCGGGCGGGCGCGACAGGAGTGTATCCGGTGTTTAAGCGCATGGGTTGTTTATTAGTCAGGTATCCCTGTATTAGACACCCGAATAGCTGGCAAGGTCGCCCATCTTAGTTCCCATTTCTCGCTTTGCTTTGATTAAAATCAATATTATCAGCATATGCAACGAATACATCTTGTGGGAACCCACATGTGTACGTACTTTATTCGTGGTTCAACTCAGCAAGGTGATGCCGTCGAGGGTGCGCGCGCACTGCTCGCGGATGACCGCCACAAAGTCGCCCACGTAGGCTTTTGCCGCCAACGACGGGCTAACGGAGACGAACAGGTCGCTCCACAGCCCGCCCCCGCCAACCGGCTTGGACAGCACGTAGTCGTAGTCCACATAGTTTTTGATGGCCCAGTTGGGCAGCGCGGCCAGGCCGCGGCGGCTGGCGACTAGTTGCAAAATTGCCACGGTTAACTCCGCGGTACGGCGCTCGAACCGCACCCCGGCCGGCGCCAGCACTTCGCGGATCAGGTCGATACGGCTTTCCGGCACCGGGTAGGTGATCAAGGTTTCGCCCTCGAAATCGGAGGCTTCCAGCCGGCGCTGGCTGGCCAGGCGGTGCTTGAGGGCCATGACCACCAGGATCTCGAAGCGAAACAGTGGAAACACTTTATATGGCTCCCCGCAGGCCGAGCCGATCACCAGGTCGGCCTCGCCTTTTTTGAGCAGCTCGACCGGCTCGCTGTGAAAGCCCGACACCAGGTCGATCTCGACGTCGGGCCAGCGCTGGCGGAACGCGTCCATGACCGGCATCAGCCAGTCGAAGCAGGTGTGGCATTCGAGCGCCACGCGCAACTGGCCCTGGTCGCCCTGCGACAGGCGGGTGATGTCGCGCTCGGCCTGCTCGACGCTGGGCAGCACGTGGTCGGCCAGCGCCAGCAGGCGGCTGCCCACGGCGGTGAAGGCGATCGGCAGGGATTTGCGCTCGAACAGCGGGCCGCCGTAGCGCTCTTCCATCAGGCGGATCTGGTGCGACAGCGCCGATTGCGTCAGGTTGAGCAGCTGGGCGGCGCGCACCAGGCTGCCGGACGAACGCAGCGCGGCCAGGGTGCGCAAATGGCGAAGTTCAAGCATGTGTATTAATTTTTTTCATTCGAAAGCGTAAAAAGTTTCGTTTTGATTATACGCGCGGGTGCCGCACACTTTACGCACATTTGATGACTCCCTGATGACCGCGAAAACACCATGAATACCATCCTGACCCACACCCTCGGCTTCCCCCGCATCGGCGCACGGCGCGAACTCAAACTGGCACTGGAAGCCTACTGGCGCGGCGAAACCGACGCCCAGGCCCTGGCCGCCACCGCCAGCGCGCTGCGCGCGCGCCACTGGGCGATCCAGCGCGACGCCGGCCTCGGCCTCGTCACCGTCGGCGACTTCGCCCTGTACGACCAGATGGCCAACCATATCCAGCTGTTCGGCTGCGAGCCGGCGCGCTTCGGTTTCGACGCCGGCACCGACACGCTGACGCGCTACTTCGCCATGGCGCGCGGCGATGGGCGCGGCAACTGCTGCGCGGCGCACCACAATGCCCACGCGCTCGACATGACCAAATGGTTCGACACCAATTACCACTACCTGGTGCCGGAATTTTCGACCGCCACCCGCTTCAGCCTGCACGCCGAACAGCTGCTGGCCGAAGTGGCCGAAGCCCAGGCGCTGGGCCATGAGGTCAAGGCCGCGCTGATCGGCCCCCTCACCTTCCTGTGGCTGGGCAAGCAGCATGGCGTCGAGCGGCTCGACCTGGTGGCGCAGCTGCTGCCGGTGTACCGCGCGCTGCTGGTGCGCCTGAAGCAGGCCGGCGTGCGCTGGGTGCAGATCGATGAGCCCATTCTCGGCCTGGACCTGCCGCAGGAATGGCGCAACGCGTTCGAAACGACGTATTGGGAACTGGCCCGCACCGGCGTGCAGCTGCTGCTGGCGACCTACTTCTCGCCGCTGGAAGAAAACCTCGGCCTGGCGTGCCGCCTGCCGGTGGCCGGCCTGCACGTGGACGGCGTGCGCGCGCCGCAGGAACTGACCAGCGTGTGCGACTGGCTGGCCCTTCCCAAGGTGCTGTCGGTCGGGATCGTCGACGGCCGCAATATCTGGCGCACCGACCTGGATGCGGCCCTGAGCGCGCTCACGCCCCTGCTGGAACGCCGCGGCCAGCTGTGGCTGGCGCCATCGTGCTCGCTGCTGCACGTGCCCCTCACCCTGGCCGACGAAGACGGTCTCGATGCCGAACTGCGCGCCAGCCTGGCCTTCGCCACCGAAAAGCTGGACGAACTGGCGGCCCTGAAGGCGCAGCTCGATGCCACCGGCGCCCCCGACGCGCTGCAAGCCTCGCGCGCGGCGATCGCTGCGCGCGCGGCCAGCACCCGCGTGCACAATCCGGCGGTGGCGGCCAGCATCGCCCGCCTGCCCGAGGACGCCGACCGGCGCCGCGCCAGCTTCAACGAGCGCAGGGCGCGCCAGCACGAGCGCTTCGCGCTGCCGGCCTTCCCGACCACGACCATCGGCTCGTTCCCGCAAACGGGCGCGATCCGCGCCGCCCGCGCCCAATTCAAGAAGGGGCAACTGAGCGCGGCCGACTACACCCGTGCGATGCACAGCGAGATCGCGCACGCGGTGGCCTGCCAGGAGGAGCTGGGGCTGGACGTGCTGGTGCACGGCGAGGCCGAGCGCAACGACATGGTCGAGTACTTCGGCGAGCAGCTCGACGGCTTTGCCTTCACCCGCTTCGGCTGGGTCCAGTCGTACGGCTCGCGCTGCGTCAAGCCGCCCATCATCTTCGGCGACGTGGCACGGCGCGCGCCGATGACGGTGCCCTGGACGCAGCACGCGCAAAGCCTGTCGAACAAGCCGGTCAAGGGCATGCTGACCGGCCCGATCACGATGCTGCAATGGTCGTTCGTGCGCACCGACCAGCCGCGCGCCACCACCGCGCTGCAACTGGCGCTGGCCATCCGCGCCGAAGTGGCGGACCTGCAGGCGGCCGGCATCGGCATCATCCAGATCGACGAGCCGGCGCTGCGCGAAGGCTTGCCGCTGCGGCGCAGCCGATGGAAGGCTTACCTGGACTGGGCCACGCGCGCTTTCCGCGTGACCGCCGGCGTGGCCGACGATGCGACCCAGATCCATACCCACATGTGCTACGCGGAGTTCAACGACATCCTGCCGTCGATCGCGGCGCTGGATGCGGATGTGATCACGATCGAGACCAGCCGTTCGGACATGGAGCTGCTGGACGGCTTCGGCGCGTTCCAGTATCCGAACGGCATCGGTCCCGGCGTGTACGACATCCATTCACCGCGGGTACCCGGTCCGGATGACATGGAACGCCTGCTGCGCAAGGCCGCGCGCGTGATCCCGCCTGAAAACCTGTGGGTCAACCCGGACTGCGGCCTGAAAACCCGGGCCTGGCCGGAGACCCGCGCCGCGCTGGCCAACATGGTCGAAGCGGCGCGCCGCATGCGCGCTTAAGCTCCTGTCCACTTCCCTCCCAAGTTGCCTCGCGGAACATGCGGGGCAACTCTCCCCATGCGGCAATTTTCACAGTAGAATGCACGAGCCTGCGCCATGTTGGGCCTCCCGCCGCCCACCTCTCACGACTCGTTATGCTCAAAAGCCCGTCTACACTGCCCATCGAAATCAAGATCTCCACGGTCGTTGCGATTTCCACGATCCTGCATTCGGCAGATCCGCTGGCCATCGATGCGGCCCTGAAGCAGATGACGGGCGGTGTGTCCGACTTCTTCGAAGATGAATTCGCCGTCATCGACGTGACCGCGGTGGGCGCCAGCGTGCCGCACATCGAGTGGGACCGGCTGGTGACGCTGCTGAAAAAATATCGTTTGAACGCGGTGGCCGTACGCGGCGCGCCGGCGGCCATGCATGACGCGATCCGCGCGCACGGCCTGTCGATCGACGACGGCAGCAGCGGCGTCAAGCCGCGCGCCGAGGCCGAGGCGCCGCCCGTGCTGACGACGGTCGCACCGATTCCCGCACCGCCGCAAGCGGCGCCGGCACCTGCACCGGCCCCCGTGACTGCGCTGGTGGCGCCGGGCACCCTGATCATCGACCAGCCGGTGCGCGCCGGCCAGCGCGTGTACGCGCGCGGCTGCGACCTGATCGTCACGGCGGTGGTCAACAACGGCGCCGAGATCATCGCCGATGGCAGCATTCACGTGTATTCAACTCTCAACGGGCGCGCACTGGCCGGCGCTTCGGGCAATGCCGATGCGCGCATTTTCGCGCTCAACATGCAGCCCGAGCTGGTCTCGATCGCCGGCGTGTACCGGACCTTCGACGAAGGCTTTCCTCCCGCGCTGACCAACAAGGCGGCGCAGATTCGCCTGGTGGGGGACCGCATCGATATACTAGCGCTCACTCCGGCATTGCGCGCCTAAACCTGATACGAAAAAAGGACCCTACAGTGGCAAGAATTATTGTTGTTACGTCCGGCAAAGGTGGTGTCGGCAAGACCACCTCCAGCGCCAGCTTCTCGACCGGCCTGGCCTCGCGTGGCCACAAGACGGCGGTGCTCGACTTCGACGTCGGCCTGCGCAATCTCGACCTGATCATGGGCTGCGAACGCCGCGTGGTGTATGACCTGATCAACGTGATCAATGGCGAAGCGACCCTGAACCAGGCGCTGATCAAGGACAAGCACTGCGACAACCTGTTCATCCTGCCGGCGTCGCAGACGCGCGACAAGGATGCGCTGTCGGAAGAAGGCGTCGAGCGCGTGCTGAACGAATTGATCAACATGGGCTTCGAGTACATCATCTGCGATTCGCCCGCCGGTATCGAGCACGGCGCGCTGATGGCGCTGACGTTCGCCGACGAAGCCATCATCGTGACCAATCCGGAAGTGTCCTCGGTGCGCGATTCGGACCGCATCCTGGGCATCATCCAGGCCAAGTCGCGCCGCGCCCAGACCGGCGCCGAGCCGGTCAAGGAGCATCTGCTGATCACGCGCTACTCGCCCAAGCGGGTCGAGAACGATGAAATGCTGTCGTATCAGGACGTGCAGGAAATCCTGCGCATTCCGCTGATCGGCATCATTCCGGAATCGGAATCGGTGCTGCACGCGTCCAACCAGGGCAACCCGGCGATCCACTTCAAGGGCACCGACGTGGCCGAAGCCTACGAGGACGTGGTGTCGCGCTTCCTCGGCCAGGACATTGCGCTGCGCTTTACCGCCTACGAAAAACCCGGCTTCCTGCAGCGCATCTTTGGGGTGAAGTGATATGGCCTTGCTCGACTTCCTGTTTGCCTCCAAGCCGAAGAGCGCGTCGGCGGCCAAGGAGCGGTTGCAGATCATCATCGCGCGCGAGCGCACCAACCGCGCCGGTCCGGACTTCCTCCCGGCCCTGCACCGCGAGCTGATCGAAGTGATCTCGAAATACACCAAGGTCAACGCCGACGACATCAAGATCTCGCTCGACCGCCAGGGCAACCTGGAAGTTCTCGACGTCAACGTCGTTCTGCCCGACGCCTGATTTTCCCGCCAGGCTACTGTCGCCCTCGCGCACGCGCGGGCCCATCACCCGTTTCATCCCCCGCCAACACGGCATCGCTGCAGTATGGGTTCCCGCTTTGCGCGGGAACGGCGGCGCTCGCTCCCCGCACTTTGGATTCGCGTCCAAGCCTCATTATTTCCTCACGGATTCAAAATACATTGATCGGTACGTCGTTCCGGTGTACCTTTGTTGATGAAAGATGTGGCAGTTGTTGTTGCAAAATGTAAATTTCTTCGTCGCAATGAATGTTTAAATGTAAAAGTCTGTTATATTCTGAGTAACTAACCTTGACGAGACTGTAGGAACGGTCCTACAGGTCGTCGATGGCGCGGGTTCACTTATCATGAGAATTGCGGTTTTAGACAGCGATCACAACCAGGCGGTCCTGGTCTGCCAGGTACTCACGGCGGCTGGGCACACCTGTCAATCGTTTAACAATGCCAAGGACATGTTGGCGCAGTTGCGTAAAGACAACACCGATATGCTGATTTTGGATTGGCAGGTGGCGGACTTGCCGGGCGCCGAAGTGTTACGCCGCGCCAAGGAAAAACTGTCGGCCCAAACGCCGGTCATGTTCCTCACCAGCAGCTCGGCGGAGGACGACATCGTCACCGGCATTACCGCCGGCGCCGACGATTACCTGATCAAACCGCTGCGCCGCGGCGAACTGGTGGCGCGCGTGCAAGCCTTGCTGCGGCGTGCCTATCCGTCGCAAAACGGCGCCGAACAGCTGCAATTCGGTCCCTATGTGTTCGAAACCCGTCCCGGCCGCCTGCTGATGGACGGCGCCGTGATCGACGTCACGCACAAGGAGTTTTACCTGGCGCTGCTGTTCTTCCGCAACATCGGGCGCCCGCTGTCGCGCGCATATATCCACGAGTCGGTGTGGATCCGCGAGACCGCCGTGCCTTCGCGCACCATGGACACCCACGTGTCGCGGGTCCGGAACAAACTGCATTTAAAGCCTGAAAACGGTTTCCGGCTGGTGCCCGTGTACAGCTACGGGTATCGTCTGGAGAAGCTCGGCGGCTCATAATCCCCTCTGAGCAACCCTGTAGCGCGAGGGGGTATAATGACGGCACACCTCGTTTACCTGCGCGCTTGATCGCCATGCAACTTCTTGCCGTCGGCCTGAATCACACCACTGCACCAGTCTCGCTGCGCGAGCAACTGGCGCTGGCGCCTGAGCAGCTGGGCACGGCGGTGCGGGCCGCGCGCAGCTGGTTTGCGCGCCTGGACGACCGCGGCGCCGACGAAGCGGCCATCCTGTCGACCTGCAACCGCACCGAAATGTATGCGGCCAGCCACGTGCCCAATCCGCTCGATGCAAGCGCGCACTTCCTGGCCGACTATCACAAGCTCAATTTCAACGATCTGCGCCAGCACCTGTACATGCTGCCGCAGGATGCCGCCGTGCGCCACGCCTTCCGGGTCGCCTCCGGCCTCGATTCGATGGTGCTGGGCGAGCCGCAGATACTCGGCCAGATGAAGGACGCGGTGCGCCATGCCGAGGAAGCCGGCGGCCTGGGCACCTATCTGCACCAGCTGTTCCAGCGCAGTTTTTCGGTGGCCAAGGAAGTGCGCAGCACCACCGAAATCGGCGCGCACAGCGTGTCGATGGCGGCGGCCGCCGTGCGCCTGTCCGAACGCATCTTCGACAAGATCGCCGACCAGAACGTGCTGTTCATCGGCGCAGGCGAAATGATCGAACTGTGCGCCACCCACTTCGCGGCGCAGAAACCGCGCTCGATCACGGTGGCCAACCGCACCATGGAGCGCGGCGAAGCGCTGGCCGAACGCTACGGCGGCAAGGCCATCCGGCTGGCCGCCCTGCCCGAGCAGCTGGCCCGGTTCGATATCGTGGTGTCCTGCACCGCCTCGTCGCTGCCGCTGATCGGCCTGGGCCTGGTCGAACGCGCGGTCAAGGCGCGCCGGCACAAGCCGATGTTCATGGTCGACCTGGCGGTTCCGCGCGATATCGAAGCCGAAATCGCCCGCCTCGACGACGTATTCCTGTATACCGTCGACGATCTGGGCCAGGTCGTCCAGAGCGGCATCGAAAGCCGCCAGGCCGCGGTGGCGCAGGCCGAAGCCATCATCGACCTGCGCGTGCAATCGTTCATGCACTGGATCGACGACCGCGCCGTGGTCCCGGTCATTCAGGACCTGCAGGAAAACGGCGAAGCCATGCGCCTGCTCGAACTGGAGCGCGCCCGCAGGATGCTGGCGCGCGGCGAGGATCCCGAAGCCGTGCTCGAAGCATTGTCCAAAGGGTTGACCGCCAAGTTCCTGCACGGCCCGCAACAGGCGCTGCACCGCGCCCAGGGCGACGAGCGCGCCCGCCTGGCCAACCTGCTGCCGCAGCTGTTCCGCGGCCGCCGTTAGCGCCCCTCGCCCCGCCTTTCCCCGTGCGCGCGCCGCGCGCTGTGTCATTCCCTTAAAGAGTACCCATGAAACCATCGATGCTGGCCAAGCTGGACCAATTGGCGAACCGACTTGTCGAACTTGACGAACTGCTCATGCATGAAGGCGCCACCGCCAACATGGACAGCTACCGCAAGATGACGCGCGAGCATGCCGAGATCGGCCCGCTGGTGGCGCTGTACAAGGACTTCCAGCGTGCCCAGAGCGACATCGTGGAAGCGCAGGAGATGCTGTCCGATCCGGACATGAAGGACTTCGCGCAGGAAGAAATCGAAGCGGCCAAGGCGCGCGTGGCGGCGCTGGAGATGGATCTGCAGAAGATGCTGCTGCCGAAGGACGCCAACGACGAGCGCAACATCTTCCTGGAGATCCGCGCCGGCACCGGCGGCGACGAATCGGCCCTGTTCGCGGGCGACCTGCTGCGCATGTACACCCGCTTCGCCGAGCGCAATCGCTGGCAGGTCGAGATGGTGTCGGAGTCGCCCTCGGACCTGGGCGGCTACCGCGAAGTCATCGTGCGCCTGATCGGCAACGGCGCCTATTCCAAGCTCAAGTTCGAGTCGGGCGGACACCGCGTCCAGCGCGTGCCGGCCACCGAAACCCAGGGCCGCATCCACACCTCGGCCTGCACGGTCGCGGTGATGCCGGAAGCCGATGAAGTCGAAGACGTCAACATCAACCCGGCCGACCTGCGCATCGATACCTTCCGCGCCTCGGGCGCGGGTGGACAGCACATCAACAAGACCGATTCGGCGGTGCGCCTGACCCACCTGCCGACCGGGATCGTGGTCGAGTGCCAGGACGACCGCAGCCAGCACAAGAACAAGGCGCAGGCCATGAAGGTGCTGGCCGCGCGCATCAAGGACGTGCAGCTGCGCGAGCAGCAGTCGAAGGAAGCGGCCACGCGCAAGAGCCTGATCGGCTCGGGCGACCGCAGCGAGCGCATACGCACCTATAACTTCCCGCAGGGGCGCATGACGGATCACCGCATCAACCTGACCTTGTACAAGCTCGATTTCATCATGGACGGCGACCTGGCCGAACTGACCAACGCGCTGGCGGCCGAGCATCAGGCCGAACTGCTGGCGGCGCTGGGAGATTAAGCAAACGATAAGCGGGCCGCGTTACACTAGGCGCGCCCCTAACCTGCCCGGAAATTAAGATGCCCAACAATCGCACGCTCCTTACCGCCATCGGCCTGATCTGCTACGCCCTGATCGGCGCGGCCCTGTACCTGCAGCACGCCAAGGATCTGCTGCCTTGCCCGCTGTGCGTGATCCAGCGCTACGCCTTCATTTTCGCCGGCACCTTCGCGCTGCTGGCGGCGTGGGTGAAACCGGCCAAGGTATGGAACGCACTGGCGCTGGTGGCCGCGCTGGTGGGCCTGGGCTTCGTCGGCAAGCATCTGTATGTGCTGGCCAATCCGGGCTTCTCGTGCGGGATCGATCCGATGGAGACCTTCCTCAACAAGATCCCCACCGCGACCGGCATGCCATGGCTGTTCCAGGCCGATGGCCTGTGCGAGAACGCCACCGAAGGCGTGCTGGGACTGTCGATTCCGCAGTGGTCGGCGGTGTGGTTCGTGATCGTCACGGCAGTGCTGCTCTACACGCTGGTGCGGCGCCGGTGAACATCGGCGCCTTGCAGGCCGCGCTGCCGTTGGCGCCGCTGGAGAACCGCATCCTGCTGTGCCACGCGCTGGGCCTGACGCGCATCCAGCTGATCACCCAGTCCGAGCGCGAGGTCAGCGACACGGAACTGGCGGCTTTGAACGCGCTGGTGGCGCGCCGCCAGCGGGGCGAGCCGATTGCCTACATCGTGGGCAAGCGCGAATTCTTCGGACTGAATTTCGCGGTCAATGAAGCGGTGCTGATCCCCCGCCCCGATACCGAGCTGCTGGTCGAACTGGCACTGGAGCGCATGGCGCCGCGTGCGCGCGTGCTCGACATGGGCACCGGCAGCGGCGCCATTGCGGTGGCGCTGGCGCACACGCGCTCCGATGCTGCCGTCACCGCGCTCGATGTCAGTGCCGATGCGCTGGCGGTGGCGAGGGCGAATGCCATTTCCAATGGTGCCGGCGTGCGTTTTCTGCAGAGCGACTGGTTCGCGGCGCTGCAAGGCGAACGCTTCGACGTCATCGTCTCCAACCCTCCGTACATCCGCGCCGATGATGAGCATCTGGCGCAGGGCGACCTGCGTTTCGAGCCGCGCGGTGCGTTGACCGACCATGCGGACGGGCTATCGGCGCTGCGGATCATCGTCGACGGCGGGGCTGCGCACCTGGAACCGGGCGGCTGGCTGCTGATGGAGCATGGCTACGATCAGGCGGCCGACGTGCGCGCGCTGCTTGAACGAACCGGCTACACCACCGTGGCCAGCTGGTGCGACCTGGCGGGGATCGAAAGGGTCAGCGGCGGCCGTCGCCACCAGTGCGCAGGTCACGCATCGTTCGAGGCGACCTTAAGCGCAACTCTTGCCTGATGATTGCAGACGGAGTCAACAGTCGCGCATGGTAGACGCGCGGATTACAAAGGCATCGCTTCGGGGGTAGCAGCGCTGATTGAGCGGCAAGCTATATTATGGTGGGCCGGGAAGCGTGTTGTTAGTTGACGGCAGCAACCGGTCAGGAGCGGTCCTACACGAATCGCAGCAACTGATGCCTTATTGAATAGGACTTCATGCCAATCAAAGCTAAGCCATTTGGCTGTAGGCTAACGTTCGCGGTCGGCCAAAAGCAGACCGACCTCGCAAAGTACATCTGATCACACGCGCTGATCGACCACGGAGGTATTCCTTGTTCTCTTACGAAACCGGCGTACTTCTGGCTTTTCTTCTCTGGCTATGGACTGTCATCAGTGCGATTGTGTCTATCAACTCCCAAACGGAGCGCAATCTGAACAGAATTGGCCAGCGCCTAAGCTGGCTGACTATGGTGCCAAAGCCCATCTCTCCCGAGGAAGCGAACCGCTCGTGGCTCCGAAAGGTGCTGAAGTTTGTTCTATTGCATGGCATTGGCCTTCCCTTCGTTCTGGCGAGCTGGCTATATGTGTTCTATATAGTCGGACTGTTCCTGTATAGGAAGAGCAAAAATGCAGGCGCTCCGCAAGCTGTTCGAGAATTCAGGTGGAAGCTTCGGAACACGGAAATGACCTTCGATCAACTCGTCTCTGAGCTGATGAAGGTCTCTGATCAGGACCCTGCTGACTTTGAGCGAGTTAAGGCAGAATTGCTTCAAGAGCAAGCGAAACGCAAACACGAAAAAGAGGACGAGACGGATTACTGGGAGTACGAGAAAAGACACAAAGCGCTTCGAACAAAGTTCGATCCAAAGAACGAATGGAACGAGGCCACATCGATTCCTGCGGAGTATTCACGAGAGGTTCGCACTCTAAATCTCCAGTACCGAAACATGCTTATGCGGAGAAATGGCTGGACTACGGCCGACTTCAGCGATGAGGACTAACCCTCAATCAACCGAAACTCTTTGAATGCCGGTTATGTCAAACCTTACGCTATGGCCGTAAGTGTACTAGCTCGATCTTGACCTAACAGGAAATGTCAGGTCAATTTAGCTCAAACCGCTTACGTGACCGACCGGGTTCGGCCAGTAGCTGCCGATTAAGCCCAATCCCCAATACTCGAAAGCAGATTTTTAGTTTCAGAATACGTGTCTTATTCGTTTGGGAGAGATACCATGGATTTAACGACAGCGATAAACGAATCTATCGATTCACGCATCGAGAAGCAAATCTCCTTGCTTCGCGACAGCGTCGAACTGCAACTTAGCAAGTCGATGGAGACAAAACTAAAGGGTCATTTTGAGACAGGTGTAAAAGTTCTCGGATGGGCATTCGGGCTGGTTGCGCTTGTTTTCACACTGTTCGGAATAAAAACTGCTATAGATCTCCGCGAAGCCGCCAAGAGTACAGCTATTGAAGAGGTAAAAAAGAAGCTTGCCATCGACGATCCGAACTCCGAGTTTAGTAGAGATGTTGATCGCGTAATCGCTCGAGGATTGATTAACTCCTACTTCCTAGAGATATCAAGAACAAAGGACGATCGCTTTGTCGAAGATATCAAAGTTCTTGACACAGACATGCGAAGACTGGTCGACCTAATCAAAGACAGTCGCTCCGAAGATCGCGACTTTAGAGACGCAGTTGATATTCTATCGAGATCAAATCAGATTAAGGAAGGAAAATCAATAAGTCGTTTACTGCTTGCACTTGGCAGCGCAAATGATGATCAGTTCCGTTGGATACGAGATCAACCAGAAAAGAGGGCGACGGTATTCGAACTCTACGTTGATGAAAAGTTGCTTCCTGCTGCTCGATCAATAATTTCTGATGAAAAGTCAGATAAGAGACTCCTCATAACTGGAATAAAGTATATAGCAAAAAATAACGACACTGAATCCATTCGAGCGCTGGAGAGCTTAGCCCAACGCCCTAACGAAGATGTCGCGAATGCCGCATTGCATGCGCTAGCACGCATTAATCCAACGTCCAAAATTCTCGGTCGCGCACTTCAGCTAAAAGCGGACGCAACTGAACAAGAAGTGATATCGGCGCTGCGCTTGGCTATTGATGTCGCCTCTCCAGTGAGAGTACAATTTTTTGACGAGGATCCGATGTCGTCGATCCGGAAAAATCTTTCAACTTCCGTTGTTGCTGAGGCCATTCGTCGTGGATTCTTCTTCAGATTGTGGAGAGACATTGCAACAAACAAACTAACACTTGCAATGTCGAGCAGAAAGAATCCGTCGACTACATATTGGCTTCCGGCACGACTGCTTATTGGACAAGAGTCCGAAGTACTCGCTTTGCTTCTTCAGCGGTCAAAAGATACCTCCACGTTGACCTCGATCCTTCGTGCATTGTGCCTTGAGGAAGAGGGGCGCTGTAACGGTGTTGTTCACGTTACCCTCGATAAAAAAGATAAAACAGGGATTCTGCTCAGCACCGGAAAAGTCCTTACTTCGGCTGAAGCACCAGCAGGGATATACCTAAGACCTCAATCGTCTGCGCCTGACTCCACGATCACAGTCACCTGGACTGATCGAGACGCCAATCGAAACAACCTTGTCTTCAGCGACTTTATAAATAGCGGAGATATGTCCTTTGAGTTTAAATCAGTTCGAGCGTTAACAGCAGACATGATCGGAGAGTAAAGAGCCTCGCTTGCCCGGGAAGGCAGAAATTTAGCGACCTAACAATCATGGGGGCCTCGAAAAACCACCCCATCCATGGCATGATGTCAGCGCACAAAACTTGA
>CAMLIL010000125.1 GCA_946480015.1 uncultured Oxalobacteraceae bacterium | reverse complement strand
GCGCGCTCTTCATCGCTCAAGCCCTTCCAGGCGGTGGTGACATAGGCGGTGCGCAGATCGTCGCCGCCGAAGGCCAGTTTGGTGATGTTCGGAACAGGGAATTGAATCGTCTGCACCAGTTCGCCCGCCGGGGTGTAGCGGTCGATGCGGTGGCCGCGGAACATGGCCAGCCAGATATCGCCGTTGGCGTCGACGGCCATGCCGTCCGGCCAGCCCGGTTCAGCGGTCTGGATGAATACCCGCTTGTTCGACAGCGCGCCATCGTTGACATCGAAGGCATACATGGTGCGGCCCAGGGTATCGGTGTGGTACAGGGTCTTGCCGTCCGGGCTCATGGCCGGGCCGTTGGTGATGCGGTAACCGGTGTCGGCCACGATGACCTTGCCGTCGCGGCCGATGCTGTACAGGATGCCGGTCGGGGACTCTTCCGGATCGTGCATGGAGCCGAACCACAGGCGGCCCTGATGGTCGACATAGCCGTCGTTGAAACGGTTGTCGGCCAGATCGGCTTCGATCAGGTGCAGCGGCGCGAAGCTGCCGTCGGCATCGTTGAAGCGGTGCACGCCGTCGCGCAGCGAGCAGACCAGTCCGCCGCCCTTGACGGGCACGATGAAACTGGCCTGGTTGGGCGCGTCCCAGCTCTGGCGGTCGCTGCCATCTGCGGCGCAGCGGTGGATCTTGCGGCTCTTGATGTCGACGAAGTACACCGACTTGCTGGGAGCGTGCCACATCGGGCCTTCGCCCAGATGGGCGCCGACTTCCCACAACACGTTTGGTTGGAACAGTGCGCTGCTCATGCGCCGTACCATCCCGCATCGACGAAGTATTCGCGGCCCGAGCAGGCGCGCGCGTTGTCGGAGGCCAGGAACAGGGTCAGCGCCGCGACGTCTTCGCATTCCACGCGCTGCTGCAACAGCTGGGCGGCCATGATCTTCTTGCCCTCCTCCGGGCCGGTCCACAGCGCTTCCTGGCGCGGGGTCCGCACGGCGCCGGGGATGATGGCGTTGACGCGGATATTGTGCTTGCCCAGGTCGCGCGCCAGGCCGCGGCTCATGCCTTCGATGGCCGCCTTGGAGGTCATGTACAGCGACAGTTCCGGCAGCGCCAGGTGCCAGGAAATCGAGCCGAAGTTCAGGATCACGCCACCGCCGGCGGCGATCATGCCCGGCACCACGGCCTTGGCCGCGAAGTACAGGTGGCGCAGATTGACGGCCATGCGGTTTTCCCAGTAAGCCGCGTCGACGTTCTGGATCTCGTGGCGGTCGTCGTTGGCCGCGTTGTTGACCAGGACTTCAACGTCGCCGTCGGTGGCCGCGATGTCGGCGAACACCTTGGCCAGCATGTCCAGGTCCATCAGGTTGCAGTAGACGAATTTCGGCGCGTGCCTGGCGCCCACCGACAGGCGTTCGGCCAGTTGCTGCGATTCCTGCCTGGCGATGTCGAGGAAGGTGACCTTGGCGCCCTGCTGCACGAAGGCATTGACGAGCTCAGCACCGATACCGGTGCCGCCGCCAGTGACGACCACACGTTTATCGGCCAGGTTGGGGTAAGTTGCGTAAATCATTTTATTGTCTCGTCAAAGGAAGGCAGTTGTCGTCCCCCGCTTTCGCGGGGAGTCGTTTCGCACAGTGTGCGAAACGACAGGATTATTTCAGGAGGCCACGGCGGGCCAGGTTGGTAAACAGCGCCCGCGTACCGAAGGTCCATGGCGTGATCTCATCGCTGCGCTGCACGATGTTGACCAGGGTGCCCAGCGCCGGGGTCGAAATGCTGACGCGGTCGCCCAGGTGGTGGGTGAAACCGCCGCCCTTGGCGTTGCGATCCTTGATCGGCGAGAACATCGTACCCAGGAACAGCATGAAGCCATCCGGATACTGATGGTGCTTGCCGCAGGTTTGCGCCACCAGATCAAGCGGATCGCGCGAGATTTCGCGCATGCGGCTCGATCCTTCCAGGCGGAAGTCGTCGTCCTGGCCTTCGATCAGCATCGACACTTCCGCTTCGCGCACGCTGTCGATGGTGAAGTTATCGTCGAACAGGCGAATGAACGGGCCGATCGAGCACGAACCGTTGTTGTCCTTGGCTTTACCCAGCAGCAGCGCGCTGCGGCCTTCGATATCGCGCAGGTTGACGTCGTTGCCGAGCGTGGCGCCGCGCACTTCGGCGCGGCTGTTCACGGCCAGGACGATCTCCGGCTCGGGATTGTTCCACTCCGATTTCGGATGCAGGCCCACATCTTCGCCGAACGCCACCGAGGCCATCGGCTGCGACTTGGAAAACACTTCGGCATCGGGGCCGATACCGACTTCCATGTACTGCGACCACATGCCCTGGGCGATCAGGTCCTGTTTCAGCTTGTCGGCACTGGGCGAACCCGGCTCGATGGCCGACAGGTCCGAACCGATCGACTTCTGCATGGCCGCGCGCAGTTCGTCCGCCTTGCGCGGATCGCCCTTGGCGCGCTCCTCGATCACGCGCTCGAGCAGGCTGACCGCGAACGTCACGCCGCATGCCTTGACGGCCTGCGCATCGCACGGCGCCAGCAGGCGCACATCGGCCTGGGTCCGGGCCAGCGCATTGTCGATCAGCGTCTGCGCCTGGCCGAGCGATTCGCCCGGCGCATTGCGCACCACGTCGAGCAGGTCCTCGCGCTCGAGCAGTTCGCTGACGGTGGGCGCATGCGCGGTGATGTCGAATACCTCGCCGCCGCGCACTGCCACGACGCAAGGGCCGTCGATCGCGCCGGCACGCCATACGCGGCCGACCAGCAGGGCGCGGTCCAGATCTTCTGGCAGAGCGCTGAAAGTTTGTTTGTCCATGTGTGTTTCCCCGTTAAATAAGTGAATTGTTAGTGTCTACGCCTGCACGCCCATGCGGTACACGGTGGTGTGGCGCGGCGAAGCGGTATCGGCGCCGGCGATCAGGTCCGGACGGCTGCTCGCTTCCAGGCACAGGCCGTCGTGGGTGGCATGGCGCTGGCCGCGCCGGCCCGGCACGCCGTCGATCGCGCTGCCGCTGCAGAACTGCAGGCCGCTCTCGGTGGTCGACACCTGCAGCTGGCGCCCCGAACCCGGGTCGTACACGCGCGCCACCTGGCGCAAGGCGCCGGCCTTGGTCCTGGCGCCCGACTTGACGCAATAGCAGTGGCGAAAGCCGCCGGCGCGCAGGATCTGCGGATCGGGCCAGTTCAGGCGCGGGCCGATCGGCGCCGGCTGGCGGAAATCGAAGGCCGAGCCGCCCACGTTGGCGCGCGTGAGCGGCGAGCCGCTCTGGTCGATCTCGATGTAGTGGTCGGCGTCGATCTGCAGCATGTGGTCGCCCACATCGGTGGCGCCGCCGTTCAGGTTGAAGTAAGGCGGCACGCTGCCGTCGAAGGGCACGGCCCCGTCCACCTCGATGGCCAGGCTGCCGTCGTCGTCGAGCTGGTAGCGCACGGTGCAGCCGTCCAGATGCAGCGACACCGCGGTGTCCGATTCGGCGCGGCCGTCGAACAGCGGCGCGGCGCCGGCATGGGCAAAGCCGAGCAGCACGTCGGCGATGCGGCCGTAGCGGTCCGGCGCGAGCCAGGAGACCAGCGCTGCGCCACGTTCGCTGATGGTCACGCGCATATCCAGCGCATTTCGCAGCGTGAACAGCCGTGCGGCGACGGGCGGCCGGCTTGTGGTGGAAGGTTTAGTCGTCATCGCTGAGGTCTGTAACGTCATAAGTGGAAATTGGTTCGGGGCCGTCCAGGCTGGCGCTCGGCGTGCCCGCCGCACGATCCTGGTAGGCGCGTGGAGTGCAGCCCAGTTCGCGCTTGAACACCGCGTGCATGTACTGAACCGAGGTGAAGCCGCAGCTGAGGGCGACGTCGCTGATGCCCACGTCACGGCGCGCCAGCATGCTGGTGGCCGCGTCGAGCTTGAAGCGCAGGATCTCGTCGTGCACGCTGCAGTTGAGTTCCTGGCGGAAATACGATTCGAGCGATGAGCGCGAAATGCCCACATAATCGGCCACCTGCCCGGTCTTGATGCCCTGGCAGGCGTACTGGCGGATGAAGTGGCGCGCGCGCATCACGTGCGGGTGCTTGGCCGCTTCGTGGCGCGACGAGGCCAGCACGTTGATGCCGGCCGGCGGCACCAGGATGCGGGTCTCGCCCAGGCGCGCGCCGTTGAGCATCTGGTCCAGCAGGTGGGCGGCGGCGCGGCCCATCTCCTGCGCGCCCTGGATCACGGAACTCATGGGAATACGGGTCAGCATGCGCGCCAGCGGATCGTTGTCGATGCCGATCAGGGCAACCTGCTCGGGCACTTCGATGCCGGCGATGATGCAGGCCTGCAGCAGCTGGCGCGCGCGCGCATCGGTCACGGCGATGATGCCGACCGGCTTGGGCAGGCTGCGCAGCCATTTGATCTGCTGGTCCACCGCCTCGTCCCACAAGGGCGCGTTGGTACTGTGGCCGCGGTAGATCTGCACTTCCATCTGGTCGCGCCGCATCAGCGAACGGAAGGCATTCTCGCGTTCCTGCGCCCAGCGGTTTTCCATCGCTTCGGGCAGGCTGAAACAGGCGAACTGGCGCAGGCCCGCTTCGATCAGGTGCTCGTAGGCGAGCTTGATCAGTTTGTAATTGTCGGTGGCGACGTAAGGCACGCCGGCCGGATAGTTACTCTCGTTTTCGTAGGAGCCGCCGACCGCCACCACCGGGATGCGGCTGCGCGAGAGCGCCGCCTGCACCGCCGGATCGTCGAAGTCGGCGATGATGCCGTCGCCATGCCAGTGCTCGATTCCCGGCAGGCGGCAGCGGAAGTCCTCTTCCAGGAACAGGTCCCAGGATGCCCTCGTGCTGGCCAGATGCGCCGCAATGCCCGCCATGATATCCCGGTCGAAGATTTTGTTGGCATTAAATAGCAATGCGATCCGGTGCGATTTGGGCAGCTTGGTCATGGCATCTCCTGAAACGTTACGCTACCGTCAGCATGGTGGACTTCAGGTCCACGCTATTTGGACCGACGGAAATCGTAAACGTACCGGGTTCCACGACACGCTTCAACTCTGTGTTATAAAACCACAGATCGGAGGGCCTGATCTCGAACGTCACGCTCCGGCTTTCGCCCGGCTTGAGCGTGATGCGCCTGAACTTCTTCAGTTCCAGCAGCGGGCGGGTGACCGAACTGATATCGTCGCGGATGTAGACCTGCACCACTTCGTCGCCCGCCAGCACGCCGGTGTTGGCCACGTCGACCGTCACCCTGGTCGAATCGGCCACGCCCATTTTGCTCTTTTCCAGGCGCGGGGCCGAAATCGAGAAGCTGGTGTACGACAGGCCGAAACCGAAGGGGAACAGCGGCGTGGTCGGGCCGTCGAGGTAGCCGCGGCGCGCGCTTGGCTTGCGGTTGTAGAAAATCGGCAGCTGGCCGACGTTGCGCGCGACCGATACCGGCAGCTTGCCGCCCGGGTTGGCGCGGCCGAACAGCAGGTCGGCGGCGGCATTGCCGGTCTCCTGGCCCATGTACCAGCCTTCCAGGATGGCGTCGGCGCGTTCGGCGATCATGTTGATCGACAGCGGACGGCCGTTCAGCAGCAGCACCACGGTCGGCTTGCCCAGGTCGAAGATGGCCTTGGCCAGGTCGTTCTGCTGGCCCATCAGGTCCAGGCTGTTGCGGTCGCCAAGGTGATTGTCGGCCCAGGCTTCACGGCTGGTCTGCTCGTTGTCGCCCAGGACCATGACGATGGTGTCGGCGTTCCTGGCCGCGGCCACCGCCTCGGCGATCAGGCGGGCATTGACGTCCGGCGCGGTGAACTCCACCTTGTCCGCGCCCCATTTGTGGCCCTCGGTGATGCGCACGCCTTCCGAATACGCCACCGCGAAGCCCTGCGCCTTGCCTTCGGCTTCCAGGCCTTCGAGCACCGACACGATCTTCTTCGGCACATCCGAATAGCCGCCGATCGGAGTGTCCCTTGCGTGGGTACCGAGCACCAGCAGCTTGCCGACCTTCTTCGGGTTCAGCGGCAGCAGTCCCTTGGCGTTCTTGAGCAGAACCGCGCTGCGGGTGGCCGCGCGGCGCGCCAGCGCGACCGCCTCCGGCGTGGCCGTCAGGCTTTCGGCCAGGCTGGCATCCACATACGGCGACTCGAACAGCCCGGCGTCGAACTTGAGCTTGAGCACGCGGCGCACGGCGGCGTCGATGTCGTTCATGCTCAGCTTGCCGGCCTTGACCGCGGCCGCCAGCTTGACGTAGCCGTGCGGATCGGGGGTTTCCACGTCCACGCCGGATTTGAGCGCGCGGATGCCGGCTTCGTCGGCGTCGGCGGCCAGCTTGTGGCGCGTGACCAGTTCATTGATGGCGAAATAATCCGACACGGCCGCGCCCTTGAAGCCCCACTCGCCGCGCATCACGGTCGTCAGCATCCAGCGGTTCGCGTGCGAAGGGATGCCGTCGATCTCGTTATACGAGGGCATGACGGCGCTGATATTGGTCTCGCGGATGATCTTTTCGAACGGCGGGAAGAACTCTTCGCGCAGCACGCGCTCGCCCACATTGGCCGGACCGATATTGGTGCCGCTTTCGGGCTGGCCATGGCCGGTCAGGTGCTTGAGCATGGCATGCACCTTGTCTTTTTTGAGCGGCAGCGTGTCGCCCATGAAACCGCGCACGGCGGCCTTGCCGATCTCGCCGCACACATACGGGTCTTCGCCGTAGGTTTCCTCGATGCGGCCCCAGCGCGGCTCGCGCGCCACGTCCACCACCGGCGCCAGCGCGATATTGGCGCCGCGGGCGCGCATTTCGCGCGCGGCGTGCGCGAAGATCTCGGTGACCATATCGGTGTCGAAGGATGAGGCCAGCCCGATCGCCTGCGGGAAGCTGGTCGCGTCGCGCGCCACATAGCCGTGCAGCGCTTCCTCGTGCATCAGCATCGGAATACCCAGGCGGGTCCGCTCGACCGCCCACTTTTGCGCGGCATTGACGTAGTCGGCGGTATCCCTGGCGCCGCGGTTGGTGTGCGCTCCGCTGTCGCCGGCGTTGCCGTCGGTTTTACCGGTCTGCAGGTCCGAGGGACGGGCCAGCATGCCCAGCCCGTTCGGGAACGCCTTGGCGGCCCTGTCCGCCGAGAAGGCGTGCCTGCCATCCTGGACCAGGTGCTTTTTTTGCCAAAGGCACTGCAGTTGCATCACTTTTTCGTCCAGGGTCATCCGGCCCAGCAGATCGTCGATCCGCTTGGGAACCGGGGCGCCGGGATTCTTGTACAGCGGGGTGGTGGCCGCGGCCAGGGCATTGACGGCCGGGAAAGCGCTCAGGCCGGCCACACTACCAATCGACGTCAGGAATCGCCTACGTTGCATACTCATTTTTACCCGTCTCCTTTAATTATTTTTTTTGCAAGTCCCTAACGGTCGAACACACAGTTCATTTTCCGATGTGACCGGCAGCACCGCAATTACGAAAATCACCAAGTTATAGAATGATTCTGGGCAAGGGTTACACCCGATAAGGTATTTACAACAAATTGCTCAGGTGCCACTGCCGAGCCGGATCGGCGGGCGCATGCGCGGCGCAGCGTCGGACTGGCGCCGGATCAGGGCGAAATCCATCACCTGGTGCTGGGGCGGTTCGGTCACGCCCTCGCGCCGCGCGCGAATCTGGCGCACCAGTGCCTGCAATGCGATTTCGGCCATTTCCGCAATCGGCTGGCGTACCGTCGACAGTTCCGGCCAGATCGTCGTGGCCAGCGCGGTATCGTCGAAACCGGCCACGGTCAGGTCGCCCGGCACGTCCAGGCCGAGGCGGTGGGCGATGGCCACGGCCGCCGCGGCCATGTCGTCATTGCTGGCGAAAATCGCGGTGGGACGCTGTTCCAGGCCGAGCAGGCGCTCGGCCGCATCCAGGCCGGAGCGGTAGGTAAACAAGCCCTGCTCGATCAGATCGGGCGAGGTATCGCCGTTTTTCTCGGCGATGGCCGCCTTGAAACCGGCCAGGCGGCGCGCGCTGGCGGTCTGGTTCGGATGCCCGATCACGAAGCCGATGCGCTGATGGCCCAGCGCGATCAGGTGCGAGGTCATGACGTAAGCGGCCTGGTAGTCGTCGATGCTCACGGCCGACACGCGCCGGTCGGGCAGGCCGCAGGCCACCGCCACCACCGGAATGCCGGCCTTGGCGATGACGTCGATGATGAGCGGCACGTCGCACAGCGGCGGCGGCAGGATGATGCCGTCCACCCCGTTGGCAATCAGGCGCTCGGCGTGCGCCTGCTCGTGGTCGCCCGCCTCGCACTTTTCCACCAGCAGCTGGGTGTTGTTCAAACTGGCCTGATTGAGCAGGCCGACCAGGAATTCGCTCAGATAACCGGCGCTGGGGTTGCTGTATAGAAACCCAATGCGTACCGGCTTGGACCCGGCCAAACGGCGGGCGGCCTGGTTGGGCGAGTAATTAAGGGCGGCCACGGCCGCGTACACCTTCTCGCGCGTCTTGGCCCGCACCGAATCCTTATCGTTCATCACCCGCGACACCGTCATCGGCGATACGCCAGCCAGTTTGGCGACATCGGCCATGGTTGGCACATCGGAAGAGGCTGGGCTGATTGTCGGCTGAGAAATCATCGGTTGGGAAGCTTGGAAAATGGACAGATTGAGAGGGCGTCGCGCGTCACGCTGAAATGATAGCGCGACCAATCGAGTGTAATTCGACAATGCGTGCATTGTCAAACGATGTTATAGAAATGGTAGAGAAATGTCGGCACACCGCACCAACGTGCCGGTCTCCCCTATGACACACTAAAAAGGTTGCGCTATCAAACAAATCAGGAACCGATCTGGAGGCGACCCGGTGTTTCCGCTTTACCACACTGAGAGAAAACGCCGCCACAAGAGCGATGGCAGTGGCAAGATTGCGCTATCACATACAGACGCGGGAAACGGGATGAACAAAATTGCAGCCTGGCTGCTGGCCGCCATGCTGGTGGCCACGCACGGGGCTGGCCGGGCAGCCGAGGAAGACGGATACGACCTGTGGCTGCGGTACAGGCCGGTGGCGCAGGCCGCGCACAAGGCGCTGCGCGCCCACGCCAGTGCCATCGTCGCGCCTGGCCAGGCCTCGCCCACCAGGCAGGCGGCGCTGGCCGAACTGCGGCGCGGCCTGGCAGGCATGCTCGGCCAAAGCCCACCGATTACCGGCCAGGTGCGCGACGGCGCGCTGGTGCTGGCCACGCCCGCCTCCCTGCCGGCGCTCGGCGCGCTCGGCCTCAGGCTCGGCGCACTTGGACGCGAAGGCTATGTGCTGCGCTCGACGCGCATCGATGGCCATCGGGTCACGCTGATCGCCGCCAACAGCGACATCGGCCTGTTATACGGAAGCTTTGCCTGGCTGCGCGCGGCCACCAGCGGGGTGCGCCTGGACACGCTCGACCAGCGCGCCAGCCCCGCCCTGCAGTTGCGCGTGCTGGATCACTGGGATAACCTGGACCGCACGGTCGAACGCGGATACGCCGGCGAATCGATCTGGAACTGGTGGCTCTTGCCCGACATCCGCGAGCGCCGCTATGTCGACTACGCCCGCGCCAACGCCTCCATCGGCATCAACGGCGCGTTGCTCAACAACGTCAACGCCAAGGCCGCGGTGCTCAGTCCCGCCTTCATCGCCAAGAGCGCCGCCCTGGCCGACGTGCTGCGCCCGTACGGCATCAAAGTCTACCTCTCGGTACGCTGGTCCACGCCGCTCGAACTGGGCGACACCAGCAACGCCGACCCGCTCGACCCGGCGGTAGCGGCATGGTGGGCGCGCAAGGCCGACGAGATTTACCGTGCCATCCCCGACTTCGGCGGCTTTCTGGTCAAGGCCAACTCCGAAGGCCAGCCCGGACCGCAGGACTATCACCGTACCCACGCCGAAGGCGCCAACATGCTCGCCCGCGCGCTCGCCGCGCACAACGGCGTGGTGATGTGGCGCGCCTTCGTCTATGCCGACGACCAGCCGGCCGACCGTGCCAGGCAGGCCTACGACCAGTTCAAGCCGCTCGACGGCGCCTTCGCCCCGAATGTCGTCGTGCAGGTCAAGAACGGCCCGATCGACTTTCAGCCGCGCGAGCCGGTGCACCCGCTGTTCGGCGCCATGCCACGCACCCCATTGATGATGGAATTCCAGATCACCAAAGAATACCTGGGCTTCGCCACCCACACCGCCTACCTGGGCCAGTTGTACGAAGAAGTCCTCGCCAGCGACACCCGGCCCGGCAACAACGCCACCGTCGCCAGGCTGCTGGCCGGCGAACGGCTGTCCGGCATGGCCGGCGTGGCCAACATCGGCAGCGACCGCACCTGGAGCGGCTCGCACTTCGACCAGGCCAACTGGTATGCCTTCGGCCGCCTGGCCTGGGACCCGCAAGGCTCGGCGCGCGCCATCGCCCTTGAATGGGCGCGGCAGACCTTTGCGCCCGACGCCCGCGTGGCCGAACCCATTACCGACCTGCTGATGATGTCGCGCGAAGCGGTGGTCAACTACATGACCCCGCTCGGCCTGCACCACCTGATGGGAACCGGCCACCACCACGGACCCGCGCCCTGGGTGGCCGATCTCAAACGGCCCGAATGGAACCCGGCCTACTACCACCGCGCCGACGCCGGCGGGATCGGTTTCGACCGCGGCGCCGGCGGCAGCGGCGCCATCGGCCAGTACGCGCCCGAGCTGGCGCGCCAGTACGCCGACCCGCGCACCACTGCCGAAAAATATCTGCTCTGGTTCCACCACCTGCCGTGGGACTACAGGATGGCGTCAGGCCGCACCCTGTGGGACGAACTGGTGCTGCGCTACGACAGCGGCGTAAGCCAGGCCAGGGAAATGCAGGAGCGCTGGCGCGCGCTCAAGCCCCTCATCGACGAGCGCCGCTACGACGACATCGCCCAGCGCCTGGCAAAACAGGTCGAAGAAGCCCAATGGTGGCGCGACGCCAGCGTGGCCTACTTCCAATCGATATCGAAGCGGCCCCTGCCCGTCGGCGCGAAAGCGCCGCCACTGCCGCTGGACGCCTACAAGGCGCGCAGCTTCCCATTCGCCCCAGGTAACGGATAAGGAGGCCCGATGACCACCACACGCCGCCAGGCACTGGCCCTGCTGGCCGGAGCGAGCGCCCTGCCCGCGAGCTTCGCCGCCGCGCCCGAACCCAGTCTGAAAGAGCTCGGCAAACGCAAGGGCCTGCGGGTCGGCAACGCCATCGCCAACGCCCCCGACCGCTTCGGCGACCCCGCCTATCGCGCCCTCATCCTGCGCGAGTGCGGTGTTATCGTCTGCGAAAACGAAACCAAGTGGCAGGCGCAGGAACCGCGCAAGGGGCAGCTCAACTTGCGTCCCGCCGACGAGATGGTCCAATGGGCCAAAAGCGAAGGTTTGCAGATCCGCGGACATTGCCTGCTCTGGACGCCGGCCAAGTGGCTGCCCGGATGGGTCAAGCAATACGACTTCGGCGCGCAACCGCAGCGCGAAGCCGAGCGCCTACTGACCCAACACATCAGGACTGTCTGCGAGCACTATGGCCGCGACATCTACAGTTACGACGTGGTCAATGAAGCGGTCGATCCGGCCGACGGCCGGATGCGCAAGAACGTGTTCACGGAGCGTCTGGGCCCGCTCGAGACGGTCGACCTGGCCTTCCGCGCGGCCAGGGAACACGCCCCGCACGCCCAGCTGGTCTACAACGACTACATGCGCGGGGACGCCGGCAGCGCCAGGCACCGCGCCGGCGTGCTCAGGCTCCTGCATGCGCTGAAAGACAAGGGCACGCCGGTCGATGCGGTCGGCCTGCAAAGCCATATCGGCTCGTGGGACGACGTCAAGGACGGCAGCAGCCAGGCGCTCGAATGGCGCAAGTTCCTCGATGAAGTCACCGGCATGGGCTACCGGCTGCTGATCACCGAGTTCGACGTCAACGACCGTGAGCTACCCGCAGACATCGCCAGGCGCGACGCCGGCGTGGCCGCGCTGGCCAAGGACTACCTGGACCTGACGCTCAGCTACCGGCAAGTGACGGATTTTCTCATGTGGGGCATGGCCGACCACGTAAGCTGGCTGAAAGACTGGTACGAAGCGCCGCGCAAGGACGGCCTGCCGATGCGCGGCACGCCTTACGACGACAAGCTGCAGGCCAAGCCCTTGCGCGCGGCAATCGCGGCAGCGTTCGAAGCGATGCCGGCGCGTTCGGCGTAGCGGCGCTATTCAATGCGCGGACTCTCCGGCGGCCCGAGGTAGCTGGCTTTCATGCCGCCCATGTCCAGCACCAGCTTCTGCAGCACCAGTCCCGGATCGATGGCCCAGTACTTGAGCGTGTGCGCACCCGGGCGGGCCAGGACATGCGTGGTCGTGAACACCGCCGCGCCATCGCTGACGATGCGCGCCCAATGCGCTTCCGATCCGTCGGCGTGGACGTTGACGATCTGCGGCGCTTCGTCGTCGATCGAGACGGCGTAGCGCATGCCCTGCCCGGGTTGATACTTGAGCGTGGGCGCCAGGGTCACCTGCAAGCGTGCCTTGCCGCTCTCGAAAACATGGACAGGGTATTCCAGCCGCATCGCGTCGGCGGCGCCCGTCCCTGCCGCCGGTGCGTCGACCGGCAAGGTGATCATGCCCGATCCGGTGCGGCCATGGTCGGGTACGAGTTGCCACTGCCGCCCCTCCGGCGCCACCGCGCGGCCATAGTGCGCCGCCTCGATCGACACCACGCCCCCCGTGCCGACGAAAGTGCCGGGAGCAGCGCTGACCGTGCGCACCTGCTGCAGCGGCACCTTGACCTGGGCGCGCGCGCCGTTCGGCCCCGTCACCGTCAGCATCGCCGACTCGGCCTTGGGCGGCACGTCGGCCCAGCGCACGTTGACATCGATGCGCCGCTCGCGCTGCACGCTGCCGCCGCTCTGGCTGAGCGTTACCCACGGCTCGCTGGAGGTGATCTTGAAGTCGAACGGCTGCTCGCCGCGGTTGAACACTTCAATGAAGCGCGCCTGGCGGTCGAAGGGATTGAGCGCCGGCAGGGCCAGGTTGGCATTGCCCCAGCGCGGCCAGACCTGCTCCGCCCCCTCCACCGCCACCCCCATCTCGGCCGCCCGGGTGGTCTGGATCTCCGCCACCGCCGGCATGACGTTGCGCGGAGGCTCGTTCCAAAAGGTGTAGCCCAGATGGGTCTGGGACATCATGTGATTCCATTTGCCGCCGCTGATGTCCTGGTGATACCGGCGGGTCAGTTCGGCATCCTGGCCAAACAGCGCGCGCACGCGCGCCGCCAGGTCGTTGGTCGACGCCCTGCCCTGCGCGCCATACAGCCTGTTGCGGTTGGCCGCGATGTACATTTCGTTGACCACCGCGCTGGCCTTGACCGGGTACTGCACCAGCTGGAAGAAGGCGTCGCGGCGCTCGGCCGGCAGCGCGGCGGCGATCCTGTCGGCGCGCGCGGCCAGGGCATTGTAGTGGCTGACAATGCGCTCGCCCTCGTTGTAGTTGATCAGGCTGTAGGTGCCCGGCTCCAGCATCTCGGGCCGGCGCCGGCCGTTGTACTTGGCGTATGTGGCGACGATGTCGGCGATGTCCGCGGCATGAGCGGCGCCGAACTCGCGCGCCGCCCACAGGCGCAGGTAATCGGGCAGAC